>NZ_AUFD01000034.1:0-29313 GCF_000426325.1 Streptomyces sp. CNS606
GGGTCGATGCGCCCGGAAACACTTGCCCGTGATTTGTGGGCCGCGAAGTAGAGGTCCAACCTCTAACGTCGCCGAGAACGCGGCCCGTAAATCATGGGTTTCCGGGTCGTCGGCCCGGACCGGAGCCCACGCCCCCGACCCGCACCCGGCAACCGCATCGCGCCCACACCGAGCCCACCGCCCACCCCGCCGCGAAGCGGCGCACCGTCGACAGACAGGAACCGTCGTGGAGAACGTCATCGCCCAGGCGCAAGCCTGGCTCGCCGAGGACCCGGACCCGGAGACCCGCGAGGAGCTGGCCAAGCTGCTCGAGGCGGAGGACGTGGACGCGCTCACCGCCCGCTTCGCCGGGACCCTCCAGTTCGGCACCGCCGGCCTCCGCGGCGAGCTGGGCGCGGGTCCGATGCGGATGAACCGGGCCGTCGTGATCCGCGCCGCCGCCGGCCTCGCCGCGTACCTGCGCGCGCAGGGCCACGCCGGCGAGGCGGAGACACCCGGCGCGCCCGGAGACGCAGCCGGAGACGCAGCCGGAACGCGCGAGCCGGGGCTGGTCGTGATCGGCTACGACGCGCGCCACAAGAGCGCGCAGTTCGCCCGCGACACCGCCGCCGTCGTCACGGGCGCCGGCCTGCGCGCGGCGCTCCTCCCCCGGCCCCTGCCGACCCCCGTGCTGGCGTTCGCCGTGCGTCATCTGGGCGCCGTCGCGGGCGTGACCGTGACCGCGAGCCACAACCCGCCGCGGGACAACGGCTACAAGGTCTACCTGGGCGACGGCTCCCAGATCGTGCCGCCCGCGGACGCGGAGATCGCCGCCGCGATCGACGCGGTCGGCGCGCTCGCCGACGTGCCGCTGCCGGAGACGGGCTGGCAGGTGCTCGACGAGGAGGTCGTCGAGGCGTATCTGGACCGCAGCGCGACCGTGCTGAACGGCGGCGCCGCACTGCCCGCGGACGGGGACGGCGGCCCGGGGCCGCTCAAGGTGGTGCACACGGCGCTGCACGGCGTCGGCGCCGACACGCTGCGGGAGGCGTTCGTCCGGGCCGGCTTCACCGCACCCGTCGCGGTCGCCGAGCAGGCCGAGCCGGACCCGGACTTCCCCACGGTCGCCTTCCCGAACCCGGAGGAGCCGGGCGCGATGGACCTGGCGTTCGGCGCGGCCCGTGCCGTGCGACCGGATCTGGTGATCGCCAACGACCCGGACGCCGACCGGTGCGCGGTGGCGGTGCCGGACGAGGAGGCGCCCGACGGCTGGCGGATGCTCCGCGGCGACGAGGTGGGCGCGCTGCTCGCCACCCACCTGGTGCGCAAGGGCGCCCAAGGCACTTTCGCGACGACCATCGTGTCGTCGTCGCTGCTCGGCCGTATCGCCCGGCGCGCGGGTCTGGCGTACGAGGAGACGCTGACGGGCTTCAAGTGGCTGTCCCGGGTGCCGGGGCTGCGCTTCGGGTACGAGGAGGCGCTGGGCTACTGCGTCGACCCGGACGGGGTGCGCGACAAGGACGGCATCACGGCCGCGCTGCTGGTGGCGGAGCTGGCCGCGGAGCTGAAGGCGCAGGACCGCACGCCGGCGGACCTGCTGGACGACATCGCCGTGGAGTACGGCCTGCATGCGACGGACCAGCTCTCCGTGCGGGTGGAGGACCTGTCGCTGATCGACGAGGTGATGGGCCGGCTGCGGGCGGCGCCGCCGAAGCGGCTCGCCGGGCTGCGGGTGTCGGCTGCGGAGGATCTGCGGGAGGGCGTGGGCGGGCTGCCGCCGACGGACGGCCTGCGGTACCGGCTGGGCGACGGCGAGGCCCGCGTGGTGGTCCGTCCGAGCGGCACCGAGCCGAAGCTGAAGTGCTACCTGGAGGCGGTCGTGCCGGTGGCGGACGCCTCCGGGCTGGAGCGGGCGCGTCAGCGGGCCCGCGAGGTGCTGGACGGGCTCGCCGCCGATCTCTCCAAGGCCGCCGGCCTCTGACGGACCGGACTGGCGGGGTCAGGTCGCCAGGACGTAGGCGAGGCCGGCGGCGCCGACCAGGAGCGGGGCCAGGACCTCGTACGCCCACCGCACGGTGACCGGCGCGGTCGGGGCCGGCTCCGTGCCGTCCTCGCCGTGCTTCGCGGCGAGGTCCCGCAGTTCGTGGATGACGCCGTCGGACGTGGCCGTCTTCCGGCCACCCTCGCCCTCGCCGGTGACGGATTCGCTGAGGCCCACGCCGAAGAGGCCGCGGGACGGCTTGTGGCCGGCGTCGACGCGGGCGTTGTGCCGGATGGCCGCCTTCCGGGCGCGGAGGGAGACGGGGACGGACCACAGTTGGTAGGTGGTGCCGTCGGCGACGACTTCGCTGGTGTAGCCGGAGCGCAGGGAGTCCACCGACTGCCAGGACATGCTGATCGTGCGGAACGGGTTGCGGACCCGGAGGCGCTCGCGCCCGGCGAAGACGGCGGGGCGCAGGGTGAAGGCGACGACCAGCGGGACGAAGCACAGGAGGCCGGCGCCGACGGTGATCTGCTGGCGTCCGGAGCCGCGGATCAGCGCGTCGGAGCCGAGCCAGAGGGCGATGGCCAGGAGCGCCACGCCTGCGGCGAGTGCGGCCGGCGACCGGTAGCAGCGGTCGGCCACCGGCGGGTTCTGCGAAGTCATGGGGGTGATTGTGCCCGACCGTCCGCATGGCGGATATTGCGGTCCGGCATCGATCCGGGGGCACCCCGTCGTGGGACGCTACGCGTGTAGATATGCTCGTGTGGTGACCATGTCTTCTGCGCCCACCGCTACCGCCCCCGGTGCCCCTCCGGGGGGAAGCCCCCTGGCGGACGTGACCGCGTCCGAGACCTCGCTGCGCCGGTATCTGCACGGCCTCCCCGGCGTCGACGCCGTGGGGCTGGAGGCGCGTGCCGCGATGCTCGGCACGCGCTCCATCAAGAACGCCTCCAAGGCCCACGCCATCGACCTGGCGATCTCCATGATCGACCTGACCACGCTGGAGGGTGCCGACACCCCCGGCAAGGTGCGGTCGCTGTGCGCCAAGGGCGCCAACCCGGACCCGTCCGACCGTACGACGCCCAAGGTCGCCGCGATCTGCGTCTACCCGGACATGGTGGCCACCGCCAAGGAGGCGCTGGCCGGGTCGGGCATCCACGTCGCGTCGGTCGCGACCGCCTTCCCCGCGGGCCGCGCGGCACTGGACGTGAAGCTCGCGGACACCCGCGACGCGGTCGCCGCGGGAGCGGACGAGATCGACATGGTCATCGACCGGGGCGCCTTCCTCGCCGGCCGGTACGGCAAGGTCTTCGAGGAGATCCTTGCCGTGAAGGAGGCGTGCGGCACCGCACACCTGAAGGTGATCTTCGAGAACGGCGAGCTGTCGACCTACGACAACATCCGCCGTGCCTCCTGGCTGGCGATGCTCGCCGGCGCGGACTTCATCAAGACCTCGACGGGCAAGGTCGCGGTGAACGCGACGCTGCCGAACACGCTGCTGATGCTGGAGGCGGTGCGCGACTTCCGCGCGGCGACCGGCACGCAGGTGGGCGTGAAGCCGGCCGGCGGCATCCGCACCAGCAAGGACGCCATCAAGTACCTGGTGACGGTGAACGAGACGGCCGGCGAGGACTGGCTGCACCCCGACTGGTTCCGCTTCGGCGCCTCCAGCCTGCTCAACGACCTGCTCATGCAGCGTCAGAAGCTCAGCACCGGCCGCTACTCCGGTCCCGACTACGTGACGGTGGACTGATGTCTGCATTCGAGTACGCACCCGCTCCCCAGTCCGCCTCGGTGGTGGACGTCGCCCCGAGCTACGGGCTGTTCATCGACGGTGAGTTCCGCGAGTCCGCCGACGGCAAGGTCTTCAAGACGGTGTCCCCCTCGACCGAGGAGGTGCTGTCGGAGGTCGCGCAGGCGGGCTCCGAGGACGTGCAGGCGGCGGTGAAGGCCGCACGGCGGGCGTTCGAGAAGTGGTCGGCGCTGCCGGGCGCCGAGCGCGCCAAGTACCTGTTCCGGATCGCGCGGATCATCCAGGAGCGGTCGCGCGAGCTGGCCGTGCTGGAGACGCTGGACAACGGCAAGCCGATCCGGGAGACCCGGGACGCCGACCTGCCGCTGGTCGCCGCGCACTTCTTCTACTACGCGGGGTGGGCGGACAAGCTCGGCCACGCCGGGTACGGGCCCGAACCGAAGCCGCTGGGCGTGGCCGCGCAGGTCATCCCGTGGAACTTCCCGCTGCTGATGCTGGCGTGGAAGATCGCCCCGGCGCTGGCCACCGGCAACACGGTGGTGCTCAAGCCGGCCGAGACCACGCCGCTGTCGGCGCTGTTCTTCGCCGACATCTGCCGCCAGGCCGGGCTGCCCCGGGGCGTCGTCAACATCATCACCGGCGACGGCCCGGTCGGCGCCGAACTGGTGGCCCACGAGGACGTGAACAAGGTCGCCTTCACCGGCTCGACGGCCGTCGGCAAGGAGATCGCCCGCACGGTCGCGGGCACGCGCAAGAAGCTGACGCTGGAGCTGGGCGGCAAGGGCGCCAACATCGTCTTCGACGACGCGCCGATCGACCAGACCGTCGAGGGCGTCGTCAACGGCATCTTCTTCAACCAGGGCCAGGTGTGCTGCGCCGGGTCCCGGCTGCTCGTGCAGGAGTCGGTGGCCGACGAGCTGCTGGAGTCGCTGAAGCGCCGCCTCGGCACGCTGCGCGTGGGCGACCCGCTGGACAAGAACACCGACATCGGCGCGATCAACTCCGCCGAGCAGCTGGCCCGGATCACCGAACTCGCCGAGGCCGGCGAGGCGGAGGGCGCGGACCGCTGGTCCCCGGCGTGCGAACTGCCCTCCTCGGGCTACTGGTTCGCCCCGACGCTGTTCACCGGCGTGTCGCAGGCCCACCGGATCGCACGGGAGGAGATCTTCGGCCCGGTGCTGTCCGTGCTGACCTTCCGCACCCCGGACGAGGCGGTCGCCAAGGCGAACAACACGCCGTACGGCCTGTCGGCGGGCATCTGGACGGAGAAGGGCTCGCGCATCCTGAAGATGGCGTCGAAGCTGCGCGCGGGCGTCGTCTGGTCCAACACGTTCAACAAGTTCGACCCGACCTCGCCGTTCGGCGGCTACAAGGAGTCGGGGTTCGGCCGCGAGGGCGGCCGCCACGGTCTGGAGGCCTACCTCGATGTCTGACGCACGGCTGGGTGTTCTCAAGACGTACAAGCTCTTCGTCGGGGGGAAGTTCCCCCGCTCGGAGAGCGGACGGGTGTACGAGGTGACCGACTCCAAGGGTCAGTGGCTGGCCAACGCCCCGCAGGCGTCGCGGAAGGACGCCCGTGACGCGGTCGCCGCGGCGCGGAAGGCGTTCGGCGGCTGGTCCGGGGCGACGGCGTACAACCGGGGGCAGGTGCTCTACCGGGTCGCCGAGATGCTGGAGGGCCGGCGCGACCAGTTCGCCGCCGAGGTGGGCGCGGCGGACGGGCTGTCGAAGTCCAAGGCCGCGGCGCAGGTGGACGCGGCGATCGACCGCTGGGTCTGGTACGCGGGCTGGTCGGACAAGATCGCCCAGGTCGTGGGCGGCGCGAACCCGGTCGCGGGGCCGTACTTCAACCTGTCCTCACCCGAACCGACGGGCGTGGTCGCCGTGGTGGCGCCGCGGAAGTCGTCGCTGCTGGGCCTGGTGTCGGTGCTGGCTCCGGTGATCGTCAGCGGGAACACGGCCGTGCTGGTGGCCGCGGAGGACGCGCCGCTGCCCGCACTGTCGCTGGCCGAGGTGCTGGCGACGTCGGACGTGCCGGGTGGCGTGGTGAACGTGCTGACCGGCAGCGCCGCGGAGATCGCCCCCTCGCTGGCCGCGCACCAGGACGTCAACGCGGTCGACCTCGCGGGCGCGGACGCCGGTCTGGCGAAGGACCTGGAGGTCGCGGCGGCGGACACGGTCAAGCGGGTGCTGCGGCCGGGGGCGGGAACCGACTGGTTCGCCGAGCCCGGCACCGAGCGGATGACCGCCTTCCTGGAGACGAAGACGGTGTGGCACCCGATGGGTGTCTGAGCACGGCGCACGGCGCGTGCCCGGGGCTGCGGAGGCGGCCGGGGCACGCGCCGCACGTGTACGTGGGCGGGCGTTCAGCCGCGCAGCATGCCGCCGAGAGCCTGCACCACGGGGAGTTCGTCCAGCGAGGCGCCGTCGGCCAGCGGGCCCGTCACCGTCTCGGTGCCGATGGGCTTGAAATCGGCGACCTGGGTGCCGATGCCGTTGGCCAGCGGGTCGGAGCCCGTGCCGGCCATCGGGTTGATCGGCAGGTCGGCCACCGGCCGCAGCGCGCCGCCGGCGCTGTGCTCCAGCGCGTACTGCAGCGTCTCCTGCGGCTCGTGCACCACCGAGGTGTCGAGTTCGCCGACCGGCGTCTCGACCGTGCTGGGCTCCGCCGCGTGCGCCAGCCCTCCGGCTCCGGCGAGGGCGGCTCCGGCCGCCGTCACGGTCAGCCCGACGCGCAGGACTGCCTGCGCGCGCCGCGATTCCTTCCTCCGAGCGTGCCGCGGGCGAGAAGTCACGATCCACCTGCCTGACGTACGTGTGACGAGATCAGCACACAGCGTAGTACGCGGGGGTGGGTGAACCCGCGGTTGCGCCCGGGATTCACCCGGACGGGAATCTCCGGACGCGGGGGCGTCGATGGCGCACGGATGAGCGACAATGGTGTCTCGTGACCTCCAGCGCCCGCCCCGCGAACGACGTCCCCGCCCGCGTGATTCTGCTGACCGGCCCCTCGGGGGCCGGGAAGTCACGACTCGCCGCCCGCACCGGACTCCCGGTGCTGCGCCTCGACGACTTCTACAAGGAGACCGGCGACCCTTCGCTGCCCCGGCTGCCCGACGGCGCCACCGACTGGGACGCGCCCGGCTCCTGGGACGCGGACGCCGCGTTCGCCGCGTTGACGGACCTGTGCGCGCACGGCCGTACCACCGTGCCGGTGTACGACATCGCGACGAGTTCCCGTACCGGCGCGGCTCAGTTCGCGCTGCACGGCGCCCCGTTGTTCGTCGCCGAGGGCATCTTCGCGGCCGACATCGCGGCCCGTTGCGCGGCCGCAGACGTGCTCGCGGACGCGATCTGCCTGCGCGGACGACCCTTCACCACCTTCCGCCGCAGGCTCCTGCGCGACGTGCGGGAGGGTCGCAAGTCCGTTCCGTTCCTGGTGCGCCGGGGCTGGGCCCTGATGCGGGCCGAGGGCGCGATCGTGGCGCGGCACCGCGGGCTGGGTGCCCACGCGTGCGCGCGGGACGAGGCGCTCCGCAGGATCTCCGGCCTCCGGGTGACGGAGCGCGGCTCGGTCCACGCGTAAGAGGGAAGACCCCTGCACGGACGCGACGTTCGGCACGGGCGCGGCGTTCGGCGGACGTACGAAGGCGGGTGCGGCCGGACCCCCCGTCCGGCCGCACCCGTCGTCCCCCGTTCCCCCGTGCTTCCCCCGTTCCCCCCTCGGGGCCCGTCGCGTCAGGCGACCAGCTCTCCGAAGCATTCCTCCTGGTCCCGGCCGAGGCTCAGCGCCTCGTCGTCGCGCAGCCGGCGCAGCGAGCGCCAGATGCTGCTCTTCACCGTGCCCACGCTGATGTCCAGGATGTCGGCGATCTCGAGATCCGTGCGGCCCTCGTAGTAGCGGAGCACCAGCATGGTGCGCTGCGTCTCGGGCAGCCGGGCGAGCGCCTGCCAGAGCACGGCGCGCAGTTCGGTGCCGCGCATCGCGTCGTGGTCGGCGGAGGGCGACTCGGGCAGCTCCTCCGTCGGGTACTCGTTGAGCTTGCGGCGGCGCCAGGCGCTGATGTGCAGATTCGTCATGGTGCGCCGCAGGTAGCCGCCGACGGCCGCCTTGTCGGTGATCCGGTCCCAGGCCCGGTAGGTCGAGAACAGCGCGCTCTGGAGCAGGTCCTCGGCCTCGAACCGGTCGCCGGTCAGGTGGTAGGCCGTGGCGTAGAGGGAGGCGCGGCGCTCGCGGACGTAGTCCGTGAACTCGACCTCCGAGGAGGCGCTGCGCGGCTCCCGCGCGACCTCCCCGGTGCCGGCGTTCCCCCGGGTGCCCTCCACCGCTGCGATGTGCGGCGGACGGCTGTGACCGGCACGGCGAGCGCACCCCCGCCCGCTCACCGTGCCGGGCTTCTCCGCGACGCGGGCCTGCGGAACCGTCGTGGTGTGCAGACGCGTCTGGATGACTGCTGCGTTGCTCCTCGTGCTGTGCAGAGTGCTCATCTCGCGCCTCCCTCTTCCGGTGCCGGCCCGTTCGCCTGCTTGCTGGTGACTACACTCCCGCGCCAGTTTCATCAGGGGGTCCCCCGACTGTCACAGGCCTGTCACAGGGCGCCGCGGGACCGTGACCGGTCGTCCGAAGGGATGCCGGGAGCGCCGCGCGGTCGAAGTGTGCGGGGCGCATGGGACAGAATGGCGCGTGTGGCTTTCCTGTTGCTGATCGAGGACGACGACGCGGTCCGTACGGCCCTGGAGATGAGCCTGTCGCGGCAGGGTCACCGGGTGGTGACGGCGGCGTCGGGCGAGGACGGGCTGAAGATGCTGCGCGAGCAGCGTCCGGACCTGATCGTGCTGGACGTGATGCTGCCGGGCATCGACGGTTTCGAGGTGTGCCGCCGCATCCGCCGGACCGATCAGCTGCCGATCATCCTGCTGACCGCGCGCAGCGACGACATCGACGTGGTGGTGGGTCTGGAGTCGGGCGCCGACGACTACGTCGTCAAGCCGGTGCAGGGGCGGGTGCTGGACGCCCGCATCCGCGCGGTGATGCGGCGCGGCGAGCGGGAGGCCAGCGACTCGGCGACGTTCGGCTCGCTGGTGATCGACCGGGCCGCGATGACCGTCACCAAGAACGGCGAGGACCTGCAACTGACGCCCACCGAGCTGCGGTTGCTGCTGGAGCTGAGCCGCCGTCCGGGGCAGGCGCTGTCCCGGCAGCAGTTGCTGCGGCTGGTGTGGGAGCACGACTACCTGGGCGACTCGCGCCTGGTCGACGCCTGTGTGCAGCGGCTGCGCGCCAAGGTGGAGGACGTGCCGTCCTCCCCCACGCTGATCCGCACCGTGCGCGGAGTCGGGTACCGGCTGGACGCCCCGCAGTGACGGCCGCCGCCGCGCCGGTGCGGCCGGTTCCGGGGAGGGACGCGGCGTCGTGAGAGGTGCTCTGACGCGCTTTCGGGGCCGACTGGCGGGCCTGCTGCCGACGTTGCGGCTGCGGCTGGTGGTGGTGTTCGCGCTGGTGGCGCTGGCGGCTGCGGTGTCGGCGTCCGGGATCGCGTACTGGCTCAACCGGGACGCCGTGCTGACCCGTGCGCAGGACGCGGCGCTGAAGGACTTCCGCAAGGCGATGGAGGACCACGTCGGCCGGCTGCCCCAGCAGTACGACTGCGCGCAACTGCGCGACGCGGCGGGCCGGATGGCGAACAGCACCCAGGGGTACGAAGTGGTGCTGCTCGGCGAGGACCGGAACGGCAGCGCCTGCCGGGCCGCCTCGGCGCCGGGCTTCTTCACCTCCTCGGACGTGCCGGAGAGCCTGCGGAGCGCCGTCGACCGGCGCCGCGAGGTCGACGACGCGAACCGTTTCCCGTACCACCTGTACTGGCAGCGCGTGGTCCGCGAGGAGGACCCCTACCTGGTGGGCGGGGCGAAACTGATCGGCCGGCAACCCTCACCCAGCGGCTACATGCTGAAGTCGCTGGCGGCCGAGCGGGACGACCTGTCGTCACTGGCCTGGTCGCTGGGCATCGCGACGGCGCTCGCCCTGATCGGCGCGATGCTGCTGGCGCAGGCGGCGGCGACGACCGTGCTGCGGCCGGTGCGGCGGCTGGGCGACGCGGCCCGGCGGCTCGGCGAGGGGAAACTCGACACCCGGCTGAAGGTCTCCGGCACGGACGAACTGGCGCAGCTGTCCCGGACGTTCAACGCCACGGCCGCCTCGCTGGAGAAGCGGGTGGCGGAGTTGAGCGCCCGGGAGGCGTCCTCGCGCAGGTTCGTCGCCGACATGTCGCACGAACTGCGGACGCCGCTCACCGCGATCTCCGCGGTGACGGAGGTGCTGGAGGAGGAGCAGGACAACCTCGATCCGATGATCGCCCCGGCGGTGGGCCTGGTGGTCAGCGAGACGCGGCGGCTGGCCGACCTGGTGGAGAACCTGATGGAGGTCACCCGCTTCGACGCCGGCACCGCACGCCTGGTGCTGGACGATGTGGACGTGGCCGACATGGTGACGGCGTGCATCGACGCCCGCGCCTGGCTGGACGCGGTGGAGCTGGACGCGGACCGCGGCATCACGGCCCGCCTCGACCCGCGGCGGCTGGACGTGATTCTGGCGAATCTGATCGGCAACGCGCTGAAGCACGGCGGCTCTCCGGTACGGGTGTCGGTGCGGGTCCGTCCGGGCGCGGCGCCGTCGGGGGACGACGCGCTGGTGATCGAGGTGACGGACCACGGCCCGGGCATCCCGAAGGACGTGCTGCCGCACGTCTTCGACCGGTTCTACAAGGCGAGCGCGTCCCGGCCGCGGTCGGAGGGCAGCGGCCTCGGGCTGTCCATCGCCATGGAGAACGCGCACATCCACGGCGGCACCATCCGCGTACGGAACGGCGAGACGCCCGACGGGGGCGCGGTGTTCACCCTCCTGCTGCCGCGGGACGCGAGCGAACTGGCCGAGCCGGAGAGGGACGCCGCGGCCGGACGTCGGCCGCGCGGGCGGCACCCGGACCGCGGCCGCGACGGCGGACGGGACGCGGACGGTGAGGGGCACGGGGACGCGCGCTGGGACGACGACGCCGGCAGGGAGAACGAGGCATGATCCGGACCGCTCCGCCGCGTCCCGCGGCTCCGGCCGCTCCGCGGCAGGCCGCGGAGCGGCGTTCGCGCGCCGCGCTCGCCGGCGCTCTCGCGGCGCTCCCGCTGCTGGCGGTCGCCGGCTGCGGTATCCAGCCGACATCGGTACCGGTGGACGCGGGGGCCGCGCCCTCGCGGGTGGCCTGCGTGCTGCCCGACGACGGGCCGACGACCCCCGCGCCGCGGCACACCGTGGTGCGGGTCTACCTGGTGTGCGGCTCGCGTGTCAGCCCGGTGCAACGGTCCGTGCGACTGCCCGAGGGACGGGCGGACGTCGCCGGGGCGCTGCTGGGGACGCTGTCCGACGAGCCCGGGCCCCGGGAGCGTGCGGCCGGGTTCGCCAGCCAGGTGCCGCCCGAGCTGGAGGTGGGGCCCGGCACTCGGACCGACCCGCCGGGCACCCTGCGGCTCGGCACGGCCCCGTCGGGACTGCCGCCTTTCGCCCTCGCGCAGATCGTGTGCACCTTCGCCGAGACGGAGGCCGGCACGCCGCAGGAGGGCACCGTGGTCCTGGCCGGGCCGGCGGACGCCCCCGTGCCGGAGCCGCCACGGCGCATCGCCTGCACCACCGAGCTGCGCAACAGCCCCGACGCGGCGGACAGGGCCGGCACGCCGGTCGGGTCGTGAGCCGACACGTGGTCGCGAGGCGGGGACCGGTCGTGCGGCAGGGACCGGTCGTGGGGGTGCCCGGAAGCCTGGGGGCGGTGGCCGGAACCGCGGGCGAGGAAGCCCGCGTCTCCCCCGTCGTGCACGGTCATGTCCCCGGGCGCGCCACGTCGTCCCGTATCCGGGCGGCGGCCGCCCTCCTGCTCGGCGCCCACCTCCTGACGGTCGGCTGGCTCATGCTGCGCCCCCGCACCGTCCCGTGGGTGCCGCCGTCGAACCTCCAGCCCTTCGTGACCATCCAGGCCGACCTGGCGGCCGGGCCGCAGGCGGCGCTGATCGGCATCGGCGGTGAACTCCTGCTCCTGGCCCCCGTGGGCGTGCTGCTCCCGCTCGCCGCCGGGCGGCTGTACGGGCCCCGGGTGGCGACGGCCCTGCGCACGGTGCTGATGGGGGTGTTCCTCGCGCTGGGCGTGGCCGTGCTGCGCAGCGGCGCACCGAGCCGCCCGGTGACGGTGGACGCGATGATGCTCAACGCCGCCGGCGTGGCCCTCGCGCACCTGCTGCTGTACCCCTCGCTGCGCCGGCGGCTGCTGCGCCTTCCCGCGGGCCCGTTCACCCGGGACCGGGACGACCGGCCCCGGATCGGCCTCGCGGAGGAGGGTACTCGGGGACGTACCCCGAGAGGTTCCAGGGTCGGGATCGCCCCGTAGCGGGACGCTTTCCGCCCTGTTGCCCTCCTACGGTGGATGACACGGTCCGGGAACAGCCGGGACCGGTGCAACGCTTCGAGAGCACACAGATGGGAGCCGCCGTCATGGCCGCACTCGTACGCCCGCAGGACAACCGGATGATCGCCGGGGTGTGCGCGGGACTCGCCCGCCGGTTCGGCATGAAGCCGGGGACGATGCGCGTGATCTTCCTCGTCTCGTGCCTGCTTCCCGGACCGCAGTTCCTGATCTACCTGGCGCTGTGGATCTTCCTGCCCAACGCCCAGCGGCAGCCGACCTGGTGAGGACCGGGCCCGGCGGGAGATCACCGCGCCGGACGGTCAGCCCAGCGGCAGACCGCCACCGCCGAGGGAGCCGCTGGTGAGCGGCAGGCCGTCCGTGGGCAGACCGCCGCCGAGGGTGTCGGTGACCGTCTCGGTGGGGCCGCTGTTGCCGGCGAGCTGACCGGCGAGGGGCAGGCCGCCGAGCATCTTCCCCGGGCCGCCTTCGCCGCCCTCCGTGCCCTCGCCGCCCTCGGCCTTCGCCACGTCGGCCGGCAGGGTGGAGGCGACCACGTCGTCGGAGGCGGTGGGCATCCGGGCGACGGAGTCGCCGCCGGCCATCGCGTCCTGCACCGGCGGGGCGGACACCAGCTGGCGGCCCGTGGTCTCCACCGTCTCGCCGAGGTCGGCGGCGGAGGCGGCGCCGGCACCGGAGGCCGCGAAGGCGGCGCCGAGCGCAGTGACGCCGAGGGCCTTGATCGTTCCGTGCTTCATGGGTGACACGTCCTGTCGTGGGGGATCTTCGGGCGGTTCCGGCGAACGTAGCCAGGCCCGTGGATCACCCGCAAACAGGCGGAGGCGGCCCGGGAGGGGCGTGTCGCCGTCCTCCCCGGCCGCCTCGCCCACGGGTCCGGATCAGCCCGCCGAGTCCGCGGAACCGCTGGTCGGAGCCGCGCCCGGGGCCGGGTCGTGGAACAGCCACTCGGACTTCAGCTTGGCGTAGCCCGGCTTGACGACCTCGTTGATCATGGCGAGACGTTCATCGAAAGGGATGAACGCGGACTTCATCGCGTTGACGGTGAACCACTGCATGTCGTCCAGCGTGTAGCGGAAGGTGTCCACCAGGTGCTGGAACTCGCCGCTCATGCTGGTGCCGCTCATCAGCCGGTTGTCGGTGTTGACCGTGGCGCGGAAGTGGAGCCGGCGCAGCAGCCCGATGGGGTGCTCCGCGTACGAGGCGGCCGCACCGGTCTGGAGGTTCGACGACGGGCACAGCTCCAGCGGCACCCGCTTGTCCCGCACGTACGAGGCCAGCCGGCCCAGCTTGACCTGCCCGTCGTCGGCGACCTGGATGTCGTCGATGATGCGGACGCCGTGTCCGAGCCGGTCGGCGCCGCACCACTGGAGCGCCTGCCAGATCGACGGGAGGCCGAACGCTTCGCCGGCGTGGATGGTGAAGTGGTTGTTCTCCCGCTTGAGGTACTCGAACGCGTCGAGGTGACGGGTCGGCGGGTGGCCGGCCTCGGCGCCCGCGATGTCGAAGCCGACGACGCCGAGGTCGCGGTAACGATTCGCCAGCTCGGCGATCTCCAGCGCCCGGGCCGCGTGCCGCATCGCGGTGAGCAGCGCGCCGACGCGGATGCGGCGGCCCGCCTCGCGCGCCCGGCGCTCGCCCTCGCGGAAGCCCTCGTTGACCGCCTCCACGACCTGCTCCAGGGTGAGGCCCGCCTCCAGGTGCTGCTCGGGGGCATAGCGCACCTCGGCGTAGACCACGCCGTCGGCGGCGAGGTCCTCGGCGCACTCGGCGGCGACCCGCACCAGGGCGTCGCGCGTCTGCATCACGGCGCAGGTGTGCGAGAACGTCTCCAGGTACCGCTCCAGGGAGCCGGAGTCCGCGGACTCCCGGAACCAGGAGTCGAGCCGCTCGGCGTCCTCGGACTCCGGCAGCCCCTCGTAGCCCACCTCGCGGGCCAGCTCGATGATGGTGGCAGGGCGCAGCCCGCCGTCGAGGTGGTCATGCAGCAGCACCTTCGGGGCGCGGCGAATCTGCTCCGGTGTCGGAATGGTGAGGGGTGTCTCGCTCGTCATTTTCGTACTGTAGCGCCTACGCGCGTAGACCGCCATGGTCGCCCGCGCGAGCCCCGGCGGGTCGTGAAGGTGCTGTACGAGGCGTCCCGCAGACGCGCGGGGTCTGCCATCGTGGCGCCCATGACTCAGCAGGCGTTGCCGGACCGAGTGCCGGTCAGGGAAGCGAGGTTGGGCAGACCCCGGGGCGGCGACCGTGCGGTGTGCGGCGTGGTCCTGCTGCTGCCGGGCGGCACCGCGCACAGCATGCGGCGGCCCTCGGCACGCGCCACCGCGGCGATGCTGCCGCTGGCCCGGAGGTTCGCCCGCACCGGACGGGAGGCGGACCTCGCGGTGCACGTCGTGCGCTACCGGTACCGGGGCTGGAACGGCGCCGAGGCGCACACGGCGGGCGACGCGGAGTGGGCGGTCGACGAGGTGGTGCGCCGCTACGGCGACGTGCCGGTGTGCCTGGCGGGCACCGACGTCGGCGCGCGGGCGGCGCTACGCGCCGCCGGGCACCCGGCAGTGGCCTCCGTCCTCGCCCTGGCGCCCTGGCTGCCCGACGGCCGGGAGGAGGAGCCGGTGAGGCAACTCGCGGGCCGCAGCGTACTGATGGTGCACGGCACCGACGACGCGCACAGCCACCCGGAGACGTCGTTCCGGCTGGCGGTGCGGGCGAAGAAGGTGAACGCGGACGTGTGCCGGTTCGAGGTGCACACCGACGGGCACGCGCTGTTCCAGCACCGGCAGGAAGTCGCCGCGCTGGCCGAGGACTTCGTCCTGGGCACCTTGTGCGAACGGGACTTCTGCCGGCCGCTCACGGACGCGATGGCGGCTCCGCCGCCGCTGGGCCTGCGGATGCCGCTGGCCACGGGCTTCGGCCGCTCGCTGCGCCGCTAGGGCCCGCCCCGGCGGATCTGCGAGGATCGGCCCGCGGCGCCTCGGATGCATGGCGTCTCCCCAGGTCCGCCAGGACCGTGGGGACGCATCGCCAGGCGGAGCACCGCAGCTCGCACTCGTCCGTACTCGCGCGAGGCGACAACGGTGGGGGCACCCCCGTGCCCGAAGGGCCACGGGGCGAAGTGCCGCAGCCGCCGCCGCGGGTCCGAGAGATCCGCCGCGCACGCTTCGGCCTGCCCCGGCGGATCGCCCGAGCCCCGCCGCGCACCTACGGCGCCCCTCCCCCGCAGCCCGTCGGGCCGGGGTGCCTCCCTGCCGGAGGAGTGGCCGCGGTTGTCGCGTCGCCGGGGGCGACCGGGTACGAGGGGCGTGCGTCGGCCTCGCGATGCGCCCCACGGCCCTGGCGGGCCTTGAGGGCCCCCTGGCTCCGACGCCCTGCGGGGCGGTCCCGGCGTGGCCCGGGGAGCCCTGCACCGACGGTGTGTTCCCGCCGGAGTTCCCCGCGCCTTCGGCGACGGGGAGGCGGACGGGAGCGGACAGGCGGGCTGGGCCGGACGTCAGCTCAGCAGCGAGCCGCGGCGGGCGAGGAGGAAGCGGCGGAACGCCGCGACCGGCGGGGGCTCGGGGTCGCGGCCGTCGATCCACGCGAGCCCGATCTCCCGCACCGCCCGCGGCGCGGTCACCGCCAGTTCCCGCACCCCCGGCCGGGGTACCGCCGGCGGGGGCAGCAGGGCGACGCCCAGCCCCGCCGCCACGAGCCCGCGGATGGTCTCCGCCTCCTCGCCCTCGAAGGCGATGCGCGGCTGGAACCCGGCCTGCGCGCACAGCGTCTCCAGGATGCGCCGCATCCCGTAGCCCGGTTCCAGGGTGACGAACGGCTCCTCGGCGGCCTCCGCGAGCCGGACCCGTTTGCGGGCGGCGAGCCGGTGGTCGTCGGGCACGACGAGCCGCAGCCGCTGTTCGTCCAGCCGCCGTGCCACCAGCCCGCGCGCGGCGAGTTCGGCGGTGTCCGGGATGGGCGAGGTGAGGCACAGGTCCAGGCCCCCGGCGGCGAGCCGTTCCAGCATGGCCTCGCCGTAGTTCTGCACCAGCGCGAACCGCACGCCGGGGTGCTCGGCGCGGAAGGCGCGGATCAGGCCGGGCACGGTCTCCCAGCCGAGGGTGTGCAGGAAGCCGAACGCGACCTTGCCCGTTGCGGGGTCGGCGTCGGAGCGCACGGACTCGGCGGCCTGCTCCACGGCGGCGAGCGCCCGTTCGGCGGCGACGCGGAAGGTGTGTCCGGCGGGGGTGAGGGAGACCGTCCGGCCGCGGCGGGCGAAGAGGGCGACGCCCAGGTCGTCCTCCAGCCGGGCCAGCGCCCGGCTGAGCGTGGACTGCGGGACGCCCAGCTCCTGCGCGGCGCGGGTGACGTGCTCGTGGCGCGCGACGGCGGCGAAGTGGGCGAGCCGGGGCGTCAGCTCCAGTCCCCAGTCGTGCCCGGTGTCCGGTGTCGGGGATGTCACGGAAATGTCTTCGTCGTTTCGGGTCGGTGACACGGGCGGCCCTCACCTCAGTTGATGCACTGGTGGAACGATTCTTGCAGTTTCGTGCATTGGACGCATGAGCGGGGACGGTCGTACGTTCGGGGCATGCCTTCTGCTGATACCAGGGCGTCCACCGGGGGAGTGGGCGCCGTACCCCCGCGCGCCGGTGCCCGGTCCGACGGCCCCGAGTCCACGAAGTACCGGCCGGGCGACCCCGGATACCGCCGGCTGAGCCTCGCGCTCTTCGCCGCCGGCCTGGTCGCGTTCGGCCTCCTCTACTCCACGCAGGCGCTGCTGCCGGCGATCTCGGCGGACCTGGGCGTCACCGCGGGCCGGGCGAGCTGGACGGTGTCCGGCGCGACGATCGGCCTGGCCGTCGCCGTGCTGCCGCTGAGCGCCGTGTCGGAACGGTTCGGGCGCCGCCGCACCATGACCGTCTCGCTGGCGGTCGCGGTGGCGCTCGCGCTGGTGATGCCGCTGGCTCCGTCGCTGGACGCGCTGACCGCGCTGCGCGTGGCCCAGGGCGTCGCGATCGCGGGGGTTCCCGCATCGGCCATGGCGTTCCTCTCCGAGGAGGTGCGGGCCCGGGCGCTGGTCGGCGCGGTCGGCCTGTTCGTCGCGGGCAACAGCATCGGCGGCATGTCCGGCCGCATCCTCACCGGCTGGGTCACCCAGATGTGGGGCTGGCGCGCCGCGCTGGCCGCGCTGGCCGTGGCGACGCTGCTGTGCGCCGTGGCGTACGCCGTACTGGCCCCGAGGGCACGCCACTTCACCCCGTCGCGGGTGAGCCCGCGGGCGCTGGCACAGACCGTGCGCACGCACCTGGCGAACCCGCTGCTGGTCCGCCTGTACGTCATCGGGCTGCTGTTCATGACCGTCTTCGGCGCGGTCTACACCGTGATCGGCTACCGCCTGGTCGGCGAGCCGTTCGGGCTGTCGCAGGGGCTGGCGGGCTCGATCTTCGTGATCTACCTGGTCGGCACGGTGTCGTCCGCGACGTCGGGCCGCCTGCACGGACGTCTGGGCCGGCGCGGCGCGCTGTACGTGGCGATCGTGACGACCACGACCGGGCTGCTGCTGTCCCTCGCGGACAGCCTGCTCGCCGTCGCGGGCGGCCTGGTGCTCATCACGGCGGGCTTCTTCGCGGGGCACGCCGTGGCGTCCGGCTCGGTGAGCCGCACGGCCACCGAGGGACGGGCGCAGGCGTCGGCGCTCTACCAGATGGCGTACTACCTGGGCAGTTCCGTCGGCGGCACGGTCGGCGCGCTGGCGTACCACGGCGGGGGGTGGCCGGCGACGGTCGCGTTCTCGCTCCTCGCGCTGGTCGGCGCGGCCGGCGTCACCCTCTACGCCACGCGCCGCGCCGTCCGCGCCCGCCGCGCGGCCCCGCTCGCCGCCTGAGCGGTACGGGATGCGGGCCCGTCGTCCTGTCCGTCGGGCCCGTCCTCAGTTGAGCGGGAAGTCGGCGGTGTCGATGTCTACGCCGAAGGGCTCCGGCAGCCGGATCGTGCCTCCGTACTCGACGGAGTCGAGCACACGGTAGGTGCCGCCTCGCGGCTCACCGAAGAGTGTGCCGGTGGGCTTGTCCGACTGCCACGGGTCGAGCAGGAGATAGAGGGGCACCTCGGCCTGAGCGTAACCATGCACCTTGCTGATCCGGTCGTGGTTCGCGTTGCCCCGCGAAGTGATCTCCACGACGAGCTGCGCAGCCTCCGCCGGTACGCGGTTCCCAGGGGCGTCGAGCACGTCGCGGGGAACGACGGCGAGGTCGGGAATGTACAGCCCTCGTTCGGTCGGCACTGTCAATCCCTGTGTCTGATAGACACCCCAGTCCGCAGGAATCACTGAGTAGAGCAGGCGCTGAACGAGTTCGGCGGTGACGTTGTGCGCGTTGGCGGGCGGTGGTGCCACGGTGACGATCCCCTCGATGATCTCCACCTTGCTGCCCTCGGGCGCCTTCGTGCCTTCCCAGAGGCGCACGGCGTCATCCCACCCGAAGCCGTCGTCCGGCCGGTGGTCGACGGGGAGTGCGGTCATGGCGGTCTCCTCTATCGATGCGTCACCGATGCCATCATGCCGAACGGGGCCGGTGGGGGTCCACCGGCCCCGTTCACCCGAACGAGAGCGTCGCAGGTCAGGCGATACGTTCCAGCACCACGGACGCCGGGACGTCCACCGCCGTGTCGCCGACGGCGAAGGCGTCGTCGAGCGCGGCGAGCGCGTAGTCGAACTTCTCCGGGGTGTCGGTGTGCAGCGTCATCAGCGGGGCGCCCGCCTCCACCCGCTCCCCCGGCTTGGCGTGCAGCTCGACGCCCGCACCGGCCTGGACCGGGTCCTCCTTGCGGGCGCGGCCCGCGCCGAGGCGCCAGGCGGCGACGCCGACGGCGTACGCGTCCAGTGAGGTGAGGACGCCGCTCGTCGGGGCGGTGACCACATGCTGCTCGCGGGCGACGGGCAGGTCCGCGTCGGGGTCGCCGCCCTGGGCGGCGATCATGCGGCGCCACACGTCCATCGCGGAGCCGTCGGCGAGCGCCTTCGCGGGGTCGGCGTCCGGCAGCCCGGCCGCGGCGAGCATCTCGCGCGCCAGCGCGAGGGTCAGCTCGACCACGTCCGCCGGTCCCCCGCCCGCCAGGACCTCGACCGACTCGCGCACCTCGAGGGCGTTGCCGGCCGTGCGGCCGAGCGGCGTGGACATGTCGGTGAGCAGGGCGACGGTCCGCACCCCGTGGTCGGTGCCGAGGCCGACCATGGTGGAGGCCAGTTCGCGCGCGTCCTCGACGGTCTTCATGAAGGCGCCGGAGCCGACCTTCACGTCCAGCACCAGCGAACCGGTGCCCTCGGCGATCTTCTTGCTCATGATGGAGCTGGCGATCAGCGGGATGGCCTCGACCGTGCCGGTCACGTCGCGCAGCGCGTAGAGCTTCTTGTCGGCGGGCGCGAGGCCGTCTCCGGCTGCGCAGACCACGGCGCCGGCGGAGTCGAGGGTGCCCAGCATCTCGGCGTTGCTCAGCGAGGCCCGCCAGCCGGGGATCGACTCCAGCTTGTCGAGGGTGCCGCCGGTGTGGCCGAGTCCGCGGCCGGAGAGCTGCGGGACGGCCGCGCCGCAGGCGGCCACGAGCGGAGCGAGCGGCAGGGTGATCTTGTCGCCGACGCCGCCGGTGGAGTGCTTGTCGGCGGTGGGGCGGGCGAGGGAGGAGAAGTCCATCCGCTCGCCGGAGGCGATCATCGCGGCCGTCCAGCGGGCGATCTCCGCCCGTGTCATGCCGTTGAGGAGGATCGCCATGGCGAGGGCGGACATCTGCTCGTCGGCGACGGCGCCGCGGGTGTACGCGTCGATGACCCAGTCGATCTGCTCGTCGCTCAGCGGGTGCCCGTCGCGCTTGGCGCGGATGACGGAGATGGCGTCCATGAGTTCCTTAAGCCGGGGAGGGTTCGTGGAGGCGGGCGGTCAGCGGGCGAGGTCGTCGGGCCCGAACGCGTCCGGCAGCAGCTCGGACAGCGGACGTACGCCGCGCGCGGTGTCCAGCAGCAGTTCGGGGCCGCCGTGCTCCCACAGCAGCTGGCGGCAGCGCCCGCACGGCATGAGGCGGGCGCCGTTGCGGTCGCAGCAGGTGAAGGCGGTGAGCCGGCCGCCGCCGGTCGCCACCAGCTCGGAGACGAGGCCGCACTCGGCGCACAGCGCGACGCCGTACGCCGCGTTCTCCACGTTGCAGCCGGAGACCGTGCGGCCGTCGTCGACGAGGGCGGCGGCGCCGACCGGAAAGCCCGAGTAGGGGGCGTAGGCCCGGGACATGGCGTCCCGGGCCCGCTCCCGCAGGGCCTCCCAGTCGGTGTCCGGAGCCTGCACGCTCACGTGCCCTGGCCCTTCCGGTACGGCTTGCCGATGGTCTTCGGCACCCGTAGCCGCTGGGTCGCCAGACACAGCACGAGGAGGGTGGTGATGTACGGGCTCGCCTCGACGATCTCGCGCGGCACGGTGTCGGTGGCGGCGTACCAGAGGGCGACGAGGATGCCGGACGCGACGGCGACCATGCCGCCGGTCCGCGAGCCCTTGTACAGCTTCCACAGGCCGTAGCCGACGAGCAGCACCGCGAAGACGAGCAGCAGCGCGTGGATGGTGGTGCCGCCGCCGCGGAGCTGGGTGCCGTCCATGAAGCCGAAGATACCGGCGCCCATGGCGACGCCGCCGGGACGCCAGTTGCCGAAGATCATGGTGGCGAGGCCGATGTAGCCGCGGCCGCCGGTCTGGTCCTCCTGGTAGTGGTGCACGTAGAGGGCCAGGAACGCGCCGCCGAGGCCGGCCAGCGCGCCGGACATGGTGATGGCCGCGTACTTGTACTTGTAGACGTTGACGCCCAGCGACTCGGCGGCGACCGGGTTCTCACCGCAGGAGCGGAGCCGGAGGCCGAAGGACGAGCGCCACAGGACGAAGAACGTCATCACGAAGAGTCCGGCGGCGAGCAGCGTCACCCAGGAGACGCTGTCGACGGCGGCGCGGGCGATGCCGGCGGTGTCGGAGACGAAGAACCAGCCCTGTTCCTCCAGTGAGGCGAGCCAGTCGGCCAGCAGGGGTACGGAGAACTCCGACATGTCCTCGATGGGCGGGGACTGCCGGTCGTTGCCGCCGGCCATGGCCGCTTCGCTGCCGGGGGTGCCGAAGAACTGCTTGGCGAGGAACTGGGTGGCGCCGAGCGCCAGGATGTTCACGGCCACACCGGAGACGATGTGGTCGACGCCGAAGGTGACGGTGGCCATGGCGTGCACGAGGCCGCCGAGCGCGCCGCCCGCCATGCCGGCGACGACCGCGGCCCACGGCCCGTACTGCCAGCCGATCCAGCCGGCCGTGAACGTGCCGATGATCATCATGCCTTCGAGGCCGATGTTGATGACGCCGGCGCGTTCGGACCAGAGCCCGCCGAGGCCGGCCAGGCCGATGGGGACCGACCAGCTCAGCGCGGTGGAGTAGGTGCCGAAGCCGGTGAGGCCGCCGACGCCGGTGATCTCGCGGAGCGTGGACAGCAGCAGCAGCGCGCCGGCGATGATGAGCAGGATCCACGGCCAGGACAGCCTGCGGCGCGGCGTGGTGTCCTTCCCCTTCGAGGAGAGGGACTCCGAGACCTTGGCGGAGAGGTTCGTGCTCACGCGGACACCTCCGCCTTGTCGTTCTTACGGGCCTGCTTGGCGAGCTGCTCGCCGACCGTGCGCTGCTGGCGGCGGAGGCCGTAGCGGCGGACGAGTTCGTAGGCGATGACCACGCAGAGGACGATGACGCCCTTCATGACCTCGACGGTCTCCGACGCGTAGTCCTCGATCTCCAGCCGGCCGCCGGTGCGGTCGAGGAAGCCCCACAGCAGGGCGGCGAACGCCATGCCGACCGCGTTGTTGCGGCCCAGCAGCGCGAGCGCGATGCCGGTGAAGCCGATGCCGGCGGGGAAGTCGTTGCCGTAGTTGTGGACCTCGCCCAGCAGGATCGGCATGCCGACGAGGCCGGCGGCCGCGCCCGAGAGCACCATCGAGGTGACGACCATCTTCTTCACGCTGACGCCGCTGGCCTGCGCGGCCGACTCGGAGCGGCCCACGGAGCGCAGGTCGAAGCCGAAGCGGGTGCGGTTGAGCATGAACCAGTAGCCGAGGCCGACGGCGGCGGCGAGGAGGACGAAGCCGTTGATCGGGTCGGGGCTGGTCGGCAGGAAGAAGAAGTGGCTGGACTCGGGAATGTTCGGGGTGTGGAAGAGGTTGCCGTCCTTGACCGCCAGCCGGCCTTCCTGGAGGAAGTAGCCGATGAAGGAGGCGGCGATGAAGTTCAGCATGATCGTGGTGATGACCTCGCTGACGCCACGGGTCACCTTCAGGAAGCCCGCGATGCCGGACCAGATCGCGCCGACGACGACCGCGACCAGGATGATCAGCGGGATCTGCACCAGCCCGGGCAGCGTCAGCGCGCCGCCGACGACGGCCGCGAAGAACGCGGCGATGCGGTACTGGCCGTCCACGCCGATGTTGAAGAGGTTCATCCGGAAGCCGATGGCGACGGCCAGCGCGGACAGGTAGTACGGGATCGCCTTGTTGATGATCCAGACCTGGCTGTCGCTCTTGGAGCCGTAGTCGAGCATCACCGAGTAGGCGTAGAGCGGGTCCTTGCCGGTGGCCAGCAGGACGATCGAGGTGATGACGACGGCGGCCACGAGGGCCAGCAGGGGGGCGGCGAGGCCGAGGATCAGGCGGTTCTTGTCGAGCTTGAACGACTTCACAGCCGCTTCCCTCCCTCGCCCGTCTCGTCCTCGACGTGCTCGAGGTGGCCGCTGGCGGCGCCGGTCATGGCGGAGCCCAACTCCTCAGGGGTGATGGTGGCGGGGTCGGCGTCCGCGACCAGGCGGCCGCGGTACATCACCCGCAGGGTGTCGGAGAGCCCGATCAGCTCGTCCAGGTCGGCGGAGATCAGCAGGACCGCCAGTCCTTCGCGGCGCGCCTCGCGGATCTGGTCCCAGATCTGCGCCTGCGCGCCGACGTCCACGCCGCGGGTGGGGTGGGCGGCGATCAGCAGCTTGGGGTGGTGGCTCATCTCGCGGCCGACGATCAGCTTCTGCTGGTTGCCGCCGGAGAGGCTGGCCGCGGTGACCTCGATGCCGGGCGTCCGGACGTCGTAGTCCTTGACGATGCGCGCGGTGTCGGTGCGGGCGGCCTTGATGTCGAGGAGTGCGCCGCGGCTGTTGGGCGCCTCGGTGACGTGGCCCAGCATGCGGTTCTCCCACAGCGGGGCCTCCAGCAGCAGGCCGTGCCGGTGCCGGTCCTCGGGGATGTAGCCGATGCCCGCCTCGCGGCGGGTGCGGGTGGGCCGGTGGGAGATGTCCTGGCCGTCGAGGGTGACGCTGCCGCCGTCGGGGTCGCGCAGGCCCATGACGGCCTCGACCAGTTCGGCCTGTCCGTTGCCCTCGACGCCGGCGACGCCGAGCACCTCGCCCTTGCGGATGGTGAAGGTGATGCCGTCCAGGACCGCGCGGACGCTGCCGTCCGGGTCGGTGGCGGACAGGTGCAGCCCGTCGACCTTCAGCATCTCGACGTCGGTGACGGTGGACTCGCGGGTCTCCGGGGACGGGAGTTCGCTGCCGACCATCAGCTCGGCGAGCTGCTTGGGGGTGGTCTCGGACGGGTGCAGGGAGGCGACCGTGGTGCCGCGCCGGATGACGGTGATGTCGTCCGCGACGGTCAGCACCTCGCCCAGCTTGTGCGAGATGAAGATGACGGTCAGGCCCTCGGCCTTGAGCTCGCGCAGGTTGTCGAACAGCGCGTCGACCTCCTGCGGCACGAGCACGGCCGTGGGCTCGTCGAGGATGAGGGTGCGGGCGCCGCGGTAGAGGACCTTGAGGATCTCCACGCGCTGCCGGTCGGCGACGCCGAGCTCCTCGACGAGCACGTCCGGGCGGATCGCCAGGCCGTACGCGTCGGACAGTTCCGTGATCTTCCGGCGCGCGCCGCCGCCGATGCCGTGCAGCTTCTCGGCGCCGAGGACGACGTTCTCCTGCACCGTGAGGTTGTCGGCGAGCATGAAGTGCTGGTGCACCATGCCGATGCCGCGCGCGATGGCGTCGGCGGGCGTACGGAAGGAGACCTTCTCGCCGGCGACGGTGATGGTGCCCTCGTCCGGCGCCTGCATGCCGTAGAGGATCTTCATCAGGGTCGACTTGCCTGCGCCGTTCTCCCCGACGAGGGCGTGCACGGTGCCGCGCCGGACGGTGATGTCGATGTCGTGGTTGGCCACGACGCCGGGGAACCGCTTGGTGATGCCGTGGAGCTCGACGGCAGGTGCGCTGTCTGCCGGTGGGCCGGCTGCCGTGGGGCTGCTGCTGGACGCTTCGATGACGCACTCTCCTCGGAGGGACCGGGCGAAGGAGTGAGGTGTGTGGGCTGGGCGGGTGACACGTGTCGTGTGGGGCGGGAGTGACGGTATCGCGCGAGGTGGCGTGCGAGGCACGCTACGCGCGTAGCGTTCCGTCGAGAAAGCGGGCCCGGTGCGGAGGGCGGTGCTGCGCCCTCCGCGCCGGGCCCACGCCGCGCGGGTCAGGTGACCCGGTCGAGCGGACCCGTCACTTCTCGGGGGTGTCGCTGACCTTGACCTCGCCGCTGGTGATCTTCGTCTTGGCCTCTTCGATCTTCGGCATGATGTCGTCGATGAAGCCGCCGGAGGTGGCGAGCGAGACGCCGTCCTCCTTGAGGGTGTACGAGTTCACGCCGGTGATCGGGTCGCCCTCGTGCACGCTCTTGATCAGGTCGTAGACCGCGACGTCGACGTTCTTCACCACGGAGGTGAGGATGACGTCCTTGTACTCCGCCAGGCCCGGCTGCTGGTACTGGTCGGAGTCGACACCGATCGCCCAGGCGCCGTCGCCCTCGTCGTGGATGGCCTCGATCGAGCCGGCGCCGGACTGGCCCGCGGCGCTGTAGACGACGTCGATGTCCCGGGAGAGCATCCCCTTCGCCTTCTCCTTGGCGGCGGCGGGGTCGTTGAAGCCCTTCGGGTTGTTCGGGTACAGGTACTCGGTGACGACCTGGACGTCCTTGCCCGTGTCCTTCACGCCCTGCGCGAAGCCCGCCTCGAACTTCTGGATCAGCGCGTTGTCCACGCCGCCGATGAAGCCGACCTTGTCGGTCTTGGTCTTCAGCGCGGCGGCGACACCGGCGAGGTAGGAACCCTCGTGCTCGGAGAACACCATGCTGTCGACGTTCTTCTCCTCGCCCTCGACCACGGAGTCGACGACGCCGAAGGTGGTCTTCGGGAATTCCTTGGAGACCTTCTCGATCGACTTCCCGTAGGCGAAGCCGACGCCGATGACCGGGTTGTAGCCGGCCGAGGCCAGCTGGGTGAGGCGCTGCTCGCGCTGCGACTCGGTCTCGTTGTTGCCGGCCGTGACGGTCTCGAGGGGGATGTCGAACTCCTTCGAGGCCTTCTCCGCACCGCGGTTGGCGGACTGGTTGAAGGAGTGGTCGTCGGCACCGCCGACGTCGAAGGCCAGGCCGATGCCCTTGTCCTTCTCACCGCTGCCCGACTCGGTGGAGCTCTCGCCACACGCGGTGGCCGTCAGCGCGAGGACCGCGGTGGCGCTGACCGCGGCTGCAAGCTTGGATACCCGACGCAAGAGGACGTTCCCTTCGTCTCTCGGAAGCGCCTCTTCCCGGCGCTGGCTGTTCCGGGTCAGATTAACGCGCGTAGATCTGGGGTAAAGCCCCGTCCGACGGCCGTTATCGGATCGGTGTCTAGCGGGTGTGCGCCGCCGGTCGGACACCCCTCCCACGGCCCCGGCGGGGCTCTGCGTCCGCGCAGGTCAGAGGGGCTACGGCAGGCGCCCGGCGCTGAGCAGCGCCGCAGCGGTGAACAGCTCCACACCCACGGTGATCGCCTTCTCGTCGGCGTCGAAGTCGCCCTGGTGCAGGTCCCGCCTGGTCCGGTCCCCCGGGGTCCGCACCCCGAGCCGCGCCATGGCGCCCGGCACCTGCTCCAGGTACCAGGAGAAGTCCTCGCCGCCGAGGCTCTGCTCCGTCGTCTCGACCGCGTACTCGCCGCCGCGCGCGACCATCGCGTCACGCAGCAGCTCGGTGCTCTTGACCTCGTTGACGACGGGCGGGACGCCGCGCACGTAGTCGATCGTCGACTTGGCCCGGTGCAGCGTCGCGACCTCGTCGATCGCCGCGTGCACCAGGTCGGGCGCCTCGCGCCAGGCGGGCAGGTCCAGGCAGCGCACGGTCGCCGAGAGCTCCGCCCGCTGCGGGATGACGTTGCAGGCGTGCCCGGACTCGATGCGCCCCCAGGTCAGGGACAGCCCGGAGCGGGCGTCGACCCGGCGGCCCAGCAGCGCGGGCACCTCGGTGACCAGCTTCGCGGCGGCGGTGACCAGGTCCGTCGTCAGGTGCGGTCTGGCGGTGTGGCCGCCCGGCCCGGTCAGCGACACCTCCAGGCGGTCGCAGGCAGAGGTGATCGGGCCGGTGCGCAGGCCGATTTTCCCGGCGTCCACACGGGGGTCGCAGTGCACGGCGATGATCCGGCCGACGCCGTCCAGCACGCCGCACTCCATGGCGTCCGTGGCGCCGCCCGGCAGCACCTCCTCCGCCGGCTGGAAGATCAGCCGCACGGGCCGCGGCAGCAGGTCCCGCTTCGCCAGCTCCGCCAGCACCAGCCCGGCGCCGAGCACGACGGTGGTGTGCACGTCGTGGCCGCAGGCGTGCGCCCGGTCGGCGATCGTGGACCGGTACGGCACGTCCTTGGTGTCCGGGATGGGCAGCGCGTCGATGTCCGCCCGGATCGCGAGGGCGTCCCCGCCGACCTCTCCCCCGATGTCGCAGATCAGGCCGGTGCCGAGGGACAGCGTCCGGGGCTCCAGCCCCGCCTCCTCCAGCCGCGCCTTGATCGCGGCGGTCGTGCGGAACTCCTGATGCCCGAGCTCGGGGTGCATGTGAAGGTCGCGACGGAAGGCGACGAGCTCCTCACGGAGGGACTCCGGCAGCGTTCCGGGCAGTGCGGACATGCCGACGGCCGCTGCCGCCGGCTCCGGGGACAGGAGTTGGTTCATGTCCGGAGCGTAGGCCCATCCATGGGGCGACTGACAGTTGATCACCGAAATTTCATCCCCGCCAGCGACCGAAAACTACGCTGCGAGGCGGTTACGGCCACTCTGGGTTGGGTAGGCCTCTCGTTTTTCCCCGAGTACCCCGCACACGGCCCCTCAGTAGTGGTACCGCGCTCGACCCCTGGTCGACCTCCCGCGCCACCATGCCGACGGTCACCCTCCGCAGAGGAGTGTGACCGAATGTCGTCTTCATCGGGCGCAGGATAAGATGCGCCCAATGAAGATTTCGCCGTCACTGCTGCCACTGCTGCGTTCCCGCCTGCAGGGGGAGCTGCTGGCGCTCGTGCTCCTGCACCCGGAGTGAACCGCTCCGGGGTGGGTGGAGGCTCTATGGACTGAGCCCTTTCCAACCTCACGCTGACGCGTGATGGAGGACGAGAACGGCCTGGACGATCGCGGTGATGCGGTTGGTACTGCAGCGAAGTTTCCGCAGGAGGCGCCAGCCCTTCAGAGTGGCCATGGACTGCTCGCCGAGGCATCGGATCTTGGCGTGCGTGCTGTTGTGCCGACGCTGCCACCGCTTGAGGCGACGGCTGCGGAACGGGACGCGGACGAGATGGCCGGCTCCCTGGTACGCCTTGTCCGCCCAGCACTTCAGTTCGGCCGTGGCGAGTGCTCCGATGATCCCGTGGGTCCGTGCGGCGGTCAGGTCGTGGACGGACCCGGGCAGGGCGGGAGACGTCCACAGCAGCCGACCGAACGGATCGTTGAGGACCTGGACGTTCATGCCGTGGCGCTTGTTCTTCCCAGAGTAGTACGGGGTGTCGGCGGCGATCCGGTCGATCAGCAGGAGGGTACCGTCCAGGATCACGAACGCCTTGGTCCGGATGGTCCTCATCGCCTCGGTCAGGGTCGGCGCGAGGGCGGCCCGGCCAGGACGTCGATGACCTCGCGTATGTAGCGGTAGACGGTCGCGACGCCGATGCGGAACCCGGCGGCGAGCTGGGTGTAGGTATCTCCGCACCGCAAGTGAGCCAAGGCGAGCAGGGCCTGTCGGTCCGCAGGCAGACGTCGCCAGCGCGTGCCGATCTCCCGCCGCCGAGCACACAGTTGAGTGCTCAGGTAGCGCAGGGTGCGGCTGGACAGGTCGATCGACGACGGGTAGACAAGCACACGAGCACCTGGCGGACGGTGGATCTTGGTCGTGAACCCGTCTACCAGGAGCTTCGTCGTACCGCAGCTCCTTCCAACACGCCACCAGCGCCGTCAGGTTGGAAACAACTCACTGACTCCAGCCGCCGGTTGCGGCTGGTGCTGAGCGTAATAGGTGGCTTCGCATTCGGCGGGCGGGATGTCGCCGATCGCGGTGTGGATGCGGTGGTGGTTGAGCCCCTGCCGAACAGCGAACCGAAACTGCGGGCCGTCCTCGACAAGCTCACGGCCAAGTTCGGCAGCGTCCTGGTGATCGTGGACCAGCCCGCCTCCATCGGCGCCCTGCCCCTGACCGTGGCCCGGTACGCGGGCTGCCAGGTCGCCTACCTGCCCGGCCTGGCCATGCGCCGGATCGCCGACCTCTACCCCGGCGAGGCCAAGACCGACGCCAAGGACGCCGCCGTCATCGCCGACGCCGCCCGCACCATGCCCCACACCCTGCGCACGCTGGACGCGGGCGATGAGACCACGGCCGAGCTGACCCTCCTGGTCGGCTTCGACCAAGACCTGGCCGCCGAGGCCACCCGCACCTCCAACCGCATCCGCGGCCTGCTCACCCAGTTCCACCCGTCGCTGGAACGCGTCCTCGGCCCCCGCCTGGACCACCCCGCCATCACCTGGATCCTGGAGCGCTACGGCTCCCCACAGGCTCTGCGCAAAGCCGGCCGGAGCAAGCTCATCGAGCTCATCCGCCCCAAGGCCCCACGCATGGCCACCCGGCTCATCGACGACGTCTTCCACGCCCTGGACGAGCAGACCGTCGTCGTCCCCGGCACCGGCACCGGCACCGGCACCCTGGACGTGATCGTGCCGTCCCTGGCGAAGTCCCTCGCCGCAGTTCACGAACAACGCCGGGCGCTGGAGACGCAGATCGAGGCCCTCCTGGAGGCCCACCCTCTTCACCAGGTCCTGAC
>NZ_AUFD01000035.1:0-27841 GCF_000426325.1 Streptomyces sp. CNS606
GGCGCCCTGCTGCGTGTGGGACTGGAGGGGGCCTTGTCCGGCCAGGTGCTCTCTGCGGTGGGCCTCGAAGGGGGAGCCGGCGACGGCGAGGTAGGTGACGATCGCGGCTGTGATCAGAGCAGTGGCGGTGAGCAGCGGACGAGCGGCGAGTGCCCGCCGCCGCGCGGGGGCGGCGGCGGGCACTTCGTGGGGTTGGGGGTTCACAGTTCTTCTTCGATGCGGTTGTAGTACTGCTGGACCTTGGGGGCGTAGGCGGGCTTGTCGCTGTTGCCGCACAGGGAGTCGTGGTTGGCGGTCATCTTGTAGCTGAGGGACGACTTCGATGTGTAGGCCCGCTGGGTGCTCAGGTCGATGCCGAGTACGTCGCCGATCTTGACTCCGGTGCCCAGGGTGTAGGCGCTGCCGGTGGTCTTCTTCCAGGTCCCGGCCGGGTAGTTGAAGATGCAGGTGCTGCTGGAGAGCCAGTAGGGCGGGTTGCTTTGCAGGTTGATGGTCTTGTACCCGCCGGTCTCACTGACCGCTTCGGCGGTCTTGTAGAGGAAGACGCCGTCCTTGTTGTAGTGGTTGTAGAGGTTGTAGCGCACCTGGGTGCGGTACACGTTCCCGAGCCAGGTTTCGGGGGCCCACCTGAACGATGTGCCCGTGGAGTTGGTGACGGTCGCGGATCCGGAGGAGGACCAGGAGGTGCCTCCGGTCGAGTAGCCGGCCCCGTAGGTGATCTCCGCCCCCGTCTCGTGCTTCATCCACGCTTCGCCGTTGGTGTTCCCGTACCCGGGAGGGGAGGGGTAGCTGGAGCCGATGGTTGCCCACCGGTCCTTGGAGTCGTACTTCACCTTCTGCGCCGACTGGATGCCCGCGGTCCTTGCCTGATCGGCCGAGGACATGGCCTCGGGAGCAGTAGTGAGCTCAAGCGTCACCGCCGGGGGTGACGCTGCGGCCGCTCGGGCTGCCTTCCCGCCGGGAGGCGCCGCAACGGGATCCGCCCATGCCTGCTCCGCGCGGGCTGAAGAGCCTGCCATGCGTACTGACTTCGTGGTCCAGGTGAAATTGTTGCTTGCCGGGTCGAATATTTCGATCTCCAGCGCCACGAGGTTGTTTTCAGAAACGTACTCTTCAGGCACCTTGTTCGGGTCGATGGAGATTTCGAAAGTGCTTCCATAGGCGTCTACTGCAGTGTCGGCGTCGAGCGCGTGGCGAGGTGCCGCGTCTCCCTTTCCGAGGCTGGCTGTCTTTTGTGCCGCACCCTTCAGCCACACCCGGAATCGAGCGTTCTCTAGCGCCACAGCCTTGTTGACCTGGCCGTTCAGTGCTACCACACCGTCCACGTCTGCCGCAGTGGCCGTCGTCGGAGCGAGCAGCCCTCCAGCAACAACAATTCCCAGGGTGGCCGCAAAAGCAGATCTCACACCGGCATTGTTCCCCATCTAACTTCCCCCAGATTGGTCGATCGATGCAACTGCCAGCAGACTACCCGAACGACAAAAGAGTGAAAGCATGAAGCCGCAATGGAGACCCTCCCGTTATATGCGCGCTTTCAGACCTCAATGCATAAACTATATGTATCCGAGAATGCGGACAAGAGAGGAAATTGGCACTTGTAACAGTCAGGGGGAGGCGGGAATGCCGTAGCCCGGTTCTGCGCCTACGCCAGGGGCGGGGCCGGGCCGGCACCCGGCGCACGCCTCGCGTTCAGGGGTGCGGCAGTGATGGCATGTCGTGATGTCTCCACGGTGCAGGTGCCGGGTGCCGTCGGTGATGGGCTTGCTGGAGGAGCGGGAACGCGCTGCCCGGCAGCGGGTGGAGGTTCTTCAGGCCGGTTTGCGGGAGGCGGAAGCCGCGTGAGAACGGTTCGTGATCGCCCGTGAGACGGCCGACCAAGTCCTGACCGAGCCGCGTGGCGGTGAGGAGGGGACGGTGATCCGGTCCGAGGAGCCGCCGCGATCGGTGGCGGGGCGGTACCCGGCTCGATGGTGCCGGAATGGCAGGAAGGGCTCGACGTCTCTGTGCTCGCGCCGGACTACCGGCGGATCATGTCCATCCTCGTCAAACAGGGCAACCAGGCGATGGATTGTCGGCAGTTGGCTGTCACCGCAGTTGCCTGCACACGGGCGTGGCGAGGGCTCGCGCAGCCGGTTACGGCCGCTTTGCGAGCCGGTAGATCCCGTAGGAGATCGCAAGGATGAAGTCAACGGCGACCCAGAGTGCGATCACCAACCCGATGCCGATGCCGGTACCGGCTTCACCTGCCGCTCGCTCCAATTCGCAATCGCTCAAGCGCTGACCGGTGAGTCCGTTGCAGTCTGGCAGGCTTGACCCGGCATCGACGCCACCGCCGATGACCCACACCAGGAAGATCACCTGCACCGCGAGGAAGCACCACAAGAAGATCTTCCGGCGCTTACGCGGTTCGGTCTCGCCGCCTACCGGCTCAGGAGGTGGCGGCGTCCGGCCAGGGGGAGCAGAGGACCACTGCGCACCGGAATACTTGGGGGGCGCCTTGCGCCGATTCTCTGTAGCCATGATCTTGCCCTCTTCGGTTATCCCCTCACCCCCAGTGTGCGCCGATCCTGCGGGGCCAGCACGTCCGCACCCGACCAGTCCATACTCCCTGACGTCTCGGCGATCGGGCCGAGCCCTTCTTGATGATCGACTTCGGCAAGGTGAACCGCACAGCGCGGACATCCTGCTGCGCGGGCCCCAGCCACTCACCCACACGACGGCACCTGGCCCTTACCGGCCACCTGCCCCGCGGATGCCCGGCAAACGAGGTTCGAGCAGCGACGGTCAAAGCTGCAGTCGCGGTCACAGAGCGGCGGAGGCTTCTACAGCGGGAGTGTTATGCCGAGTTCCTGCATGGCGTCTGAGGGCGGGCCGCCTTCGGAGCGTTCGGTCTTGCGGCCGCGGTCGCGTGGGGTGAGGGTGCGGGGGTCGACGGCTTCGGCTGGTGCGCCGGTGGCGTAGAGGCCTTCTGGTTCGGTGTCGCGGTCGTGTGGGAGGAGCCAGAACACGCGGCGGCGGAAGGTGCCGGAGGAGCGGGAGGCTTTGGCTGTGGTGTCGAGGGTGGCGTAGCCGACCATGCGGCCGTCGCGGTGGTAGGCGGGTTTGCCGCGGCGGGAGGGGAGACGGTCCAGGCTTTGGCGGACGTAGTCGAGCTGGTCGATGTCCTCGAGCCAGACGATATCGGTCTCGTGGCTGATCTCGTCTTCGGTGATCAGGGCGCTCATGATGACTCCTCCTGGTCTGCGAGCAGTCCGATGCCCGGGTAGTACTTCCGCTGGTTCGACAAGATCATTCCCTTGGGGGAGGCCAGGCCGATGGTCTCGCGGACGCGGGCGGCGAAGGCTCGGGAGGTGACGGCCGGAGCGCCGTCGTGGCGGCACCAGGTCTTGTACGCCTCATACAGGCCGGCCTGTTCCGCGCGCAGGCCCTCCTCGAGGGCGCAGCATTCGGTGAGGAAGCGGCCGGTGTGGTCTTCGGTGTCGGCGTAGGCGGTGGTGGCGATGCGGACGCGTTCGGGTCCGGTGAGGTCTTTCTCGCCGGCGAGGTAGCGGCGTGCTCCTTGGACGAGCCAGCCCAGGATGCCGGGGCCTTCTTCGGTGACGAGGATGTCGGCGAGGTTGTCGATCTTGCGGTCGTCGGGGACGACGCGTTCGAAGGGGATCAGTCGCATGCGGCGCCAGAAGGCGAAGCCGCCGGTGCCGACCTCGGGGCGGTGGTTGCCCAGCAGCCAGAGTTTGTGGGTGGGGGCGAAGCTGAAGAAGTCCTGCCGCATGCGGCGGGCCTTGATGCGGTCGCCGCCGGTGAGGTGTTTGACGCGGGCCTCGTCGAAGCGGTCGCCGGGCTTGACCTCGCTGCACACGAAGACCCGGCGCCCGTGCAGTTCGGCCAGGTCGGTGGGGTGCCCCTCGTAGGGGCGGGCCATGAGGAAGCCGGGCGGGGCGGCGTCGGCGTAGTCGCCCAGGAGCTTCATCAGCACATCCAGCAGCACCGACTTGCCGTTCTTCCCGGAGCCGAAGAGGAAGGGCATGACCTGGCCGCCGACGTCGCCGGTGATGGAGTAGCCCAGCAGCAGGTGCAGGAAGTCGATCATCTCGACGCCCTCGGCGTCGTCGCCGAAGGTGTCGGCCAGGAACCGGTCCCAGCGGGGGGTGGGCATCTGCCGGGGCCCGGTGCTGGTGGCCCTCGAGTGGAAGTCCTTGTTCGGATCGGGCGCGCGCACCAGCCCGGTGCGCAGGTCGACGATGCCGTCCGGGGTGCACAGCACGTACGGGTCGGCGTCCAGGGCCGAGGCGGCGAGGACCATGCCGGGCGCAGACTTCGCCTGGGTGAGCATCGCGTTCATACCGGAAGTGCTCAGGGCACGGCGGCGGTGCTGCTGGAGACCAGCGGGGGTGTAGTGGCCGCGCGGGTCGGTCAGCGCGAGGGCCTCAGCGAGGTCACCGGCGGCCCACAGCACGGTGTCGTCCTCATCGACCTGCCAGCGGGTGCCGGCCCAGCGGTACCAGCCCATGCCGGGGACGTGCCGGTAGTCGTTGGCGTACAGCCGGACGAACAGTTTCGCGTTGCCGCGGTCTGACAGGGAGTCGGGCAGGAGACCCGAGGCGGTGGCATGCGGCTCGAGCGGTGGCGCCGCCGCGGGAGCGGTGGTCTGCGCCGGCACCGTCACCGCCTGGGCCCGGATCTGCTCCGCGACCGCATGCGGATCGAAGTCGAAGAGGAACCCATCGCCACTGCTGCTCATCGGCGGCCCTCCAGGTACAGCGGGCTGCGCATGCCGGCGCCCAGACCGCTGCGGATGATCTGCAGTGCGCGGCGTTCCTGCCCCGGGCGGGCGGCCCGCGCGGCCTCGGCCAGCAGACGCTCGGCGTCAGGGTTGGACAGGTGTCCGGCGGCGACCAGGCCGCCGGCGGTGTAGGCCGCGCGGTTGAGTTTCTCACTGAAGCCCATACCCGAGGCCGCGGCCGCGCACGCGGCGACCTCGGCCAGCAGGCCGGTCAGGGTCCGTTCGGCACGATTGCGGCCGCCACCGGCAGCTACCACTGCCTGGCGGGCACGCGGCGGCGGCAGCACGCCGGCCGCAGCTGCCGGGGGCTCTGCCTCGAGGTGACCTGTGCGCTCCAGCTCCTCCGCAAGCCAGGACGGCAGAACGGCCGGCTCACGCACAGCACCGACCGGGCGGTAGGTGCCGTCCTGAGTGACGGTGCCGGGCGCCACGATGTAGCCACCGTAAGCCCGCACATCAACCTGCCAAGCCAGCGCCCGCCCCGTACTCGAGCCGACGGAACACAACCAACGCCGCCCGTCGGGAACGCGGTACCACACATGCATACCGCCCGACGGCGTACGCACCCTGAGCGTCCCCGTATCGGACACCGGGTCCGGGGCATCCCGCAGCGCGGCCAGCACCGCAAGAGTGTGAAACCCGCTGACAACTCCACTCACATCCACACCCGGCCCCACAGGGACACCGGGCAGCAGACGCTCCCGCACCGGAGGCTGCGCGCCGTGGGCATCGACATCGATGACAACCAGGCCTGCAGGCCCACACGCCACACCTACACCCAGAGCAGGGCGACTCCCCCACCACTGCTCGACCCTCGCCGGATCGAGCGTGGCAGCGTGAAAACCGTGACACCACCGCCCCGCCGCCACACACCCGCAGTCCTGGCGCCGGTGACCACCACGCTGACACTCCGCACAGTTCCGAGCAGGAGCCTTGCGCCCGGCAGCCAACGGATGCACCGGCCACCCCCGCTGCACACACCACCGAGCCAGCGCCACAGACGAGACAGCGACCCAAGACCCAGAAGCCCCCACACCTGAGTCGCTACGCGAAAGACGCAGCTCAGCAGGCATGCTGCTCCCCAATCAGCGACTGAAGCGACTCAAGTACGAACACACACTAACCGAGTTACCGGCACACCCAACGATCCCCCACACGACGTGTCGGACCTTCCCCTGCCCCATCCGACAGGACCTGCAGCGACTCAACAGGCAGCGACCGAACGCTCTTCGGTCGCTGTCCCCCACACACCACCGAAAGCGCAGCTCAACGCCTTCCCCACACAGTCAACAGCGACTGAAGCGACTCAACTTCCCTGTATATGACGCACACGAAGACACCGACCACAGCCCATATATAGGAACCTAGAGTCGCTTCAGTCGCTACGCCGTCGCCTTCACCCCCCTGACCTGGTGGTATCCCGCAGCGACTCAGCCCGCTCTCAGTCGCTTCCTTTCAGTCGCTACGCGCGGCGGCGGCGCCGGGGACATCGTTCAGGCGAGCGACGAGACGCCGAGCGGTGTCGGCCGCCGCCGGCACAGGTGGGTCGTGCTCCGTCCAGGAGAAGCAGGCAGCCTGCAGGAGGCGGCGACCGTCGCCAGGTGAGAAGCAGCTGAGGACACCGAGTGCGAGGCCCTCGCTGCGTGTTCTCCAGGAGCCGTACGCTCCAGCCGACGGCGACCCGGAAGCATCATGCAGCTCATCCAGGGGCGTGTGAGGAGGACTTCGTCCGTGGTGACCTGTCAGTTCAGGACGCTGATGCGCGTGAGGGAAACGATCGCCGACCGTCGACTCTCCGCAGGCCTGTCACGTCCGCGGAGCAGGGTGATCGTGCAGCGGGCCGGGTCGTGATGTTTGTGGCTCTGTCGCTGAGTGCCGGTGTACCAGTGCGCCACGGCCGCCGACTCCGATGGCCTGGTGCCGGAGCTCGGGGAGCTCCGGCACCAGACAGCCTTCGCTACTGTCCCTCGCCAGTACACCCCTGAAAGGCTCATGAACGTGGAGTCAATGAAGAGCTGTTCCGGCATCGACCTTCATTGACTCCACGTACATGAGGTCATGCTCCTGAGACCGCTCAGGTTGCGCGGCGCAGAGGGACGACAACATCCTCACCCGTGCTCTGCGGGCTGAGCCGGTAGTAGCTGATGTGCGCCATCCGCTCGGACTCCTCCAGCCAGCCGGCCTCAACGACCTGGCGCCGCGTCCGGGAGAACACCGTCGGCGACATGCCAACGAGCTTCGCGAGGTTGGCCCCGGTATCGATCACGGCTCCCGCACGGTCCGTAGGGTGCATCGCGTAGAGCATGACCACCAGACGCTGGTTCGCGGTCATGCCTGCCGTGCGGTGAAGGACGTCCAGCAGCTTCCGCTTGTCGTCGTTGTTCACTTGGCCTCCCAGCGCGAAGGGGTCGTGTTGTCGAAGCCGGGGATCTCCGGCGGGTTGCACGTCCTCACCGCCTCCCGCTGCTCGAATCCGGAACCGTGAAACGCGATGTACGGACTGATCCGGTAGAGCCTGTAGTTCCCGATGCGACCACGCTCGATGATGATGCGCCTCTTCAACAGCTTCCGGTTGATCTTGCCCACCGCATCAGCGGTCATCCCCACCTTCTTCGCGATGTCAGCCCCGGTCGCCCGCAGGGGGGCCATGCCCTCGGGAGACACACCGATCCACCACAGCACCAGGTACTTCTGACTTGGAGTGAACTCCCTGCTCTCCGTGATCGCCTCCACCCTGGTCTTGTCCACCTGAATGTGATCACCGGAGAAGGCGTAAGGCGCATACGGGATGGCCTCACCCGTGTCGGCATCGACCAGTCTGCGTACTGCTCCCACTGGCCCCTCCCTCTGGCTGGGCATTGCCTGCACGTGCATCAGCAACGGCCCTCAGGCCGACTAGATGAACTTAAGGTACATGAGCCCCCTGTACATCGAGCGCGCTTCAGCAGCGTGTCGCCCAACCTGACGGCCAGCCAAAACTCAGCCGTGGCAGCCGCCCCATGCACCGACCGCTCCCGGCGCTACCGTTGCTGCCGCTCTTCCCACGCCAGCCCGCTGTCGAAGACCAGCAGGGGCATGCAGAACTGGGGAGAAGTCCTCAACAGCACTCGCATGCCCACTGGCCAGCCCGCTACCGCCGCTGCTCGCGGCTCTTCACGCCCAGGGCCGGTGCATCCTCGGCCCTGGCGGGCCTCCGGGTGCCCGCCGATGCCCCACCGGTCCGTTGGCGACTGCAGGACATCGGACGCTTGTTATCGATCAGCGGGGCTAAGGACGGCGCTGGCTGAGGGAGCCACGTGGCGGCACCCAGTCGACCGCACCACCATCGTGGCGTGCTTCCTTCGGCTGAGCTCATCACGGGGCACACGTAGATCACTCACTAACGGCATCCGCCGGCTGAGGCCAGAGAAAAGAGCAGTGGCTCCCCACAACCCCTGCTTGAAGACTCGGCACTGACCCAACGTCGAACCCATGACTACCGACCGAGCCCTGTACCACTGCAATAGAGGACGCCGAGGCCAATCGCCCGTTGAGCTGCAAAAACACCCTTCTGCACCAAGATCTGAGGATCTGCCACCCAGTCCTCCGCATCACCCACACGGTTCCCCAGACCACATCACCCAGATCGAAGGAACACCTCACCCATGTCTCAAGACCTCCGTACCCAGACTGCAAGAACTGCCTAGATTGACCACACGTTCATCAGGCGGGTCGTCTAGGAGACATAGGAAGGGGGTGTCCGAGCCGAACTCCTGCAGACTTTCACGGGTGTCGCACGGGCCCTGCTTGCGGGCCCGCTCCTCAGCAAGAGCTTCCTGAGCGGGGCTGATTTACCGCGATGAGGTCCGGGACCTCGTGGAGCAGTACCAGGGCGAGAGCCGCCGAGCTGCGCCCCAAATTCAATGCTCCGGAGCCTGTCAGCTGCTGGTGCCGCACTCCTTCAGCGACTGCGGCGAATCGAGAGGCGAGTTGCTTCCTCCAGGACGTGCGGAGGCGAGGCCGAGGTGCTTCTTTCCAAGCAGCCTGCTGCCGAGCATGGTTTGCACCTTCGTCCACTCTGGCCCTGTAGTCTTGTGCGGCAGTTTCAGCTTCTGTAGAGGCCCGGAGGACAACCGGACCCAACCCTGTCCGTGAACGTCGACGAGGAACACTCCGGCGATGGTGTGATGGACATCCGAGGGCACTCGCGGCCCGAGGAAGTTGGCTACGACCGGGCCGGGAATCGTCACCCGCGAACATGGCGGCACGGATCCGAGGTACAGCATCGTCTTCGGCCCCTTCTGGCTGCGGGGATCCCAGTCGATCCCCAGGTCCTCCCCCGTCGCGATGCCCACAACGAGCTGGTGGACCGGATCAAGCGACCGGTTGGCAACGAAGCTGGTGGTCTGCTCCCTATCGCCCTTCTGCGTCCACGTCGATATCAACGCGGCCTGCCGTTGCAGCTCCTTTTCAGAGCCCTCCCGAGACTGGTTGAGCTGATCGCGCGCGACCTGAACGCTGTAGTAGCCAGTCCAGCCGGAGAAGGCCAATCCCCCTGCCGCCGCGAGGCCCGCGATGACCGTGCCGAGCTGCATCCAGTCCACCCGAACCCGCCGTCGCCGATCGCGAGCCTCGCTATCCGGGCTCCGCTCCCTCGAACGCTCCTCTTCTGGCTGGTCCTCCACTGGATCGCCTCCCCCATCACCCAGATCTGATTGATCGTCATATTGCTGCACGGGGTAGTGACCCGCACGCGGGTCCGAACGCCTGGGCTTCGTTCGCGCAGTGAGCCTGCACCTCCTAAGCCAGGTCGCGGTGCTCAGGCGACCTCGTCCAGCCCTGCTGGCCGGCAAGCGGCGCGTGCGGCAGCGGGCGCCACGCGGTGGGCAGGCCCGCCCGTTCGGTGGCCGCACGGCGCAGCACACGTCCGCGGCTGGCCTCCACCGCGCCCTGGGGCACTTCTGCGGGCGTGCTGATCAGCGACGGCGTCACGGTCGGCGGTGACGCCTCCTCCGGCTCCCGCAGCCGGCAGCGCACCTAGGCTTCGGCCGCGGCCGCGACGTCGCGCTGCACCTGGTGCTGTGAGGTGGGCCGGGCGGCCTGATGGGCGGCGAGCGCGCGGCGGTAGCCAGCCGACGCGGTCTTCCAGGTGCGCACCGGCTCCCGGCCCTTCCCGTGTGCGCCGGCGCGGCGACGGTGGGGGCTGCCAGCGACGACCGCCGACGTGATGGTGGTCGCGGCCGGGGCGCCGGGCGGCAGCACCCGCAGGGAGCGCACCGTGGCGGCGCCGGTCGCGGCGCTTAAACGGCGATCATCTGCGTCTGGAGCAAGCGCCTCTGCCCGGCGCAGGCGGAGACTGGCCGGGCGAACGTCTAGACGGCCGGTGTCCGGCTCGTAGTGGGCCGGGTGTTGGGCATGAGAGGCCCGTGGAACGCGTCAGAATGACTACCGAGACCATCTCTCGTCGGCGATGCTGGGGGCGAAACGTGCGGAGAAGGATTATGAGCGGGATGACGGTGGGGCCGCTCCTCTCTGCGGAGCGGCCCCATGGCTGAGTCGACAACCGCTTCCTACGGGGACGGGTCCGGGATCGGTCTCGTGGAAGGGCCTGAGTGGAGCCGTCCGGGGCTGGACGTCGCTGCGGGGCGTTACCCGCTGTCGGTGGAACGGCATGTAATGCGCATGGTCGATCACCTGTTGCCGGGCGTCACCACGGTGACGCCTCACGCGCGCTACTACGCGCTGCACGGCCTGGTCGCGGCGCACGCCGACGCCGCCGGATTGACCGCTCCAGCCTCCCAGAAGTTGCTGCGCCGCGCGGAGGTGGCTCTGGCCGCCGTGTCGTTCGCCCACCATGCGCCCGAGCACGAATGGTTACCACGCGCCCACGGGGTCGATGCGCTGGCCCACCGGCTTCGCTCCGGGTCGGTTGCCGTGGCCGAGTCCGCAGTTCCTGGTAAGGGCGGGTACGTGCGCAACACGTGGGGCTTCTGGGGCCCGTACGCCGGATCCGAAACGGCTCTCGGCATCCTCAGCCCCGGCCCCATGCCCACACCAGGGCCACAGCTCAACGCAGCCGCCGTACGAGACGGCCTGGGAGAGCTCCTTGATCTGGCCGCCGAGGAAACACTGCGCGTGGAAGACCTCGCTCCGCTCGGCGCCCAGCTGTGCGTGTGCGCGGGCGCTGGGAGCCCTGACGGTACGTGGCTGGCGCGCCTCCTGGGCAGGCCGGACGCTGCTGACACAAGCTCCAGCGCGATGACACGGCGACAAACGATCCGTCTGTTAGCGCGGGTAGTCGACACGCATCCCATCGCGCACTTCGCCTGGGACGTTGGAAACGTGCTGGCCTTCGGCGACTTCCTGACCACTGATGCCGTGGCCGGCAGCATCGACGTGGCGCCGGCGTGGCGAGGGGTGGTCCTGCGGAACTACTCCGTCGGCGCCTGGCGCCGCCTGTGGTCCTGGCTCGTGGAGCAGGTGGACGGCATGGTCCCGGTCGAGGAACTGGCCGACTGCTTCGCCCAGGAACTGCCCGACGTCACGGTGGCCGCGTTCCTGTCCTCACTACCCGCGACACGCAGCACGACAGGTACCCCGCTTCCCGCCGAGCACGACCTGCGCATGGCGAACGCCCTCCTGCCCCTGACCGAGCTACAGGTGCTTGCCATGGGGTCACGCCGGGCCGACGAGCTGTCCGGCCGGGTCCGGGAAGCCTTCCTCGGCCCGCGCGGCATCGAACTCGGCCCCGAATGGGTCGGACGGTGGCTCGATGAAAGAAGACCAACAGCGCTGCGCGACGCGGCACGCCACCTCGTCCACGTCCTGGTCGCACGCTCGCAGCGCATTGCCCTGGCCAAAGCCCGCCGCCGCCCCGACGGCACGCTGTGGCTGCCCACCCGCCTCCACGAACGCGGCGGCTGGCTGTACCGAACCAGCCACGAGGGCCGCGGCGACGTGGGACTGCGGCTGAGCCAATTGGGCACCGTCCTTGCCACCTGCGGCATGCTGCAGCACCACGACCAGTACTGGTCGCTCACCCCAACCGGGAGGGACCTCGTTGACTGACACCCAAACGGCACCGTCCGAAGGGGTACATACCGAAATCGCTTCACCACTGACGCTCATCCTCGAGGAGGGACGCAGCGGCAAGTACGAGCTGGAAGAGGCGTTGTTCCTCAGCTTCACGGCCGACTTCGGCTTCTTCGAGGAAATCGCCCTCGGCGTCACCCAAGCGACAGGCGCCCGCGTCACCGTGGTCGGGGACGTGACCATGACCCGGCACGACCCCCGATCCGTCCGACGGGCCGGACGCAGCTACCTGGCCGGCCTGGCCTACACAGGCGGACCCGCCTTCCACCCGAAGCTGATGATCCTGGCCGGCCCGGAACACGCAACCATCGCACTCGGCTCGGGCAACACCACCCTGGCCGGCTGGCAAGCCAACGCCGAACTGTGGACGGTGCTGCGGGTAACAGGCGACCAAAGCCCCGCAGCGGTCGCGGACCTGTCAGCCTGGCTACACGCCCTGCCGGAGAAGGTGCGGTTCTCCGCCGGCGTCCCCCGGGCCCTGCAGCGGGTGGCAACGCTCCTCGACCGGCTCCACCGCAACAGGACGCCCGTCGACCCGCACCTACGCCTCGTCAGCAGCCTGCACTCACCCATCGTCGACCAGTTACCCGAAGGCCCCGTCGGCGAGCTAGCCCTATCCGCGCCGTTCCACGACCCACACGCCCGTGCGCTGCGAAGGCTGATTCATCGCTTCCGCCCAGCCCGATTGACCGTCGCCTACCAACCCGGGCTCACCGACCTCAACGGCCCATCCGTCGCCGACCTGGTCCAGGAGCACGGTGGCCGCATCATCAGCGACAACGAACAGCGCTACCGCCACGGAAAACTCGTGGAGTGGACCACCGGCGAAGAGCGATGGGCCCTCACCGGCAGCCCGAATCTCTCCTCCGCAGCCCTGCTGCTCCCACAAGGGCGGGGCGGCAACTGCGAACTCGGCCTCATCGCCCCCCGTTCCACCACACTCCTTCCAGAAGGCGATGAAGAACCCGTCGCCCGGCTGCGCGCTACCCCAGCCCTGCCCCGTCCACGCGCCGAAGGCGGACCACTGCTGCTCGGGGCCGTACGGACGGCCGACGGACTGGAGGTGAGTCTCGCCCGAACGCTGCCCCACCCGACCCGCCTCGACCTGTCAGCAGCCGCAGCCCCACCGGAGACGTGGGAGCCCATCGCGAACGTTCCCCCCGGCGAAACCACGGTGACCGTAACGGCTCCTGCCGACGCGGGCAGCCGCCTACGCCTGGTGGCCTTCGACGACGCGGGCATCCCGAGATTCGGCAACACCGTGTACGTCATCGACGCCGATCGCGTACTGCGCCGCGTGATGCCCGATCAGCCCCAGGCGCCCGCGACACAGCCGGCAGACCTGTTCGAGGACCCGCGGCTGGCCGAACGGTTCCTAGGAGACCTGGAAACCCTACGGACAGCGCTGAGCCCTGCCCCCAAGGCCGCCACCGCGGCAAGCAAAGCCCCCGGTACGGACGCCAAGACGCCGATGCCGGAGGACGAGGACGGATGGGAGAACTACCTGGACAAGTGCGCAGGACGCATCGGGCAGCCACTCGTGCGCTTCGCGCTCGGCCTTCCACTGCCCTCCAGTACAGACATGCCCTTCCAGGACCTACTGACGGTCACCTGGGACGAGCGGTTCGCCGACGACGTCGAGGCGGCACTCGACGAAGACGACACCGAGGACGTCGCCGCGACACAGGACCCTTCCAGCACAGTGGCGAACACACCGTCACTGCCTGACCTGCGCCAGGCCGAACAGCAGGTCCGCCGCAGGTACCGGCGCTGGGTCGAGCGCCTGGTCGCCCTGTCCCCCCAGCTGGAATCGCCCGAGCGGATGCTCGCCGTGCGGCTCACCCTGTGGACCGCGGCCGCAGGCGCCTGGCCACCGGCCGACACCACCTGGCTACCCCTACTCTCCTCCTCCCTACGCGCTCTGGCCCGACGCGACCTCCCCGACCGGACCGAACCCCAGATCGGAAGCCTCGCCGCAGTCGCCCTCGCAGTCCTCCGAAGCCACGCCCCGCGCTACGAAGTGACCCCAGAAACCCTCGCCTTCAACGAAGCCTCCGCGGCGATAGGGCACCTCCTGCCCGCAGCCGACCCCACCTATGTCGCCGAATACGCCTCCCTACTGGAGGACGCCTTCGGACCCACCGTGCACCCCGAATCCGTACTCGCGGTAGCGGAGGACGTCATTCAGGACGATCCCCTCGACGACGCGGTCTCGGCCCTGGCGGAGAAGGGACGCGACGTGCACCGCCACGGCAAGCTGCTGCTCCACGACACCGGCCGCTTCAGCAATCCCTCACTCGTGGCCCTCGAAGCCGTCGGCGCGGCCGAGAGCGTGCCGCTGGTCGGCGCTTGGGCCGGCGACGGCGCCAACGGTGGACCTTGGGCGCTGGTCGTGTGGCGCCGGCCGGACCTCATCGTCATCGACGCACGACGGCCCGTCCCCCTCTGGCGGCACCACCTGCTCGCCGGCCTGGTGGGCCCCAGAGCCCTGGCCACACAGCGCAGCTTCGAATCCGCCGTCTCAGTCCCGCACGGCCCACGCAACCAACCCTTCGACCTCGCCCGGAATGTACTGGCGCAACTCGGCCTGACCGAACCCCACCCACCCCTCTGCGAAGGATGACCGGGGGTCTGGCCGCCGCAGCCTGACCGCCAGTCTCCGCACGTTCGCCTGCGCACCATCGCAGACGCCCGGCGGGCGTGACGCCCTCACACGCGTCACGCCCGGCATCGACTACGAGCGTTCTCCGTCGCCCTTCACCAGGACGACGGCACGCAGGCAGAGTCCCATGGCCGGCCGCCGATACCACCGCTGGTGGACCAGTCATGAGAAGCGCCACAGGACCGATTCGGGGTGTCGGTCAGAAGCGCCAGGAGCGGACACTGCCAGCGGCGTCGTAGACGTCGGCGCGACCGGTGTCGATGTCGCGGGTGAGGTCGATTAGGGCACCGTAGGGCGGGTCGATGGTGTCGCCGGCGGCGTCCATGTACGCCACGACCAGTCCGGCGCCGAACAACGCGTTGCGGGCCGGGAGCGGCCGGAGCCGGATGACGGTGTGCAGCAGGACGGCGGCGCGCCAGGCGTTGTCCACCACGGCGCCGATGCGGGGTGTGTTGACGCGGTGCCGGGCGACGGCGGCCACGAGGGCGGAGAAGTCGTGGATGTGGGGGTGCTTGGGCAGTACCTCGGCCTGGCGCTCGAGCAACCAGCGGATGTCGATGAGCAGCTCCACGCTCAGGCGGCCTGACCTGAGGCGTCCAGGCGGGACGGCGCGTCGTCGGGGAAGGCTGCGTCGAAGGCGTCGGCATTGTCCTCGATGAAGGCGCGGAAGACCTCCGCGGCGCCTTCGAGGCGCGGGTCTCGCACGGCGTCGTGCGCGGCGCGGGAGATCAGCGCGGTCACCGTGGTCCCCTCGGCCTCCGCCCTCTCCTTCAGCGCCGCGTGCAGCTCGTCATCGACCCGGATCGTCACTGGCTTCGACATACCCACGACTGTACAGCAAGACGTACAGCACCGGTGCTGTTTCGGCCAGTCGCCTGGCCTGGACGGCGAGGAAGCGCCGCTCCTCGCGGCCCTCGCCGGAACTGCCACCACGAGCGACGTAGGCGAGGACTTCCCGGCAAGAGTCCGGGGAGGCTCCCAGCGCGTCGTCCACCGCGTCGCCCTGCGTCTGAGCACGCCCGAGGGCCTGGTATAGGGCTGGGAGCGGGGCAACGGGCGGGGCGGTCGAGCTGATGGCGGGAGAAGGACCGGACAAGAACAAGAGGGGAAGACAGGGGGTGAACGCGAGACTCGCAAGGGAAGGGAGAAGGGCGTACCGGAGTCTTCGGACGGTAGGGGTGGCGTATGGGACAGGCCCTGCTTGGCCTCCTGGGCGTCCTGCTGGGGGGCAGCCTGGTGATGCTGGGTGATCACATCCGACGCACAGCAGAACGACGACACGCTGAAGTGCTTCGTCTCGTAGAAGCCGGCGCACTCCTCTCCGCGACGTACAACCGCCTCTCCGGCGAGCTGAGAGACGCCCACCGGAACGGGGTCGCGGAGGCCGACCTCCCTCCACTCGACGTCGGCCGCTACGAAGTAGCCACGCGCTTCTACATGACCCCCGGAGCAGAGCAGCTCGCACCGAGCGCCACCCGACTCATCAATGCCGGCACAGCGATGCGAGAGGGGTACACGACAGCATCGTCCTGGACCGAGGCGCGCGATGAGCATGCCAAGGCCCTCCGCGCCTTCGAGGCAGAGATCCGCGCCGTCGCAACACGAAGGCGGATCTGACCCAGGCGGATGAGCCGACAGGAGTGGACAGTGCTGATGACACATCGCCACAGTGAGCAGCGCCGCAGAACCGCCCAACGAACCACGCGACCTCGCCGTTTACCCGAAGGGCCTTGGACTCTCTCTCAACGCCAAGCCACGAGTGGCGGGTTCTACAGGCGGTAGCCGCGCAGCACACGGCGAGGTCGAAGGCCGCAAGTACAGCCGTCGCTGAGGTAGAGGCGCCGACCGCCCCGCCCCCGGTAGCGCGCGCAGGCAGCCCACGCCCCGCGGGGGCCGGTCGCGGCCGGCGTGGACGTGATCCCCGACACGGAGGGTCGACTCGGTGATCCGGGCCGGCGAGATGGTCGAGGCGAGGGCTGGCCCGGCAGGGGGATCTCATCCCGCCGCTCCCCTGCGCTGAGGCCGTTGCACACTCGCACCCGGAGCCGGGCGACGGCGACGCACGCCCCACGCGCGAAGCCGGAACAGCTCCCCATCCCAGAAGACGGCCCGATCGCGGTCACCAGGAGATCGCGCCACTCGCACCAGAGCCACCAGCGCCACGTACCCAGACGACTGCACGGAGCCTCCTTCCACCAGTGCCGGTGGGGTTGGTGCCCGCGCCCCGCCCGTGCCGCGGGGGTCGGCACGAGCGGGGGCGGGGGTTCATGCGGGGCGCGAGTAGATGGCGACCCACACCACGAACGCGGCGACCGTGGCGACCAGCACGACCTGGCAGGCGACCTGCCTCACCCGACGGCCCTCAGCGGGCGGGCCAGCCGTATAGCCCACTCGGGGACGTGCGTGGCGTCCTCCCGTGTGATGTGAGCCAAGCAGTCGGTGCACGCCCACGGGTCGTCTGCGCGGTGCTCGTGCGGCTCCAGAAGCGCCGGCCGCCCGCACGCGCGGCAGACCCGCACAGTCGGCTCCGTGCTCACTGCCCAGCCTCCACGTAGCGGAGGAGCGCGCGGGCGTCGTAGGCGAGCTGGCGGACGTGAACCCGCGCCGACACCAGACCCTCGCCCATCCCCTCCTCCATGTGCACCCGGACCGAGGCGAGCAGACTCCCTGGCGCGTCGGCGGCCTGCGCCTCGGGCAGGAGGAGTTGCACGTGCCCGCGCAGCAGGCCCTCCAGCTCCTCCAGCGTGGCGTAGCGCGGCGCCGGGCCCTCGGCAAGGGCGCGGCCGATGGTTGCGCGGATCGTGTCGAGGTCGACCGGCAGAGCGTCGGCCGGTGCCTGGCCGGTCGGTTCCGGCGGTGTAGCTGTGGCGGGCATGAGCAACCCCCGGCGTCTCGTCAGTGATCGGTTACTCACTGACCGTAAGAGCGCCGTGGGCTGAGAAGGTTACAGATTGTGTCCCTCCGTCAGGAGGCTTTGTCAGGCGGCGAGTACGCCCACCTTCACCGCGAGTTCCGACGCGCGGCGCCGACGCTCCGGCGCTCGCGCCTCCGTCTCCTCGAGGATGATCCGGCGGGCGTAGCCGTTGTACGCGATGGTCTCCGGCGCGTTCTCGTGCGCCTTGGCCAGTGTCTCCAGCGCGGTCTCCGGCTTCCCGTCCAGCTGGTACGCGCGGGCCTCCTCGATGCGGTGCCGGGCGCGCCGGGGCCGCGACGGGATGCACCGTGCGTCCGCCTTCGCCGCCTGCTTCACCGACTCGCCGCCCGCGTGCAGCTCGACGGCGAGCGTTACCGCGTGCGCACCCATCACCGCGCGGGAGAACGACGTGATCGGGTGGTAGTAGGACTCCGGGAGCTTCTTCGCCGCGCGGTCGGCCTTGTCCCACCACCCCCACGCCGTGCCGGTGTCGCCGCGGCGGGCTGCGGTGTAGCCGGCAGCGACTTGCAGGGCGCCTGCGATCGCGCGCACGTCGTCGTCCGCGTCGGGCAGCTGCGGGTCCAGGTAGGCCAGGGCCTCGGAGGTGACGGTGTCGGCACCGTCGTAGTGGGCGGCGTCGCGGTGCGCCTCGGCGGTGAGCCATGCGGCCATGCCGAGAGCGTGCGGGTCCTCGGATTCGTGCGCGGCGACCATGCCGCGCTCGGCGACGCGCCAGAGCAGGGCGCTGTCGGGCTGGTAGGCGAGGAAGAACTGGCTCAGGCTGTACACCTCGGCGAGCACTGCCTGCGCCTGCCGACGTGCGGCGGGCGTATCGGACTGCCGGACGGCGGCCTGCGCGTCGCGAATCAGATCCGGCAGCAAGGCGCCGATGACGTCGCGGTGATTCGGCGCCGAGTGCCGGGCCGCCCACGCCCGGGCGAGCCGAGCCCGGAGGTGCTCGAGCGATGGGGCTTCGTGGACGCCGCCCGGGCTGGGGAAGGCGTCCACGGCTGCGCGCACTTCGGGTAGGCGGGCGTGGCCGGGGCCGATGAACAGGTGGGTGGGCATGGAGAGATCCCCGGTGAGGTCGGACAGGTCTCGCACCCGCAGAAGCTCCGCCATGCGCAGCACCATCGGCAGGCCCGGAGTCTGGAAGCGGCCCGCTTCGAGCGCCTTCACCCACGAAGGGGACTTGTCGAGCAGCCCGGCCAGGACGACCTGGGTCATGCCGCGGCGTGACCGCAGGATGCGCACACGCTCGCCGAACGCGATGGGCTCCGGGGTAGCATCAGGTGAAGACACGGCCTTGCCCCTATCTCTGTGCAGCTTCGACACCTCACAGGGTATGGGGCGAGGCCGAATTTGCGCGGTGTGAGCGTCAACTACCGCTCGTAGGCATGACGAATGCGCCCCCGCCCGCTGGGGGTGCGGGCAGGGGCGCGGGTGTCGGCGTCCAGGACACCTCCCCAGAGCCGGGACGCCGTCCCGCCCGGGCGGGCAGAGCCTTCGCACGGTACGGGAGCAGAGGTGGTGCCCCGCCGAGGCGCAGCCGACGGAGCACCATGCAGGCCACGGGGATCGGCAGGTCGGGCCCGCGCGATCACTGTTCCAGCGGTGAAGGAATGGGCGCAATCTGTAACGGCATTGTAAAGCGGCTGATGGCAGGTGTCACCAACTGACCCCGGAGCGGCGGCACATGACGAATGCGCCCCCGCCCGGCCCGGGGCGTGGGGGCGCACTGCGTCAGGGGTAGGTGCGTCGAGTCGGGTCGAGCGCGTCCAGCGTGAGATTCACCAGGCCGCCGTCGTCCTCCCACGGTTCGGGGTCGGGGGCGCCATCGCGTCGGCACACCAGCGCGCCCGGACCCCACCCCGGGCCCTGGAGGCTGTAGCCGTCGGGGCACGTCGGCCCGGCCGCGCAGCGCTCGCCCTCTCCCCTTGCGGACCGCGGGCGCCAGTCTCGCCCTGTGGGGGCCGCGAGCGCCGGCATGGCCGTCCTCTCCGGCTTGGCCGTCGGCACCAGCCGCTCCCGGCTCGCAGAAGTCGCCGGGCTCTCCGGATGGGCCGGGGCTTCCCTCCTCCCCGGGCTCGCCCGGCCGCCCCGTCGGCACCCGGTACACCGGGGCGTCACAGGCGGACCCGATGGGCCGACCTCCCGGCAGGTGCGGGGAGCAGCAGCCGTCGCCGGCGAGCATCGTCCAGCCGGTGGGACCATCCCCGCGGGTGCGGGGAGCAGTCGTTGTAATCGAGGTAGCTGCACCGGCCGTCGGGACCATCCCCGCGGGTGCGGGGAGCAGAGACGCAGCGCGTCCCGTGCTTCCCCCGGCCGGGGACCATCCCAGCCGATGCGGGGAGCAGCTCGATCTGCCCGAACGCGGGGCTTGGCGGCTATGGGACTAGCTGGCAGGCGCGGGGTACCTCGCTTGGCTTCAGGGTGCTGGGGGGGAGTGTCTTTGCGCGTGCTGGCGGGGTTGCACCCGCTTGTGGGTGGGGGCGTGGGCGTTAGCTGGTTGGTCGGATGAGGAGGAGGCCGGTTGAGTAAGCGCGTGCTCGACCGATGCCGTTGGTGAGGGCGGTGGTGAGGGTGTGGGCGTCGGTGGCCACGAGAGAGCCCTTGATTTCGGCGCGGACGATGCGGAGCCCTTGGTGGGGTGCGGGTGAGCTGAGTGTGGGGAGCATGCGTACGGAGAGCTGTGATTCTTCTACGGTGGCGCCGATGCGAGGGATGCCCCGGGGACCTACCGGTGGCTCGCCGGGGGGTTGGCTGCGTTCGAGGAACCATCGGCGGACGTGTTCGGGGTGAGTGTGTGAAGTCCGTCGGCCTCGTGCTCGAGGGCCGTTTCCGGTCGCTGGGGTTGCCTGTGTGCGGGTGGGGTTGATGACGGTGCGGAAGGTGTAGTTGTCGCCTTCGCGAATGGTCATGTCGACGGTGAGTGTGGTGGTGGCGCTGGTGAGTGCTGCCGAGGGGATGTTCGACCAGTCGGGTGCGACTCTGGATTGGACGACCAGGACGAGGGCGTTGTTCTTCAGGTCGAGGGACCAGGTAGACAGCACGCCTAGCTGTGCCCGGGGGTCGGGAGCTCCGTCTTCGACCCATCCGTAGAAGCCTGACATCACCGTGCGATGCATGGCTTGGGCGTCGATCAGGGACTTGGCGACGAAGGGGTGCCGGGCGTCCAGGGTGAGGATGCTGTGGGTGGTGACGAAGCGGGCTGTTCGGGTGGCGGTGGTCATGGGATGAGGCTCTCCCAGCCGATCGTCTGTCCGGGGGCAAGGCGGATGCGGGTCTCCCACCGTTCGGTGTGGGCGCGGTGTTCGGGATCGAAGGTCAGGGGCTGGTCGTTGAGGCGGGTCGCGCCGTGAGTGCTGGCGGCGGTTTCGATCCACGCCCAGGGCCGTTGTGCGGTGGCGTTGGGGAGTAGCTGTGTCTGCTGCAGGACTTCCTCGAGGGTGCCGGGGTGTACTCCTGCGGCGATGGTGCCGCTGGGCGGGCAGGACTTGCGGCCCAGCCACAGCAGCCGCTGGGGGTGTTCGAGTGCGTGGCCGAGTGTCTGCAGGAACTGGTGGTCGTGGTGCTCGAGTGCGGCGACGAAGGCCGCATCGGCCAGGTACCAGCGGCGGGTGGTCATCGGCTTCCGGGAGAGGGCCTTGCGTTGGGTGATGAGTGCGCCGCTGGTGGGGTCGGTGGTGATGTACTTCGGTGCCCCGTACCAGGACTCCAGGGTGTGGTGGCCGAAGGTCGGGCCGGTTGAGGTGTCGGTTGCGGGGGCGGCTTGGGCGGCGCGCTGGTGGTCGAGGATGAGGTCGCGGGGGCGGAGGGGGTAGGTGCCCCCGCCGACGGTGTGGTAGTCGCTGATGGGGGTTCCGGGGCGGTCTGCCCGGGTGGCGAAGCGGAGCCGGGTGAGCTGTCCCAGCTCTTCGGAGCGGTCCAGGCCGAGGGCGGCGGCGCACATGCCGATGACGCCGGACTTGGTGGGCCGGTTGAGGGTGTCGCGCTGGTCGAAGCGGGCCAGCGCCCCCCAGGACTGCAGGGGCGCGGCCAGGCGTGTGAGGAGGACGTGGGTCACCGTGTGGTCAGTCCTTCGACGCCGTTGGTCTCGGTGGCCGGGAGGTTGTCCGCGTCCTGGAGTTGGGTGAGGAGCTGCTGGATGTCGAGGTCGTAGGTGAGGACTCGGCTGTTGGCGATGTCGGGCCGCTTGCCGGCGACGAGGCGGTGGTGGTCGATGAGTCGGCGGGCGGCGGCGAGGGAGGCGTGTCCGTCCGCTTCTTCCTGGATGGGCTTTTCGAATGCACCGGCGTAGCTGAAGGGCCGGTCGCCTTCGAAGGCGAGGACGATTTTCGGGAGAGAGCCGGTGCTGGCGGTGCTGTTCTTCTTGGCTTCGGGGAAGGCGTCGACGAAGGCGTCCACGAGTTCGTTCTCGGCGGCAACGGCGGCGGCCTCTGCGCGTTCGCTGTCCATGCCGGCGGCGCGCAGGTTGGTGCGCAGTTTGCGGCGATCCAGGACCGCGTGGCGGTAGAAGGTGCCGGAGATCAGTGCCTGGTAGCCGGTCATGCCGGCGCCGGAGTCGTCGGCGGCGTCGAGGTAGTCTAGGGCGTTGGCCTTGCGGTCGAGTTTGGCGTCGTCCGCGGCGGCGTAGAAATCTTCGATCTGTTCGGAGGGCTGGACGGTGAAGGCGTGCGCGGTCTGGATGGCGCCGTCCACGTTGGGCGAGTCGGGGATCTCGGCCAGGAAGCGTCCGTAGAGGGCGATGTCGATGGCGTCGCCCGGAGCGAGGGCGGCGAGGACCTCGGCTCGGATGTCGCGGGGCAGGGAGGGCAGCTTGTCGGCGTCCTCACCCTCCTGCGCCGGGGCGTCCGCGGCGCTCTTGCTCCTCTTCTTTTTCTTCTTCTCTTCGGCGGCCTTGGCCTGGGCCGTCAGGTACTCCTCCGCCCAGACGGTGACCGCCTCCTTGTTGTCTGTCAGGGAGCGGGCAAGGGTCTCGCCGGCGTTCTTCGGGGCGAAGAGGAGGACCTTGGTGAGGTTGATGGTGCTTGGTTTGTCGCCGAACTTCAGGCCCGTGGCCTCCAGGCAGGCCCGTGCCATGGGCAGTGCCTGGTCCTCGTCCCAGCCCATGGACGTCATGGCCTCGGCCGTCCGCAGTGCCCATTCCCGGGTGCGCATGCCCATGGTGTGGCCGGCGAGGTGTCCTTGACCGCTGTTGGCGCGGTTGCGGGTGTGGACCCGTTCGGCGCGCCGGCGCGCCTGGGAGGTGATCATGTCGCGTTCTTCGCCGCCGAAGACGACCTTCTTGGGCTGGCCGTTCTCGTCCCGCACGGGCAGTACTGCCGCGAGAGTCTCCAGCAGGTGCAGCGACAGGTACTGGTGGCCGTTCGCGTGTTCGGTGGTCATCAGGAGTGCGCCCCGTTCTTCTTCGTCTTGGTGTAAGTGGGTGTGTAGAAGTCGCGGGCCCAGTCGTAGGCGACGTGGCGGCCGCGTTCGTTCCATCGGGTGAGGTCGTCGGCCAGGCGGGCCCAGGAGGGAGGCATGGTGCCGCAGGATCGGGAGCGTTCCACGGCGTGCTGGAGGTGCCGCCAGGGGATGCTTCGGGACGCGACGAGGCGGTCCAGGAGGCGTGTGGCTCCGGCATCGTTGGGCCCGCGTCCGGCCGGGGAGCCGATCTTGCGCAGGGCGGTGCCCATCGTGCCGTACCCGTAGTGCGGCTCGGCGGCGCCGGCGTGGAAGCGGGCGAAGAGGAACGCCACGCGTTCGTAGACCTCCCGGTGCTGCTCCTCTGCGGCGAAGTTCGCCGCGAGCAGCCGGGAAGAGGTCAGTGCCGTCGGGCGGCGCAGGTCCGCGAGCGCGCCGTATTGGTGTGCGCGTACCAGTTGGGCGAGCCATCCGGTGAGCTGCTCGGAGGGTGTGCGAGGTGGACGGTCTCGGGCGGGGTCTGCCTGTTGGGTCTCAGTGGTCATCGCTCGCGGCTTCCTTGAGGTGGTGTGGGGCCTTTGCTGCGGTGAGGAACGCGTGGAGGCGGGCGAGTGCTTGGGCGCGGGCCTGGTAGCCGCGGGAGTTGGGTGGCAGGGAGCACAGTCGCAGTTGCAGGTGGTGGCGGGCGTTGGTCACCAGGGTTCGGCCGTAGTCGGCGAGTGCCTCGTCGACGGGTTCGCTGTGTGCGGTGGCTTCGAGCAGGGCGTGGAAGGGGTCGGCTGTTGCTGCCCAGTGCTGGGGGGTGGCGTCGAAGCGGGCGAGCTGGTGCTTCTTGTCGGACGGTTTGGGGTTGGGGTAGGCGATGGTCCATGCGGTGTAGGCCGCTTTGCCGAGCGCGGTCGCGGTGTACTCGGCCATTTGGGAGCCGGTCTCGGCGGCTTGGCGGAGGTGGGTCTGTCTGCCGGGGACGAAGGGGAAATGGTCGGAGACCCAGTTGGCGAGCTTGTTGTCTTCGCTGGCCAGACCGACCGCCCACAGCGTGACGGGGCGTCCGGTGAGCATCGCCAGCCGTCCGTAGAGGTCGCTGCCTTTTTGCCGCTCGGCGACAGCCGCGTACAGGGCGTGGGACTCCCGCCACAGATGCCGTGAGGCTGACGGTCTCAGCGGGCCGGTGACCTTGCCGTACTTGCGCAGGACGGCGTCCTGGAGGAATGCCTCGGGCAAGGCGGCGTGGAGGTCTCCTGCCCCGATCAGGACGCGGTCCACAGCGGTCTCGCCGCTCGCGGTCACGGCGGGCCGCAGGAGAATGGAGCGGCCCAGGAAGCTGTGCAGGTCGGCCGGCCCGTCGGGGGTGCGGCCGGCCGGTTTGCTGGTGAACCCCCGACGCGGGCGGTCGGTCCAGGAGTAGTTGAAGGTGCCCGGCTCGCCGGCATACGGCTGGAGGTTCAGCCGGAGCGTGTCGCCGAGGGTGTCTCCGAGCGCCAGGACGCGGATCCGCTGGGCGAGCCTGCCGGTGGCCAGGTTGTTGAGCGTCTTCCCGAGCAGGGCACCGGAAACGCGGCCCCGCATGCCGGGGCCGTACGCGTGCTGCGTGAGCGTCGCCCGGAACGCGGCGTCGGCCGGCAGCGGCTCGGGGTGCTCGAGGTGGTGGTGGTCGAAGAACTGGTTGTAGTCCCCCGCCCGTTCCAGGACCAGCTGCGCGGGCCCGGTTCCGTGCTTGTCCAGGTGGGGGGCCAGGAGGGCGTTCTGCCCCAGCGGCTTGTCCGGGTCGAACAGGTCCCAGTCCGCTTCGGGCCGGGATGCCAGCCAGTCGGCGACCGGCTGAAGCGGCTCCCGGTTCTGCACCCAGGCCAGCCATTCACCGGCCGTTTCCGGATAGCAGTCGGCGGCGTAGCACAGGGCGAGCAGGTACTCCAGGAGAGCCACGGTCTCGCCCGGGGTGGAGGCGGAGATCGCCCGGTAGCGGTCAGCGTCGCGCAGCAGCTCCACCAGTCCGGCCACTTCGGCGGCGCCGTCGATTGTCAGTGCCGTGGTGCAGTCTTCGAACCGCGGGTCCCAGCGGGGGCGCGAACCAGGCTCGCCCCTCGCACTCGCTAGCAACAATGTGTGTCTCCTTGAGCGCTGTACGCTGACGGACCGTCAGACTATAACGGAATGAAGGGACACCAGGTCGTGAACTCTGAAAAGTGGCTACATGCAGCCGTTCTGAGCTGGGGGAAGACAGACGTACGGGGCGCCTCGCAAGCCGTCGGCGGCCCAGCCTGGAACTCCCTGCTGGCCCATCTACTGGACACCGCCGCCACCACAGGCGCCCTGTGGGACCGCTACCTACCGCCCTCCGTCACCAGCCGCCTGGCAGACGCCTTCGGAAACGGACAACACCATCACGGCCGCCGCATGGTGATGTTCCTGGCGGCACTCCACGATATGGGCAAAGCATCCGACTGCTTCCAGCGCCAGTTCGGCACCGGCCGCCCCGCCTCCCCCCGCACCCGCACCGAACGCGAGAAGTGGGAGAAGACGGCACGCGCCCGCGGCCTACCCCTGGCCGACGACCTCGACGCCGCACCCTGGGCCCGCCACGAGCACATCACCGCAGCCCACCTGCCACGCCTGCTGGGCTGCACCTGCCAGGAGTGCGGCGGGCAGGCAAACCCCCACCAGGGCCTCCACACCGTCGCCAACCTCCTGGGCGGCCACCACGGCAACATCCCGCAGAAAGACACCGTCGACCGCGCAGCCGGCGCGGCTCCCCTGGACAAGTGGGAGCCCGTCTACCGCGCCCTGGTCGAAGAGACCGCCCGCCTCATCGACGTGAACCTGGAAGACGCCCCCGGACTCGTCACCCCGCAGCGGCCCTCGGCCATGACCCTGTTCGCCGGGCTGGTCGTCCTCGCCGACTGGATAGCCTCAGACGAGGGCCAGTTCCCCTACCGCAAGCTCACAGAAACCACCGACCAATGGTGGGCCCACTCGCGCCGCGACGCCGACGCCGCACTGACCCGCCTCAAACTCGACCGCTGGCAGCCCACCAACGCCACCTGGACCCAACTATGGCCCGGGACCCAGCCCCGCGACTTCCAAGCCGCCGCCACACGCATCCTCCCCCAGCAAGGCCCCGCCCTGGTCATCATCGAATCCGACACCGGATCAGGAAAAACCTGCCTCGCCCTATGGTGCGCCCACCACTTCGCCCGCACCTGCGGCAGCCACGGCCTCTACATGGCGATGCCCACCCGAGCCGCCACCAACCAGATCGCCGAAGAACTCCACACCTTCCTCCAACACGCATCGATGGAACAGACCATCCTCGCCGTCGTCCACGGCACCGCCCCCGCCACCGACATCGTCCACCGCCTCCTGGACGCCACCGACACCACAAGCCGCGACCTGGACGACCTCGCCCCCTACTTCCCCCACGACCCCACCTGCAGCAACCTCACCGACGACCAGCCCCCGCGAGCCGTCCTGGACCCCTGGTACCTCAGACGCTGCCTCGGCCTCGTCGCCAGCTTCGGCATCGGCACCATCGACCAACTCGTGCTCGCCGCACAAAAATCACGCCACTGGTACCTGCGCCTACTCGGCCTCGCCACCAAAACCGTCATCATCGACGAAGCCCACGCCTACGAGCTCTACCAACAAGACCTCTTCAACACCACCATCAGCTGGCTCGCCGACGCAGGAGCCTCCGTCGTCGTCCTCTCCGCCACACTCCCCGCCAACGCCCGCCACGCCCTCAGCAACGCCTGGTGCCACGGCCACGGCACCCCCCTCCACGACTCCCCCACCGACGGCCCGATCACCGTCATCGACCAGCACGGCCACACCCGACGCACCGGCCCCACCACACCGCCCACGCCCCTGCACACCCACATCGACCTCCACCCCGACACCGGCCCCACCGACCTCGCCCAGCAACTCCTTCACGAAGGCCGCCACGGCGGATGCATCGGCGTCGTCCGCACCCGCGTTGCCTCCGCAACCCAGCTGTACGCCGAAGCCATCGCCCACGCCCCGGACGCCGGATGGGACCCCACCGACATCGTCCTCCTCCACGGACGACTCATGCCCCGCCACCGACTGCCCCTCGAGAACACCCTGACCGCACTCCTCGGCACCGGCCCAGACCGCAACCGCCCCAACCCCCGCCGCCCCCACCGGCTCCTCGTCATCGCCACCCAAGTCATCGAACAATCACTCGATCTCGACTTCGACCGGCTCTACAGCGACCTCGCCCCCATCGACCTCCTCATCCAACGCCGCGGCCGCCTCCACCGACACACCCTCAACAACCCCGGCCGGCCCCAACCCTTCACCGCCCCGCACCTCACCGTGTGGTGGAAGCCCGACCGCGACGGCCTCCCCCGAGTCGAACCCCCGGACCACCACAACGGCCGCCACACCGGAAACCCCGACGGGTACGTCTACGCCCCCTACACCCTCGCCGCCACCTGGCACACCCTCACCAACCGGACCGACACCGACGGAACCATCCACACCACCACACCGAAAGACAGCACACCCCTCATCGAAGCCGTCTACGGCACCCCCACCACCACCCACGGCCCCATCGCCGAACTCCTCAACCGCACCCACACCACCTGGCAGAAATCCCTCACCGAAGAACGCCGACAAGCCCAAGAACGATGCATCCCTCCCTACAGCGAACGCCGCAGAACCCCAGTCACCATCCACGAACTCGCCGCCGGCCAAGCCCACGGGGACGGCGACGACAAAGGCACCCAAGGCATCGCCGCCCTCTCACGCCTCGGCGACCCCTCCATCAACGCCATCGCCCTCTACCAACAACCAGACGGCACCCTCACCTACGACTCCGACGCCCACCACCCCGCAGACCTCACCCACACAGACCAAACCACCCCCCAACGCACCGCCCAACACCGCGCTCAACAACGCAACATGCTCCTCAACACACTCACCCTCCCCCACTCCTGGTTCACCGGCAGAAACCCACTACCCCCCACCGAAACCTGGCCAGCCC
>NZ_AUFD01000036.1:0-23148 GCF_000426325.1 Streptomyces sp. CNS606
CCATGGACGGGCACCTTCGGCACCTACGTGCTCTGCTCCACCACCGGCTCGGCCATCGAAATCGAAGACATCCGCTACCACACCACGGTCAAACCCCTCGACGTCCACCTGATGCTGCGCACCGTGTCAGGCAAGACCAGAGCCGCCGACCCGGCCGTCGGACCCCTCGGTGGTGCCATCGGCGAACCTCCCGACCTGCCGGAAGGACGACTCCCCGGCCGCTTTGAGAAAGCCGGCCCCGGCACCCGCATCACCCAGAGCTGCGCAGACGAGGACCGGCCGACATCCGGCTTCACCGAACTACTGTTCGCCATGAAAGTGGGCGAACCCGGAGGCATCATCGATCGCGCCTGGATCGACTACCGAACCAACGATCACCTCTACACCCTCAAGCTTGAATGGGAGATGATCGCCTGCGGAAAGGCCGCCGCACACGCTGCCGGACCCGAAAAGTGCAACGGCACCGCGAATCCCCCAACGGCGTCAGGAAGCTGAAAGCCCACACGGGCACTGCCCCCGAACAGCCGAGAGCCCATGATGCGGGCAAGTACGGCCGCCACCGGCACCAAGCTAGAACAGCCAGGTGCACAGCGCCGGTGGCAGCGGCGGTCGAAGCCGGGCGCACCGTCCACGGCACCCGCCACTCCGTGGCGAACAGGTCCTCACGGCGTGCCCGCTCCCGGTAGCGGTGGGACATCCAGGACACTTCACCTAGCAGTTGCCCCGCCCCGTCCGCAGGGCCCCACCGCCCTGCGGACGGGGCGATCCCGCTGCTCTCCGCCAGGTGGGGCGAGGACGGGGATGATGAGCGGAGCGGCAGTATCGGCTCCCTCGGCACTCCGCACCACCACCTTCGTTCCACCACCCCGGCCATCACGCCCATGCGACCCGCCATAGGGGTGGGACTGCACACGACCCACCACCCGACCAGAGGGCCAGCTTGAGAGACTGCACCTCCCCGCACCACACGGCTCACGCCCGGAGAGTGACATGCCCTCACCTCACAGATCCGCCCGCATCCTCAGTGCAGCACTGCTGCTCCCCGCTCTCGTCGGATGCGGCATCAGCATCGACAAGCCCGCACCGCTGTCCAAGACGGCATCTCCAGACGCGCCCGCGCCCGGCCCCTCCGGGACGGGACACGGGATGTCCCTGAAAGATGCCGTCGCCGAGTTGAAGGTGGAAGCCGAGTCCCGGGACGGCTACGAGCGGGAGAAGTTCGAACACTGGACCGATGAAGACGGAGACGGCTGCGACGCCCGAGAGGAAGTCCTCCTGGAAGAAGCCGTAGAGGCCCCCGAGCAGGGCCAGGACTGCGACCTGACGGGCGGGAGCTGGGAGTCCCTCTATGACGGGGAGGTCGTCTTCGACTCCTCCGACCTCGACATCGACCACATGGTGCCCCTCGCCGAGGCATGGGACTCCGGAGCCTCGGAGTGGAGCACCGTCCGGCGGGAGGTGTACGCCAACGATCTCGGCACGCCCCGCAGCCTCATCGCGGTCACGGCCTCTACGAACCGCTCCAAGAGCGATCAGGACCCCGCCGAATGGCTCCCGCCCGCCGGCAAGGCCCACTGCACCTACACCGCGGACTGGGTGGCCACCAAGCTGCGCTGGGGCCTGGCCGTGGACCAGGACGAACAGGCCGCACTGGAGGACCTCGCCGAGAACTGCCCAGAGGTACGAGTGGAGTACGCCTCCGCGCCCTGATCGAGGCTGATCATTCGAAGCGAGGCGGTCTTTCGCCCGTGCCTGACCTCGCTCACTCTGAAGACAGCCGGTCGGCGGCAACCAGGAGGAGGGCGGACGGAGTGCCGAAGCGTCGAGGGCGTACAGCCGTGAGCAGACGGCAACGCAAGCGGTTACTCATCGTCAGCGGTGCTGCAGCGGCGTTCTTGGCGTTCTTCTGGAGTGCCGTGTGGCCGTACCTGCTGGCCGGAACTCTTGGCGGAGGTCTGGGAACAGCCGGCTGGTGGCTGTGGCGCCGACACCAGGCGGAGACGATGGCTGACGCCGCATTCCGGCGGCAGGACGCGATGCTGCTGAGCCACCGCACGGTGGCTCAGCTGGACCAGCTCTCCGGTACGGAGTTCGAGCACCTGGTCGCAGCCTTGTTGCGGCGGGACGGCTGCACCGAAGTCGCACACACCGGAGGCCCTGGCGACAACGGCGTGGACGTCGCCGCACGGCTGCCCGACGGCAGGTCAGTCGCCGTCCAATGCAAGCGCTACGCGCCGCACCGCACGATCAGCAACGGGGAAATGCTCACCCTCCTCGGAACGCGCACTCACACCGGCCGCGACCTCGCACTGTTCGTGACCACCGCCATGGTCTCCCGCCCAGCGGAGAGAACCGCGGTCCAGAACGGCATTCTGACCATCCACCGTGACCATCTCGGGCACTGGCACCGCGGCGCGCACATCATCTCCTTCCTCGCTGTCAACGGCTCCGGTCAAGGCGACTACCGCCACCGGCAACGGAGGAAGACGACCTACCCCCGGCCCGAACGGGCCCGGCGGCGGGCCAGGCCGAGCCGGCCGGACGCACGGTGAACGGGCCGACGGGGGTTTCAGTGGTGGTTGCGGCCATCAGGCAATGAGCGGCTGAACCTCAGTTTGAGCCGGCCAGGTAAAGAGGAAAGCGTGCCTAGATGAAGCTCGCAATCGAAATAGCGACCGAATGGACAATCTCGCTGCTAATATCGACTCTGCGGCGGATCCCAATTATGGGAATGGGTGCCGGTTTCATGGCTGCCCCATTCGGGGAAGTGAAAAGTCTAGCGTGTATAGGGAAGGTCTTGCGCAATTCAAGGATGGCGTGGGCAAACTGTACACACAGTTGGGTGCCGAGTATGGGTTGCTTCCGGTCATGGTGGGCGGTCAGATATATTGGGGTCCACTTCGGGGAAGCTGTGAAGGTATATGTTGATCTATGGGAGGCGCGGCCTGTTAAGTGAATCGAAGAGTACGTGTTCAGTGGGCCGGGTTTTGCCTGCCCTCGCAGTAAGTGGGAATGTTGACCCGTGGAGACTTGGGTTGGTTCAAATCGGAATGGAGTTTCGCTATTAAAGACGGCGCCCGTGCTGACTTGGTCGATGTAATTTTTGAGATCTTTCTGTTTCTTGGTGGGCTCGTCTGGCTTCTGTCCGAGTTGGAGTCTTGGATTGTTGTGATTCCGGCGCTCATCTGTACTGTTGCATCTGTGGCCTTGTTTTGCAGATTCACCCTAAAAAGGCCACTAAAGAGGCGACGCCCGGGTGGATACTGAGGTCGAAGTCCCATGAAAACCTGGTGAGTCCCTGAGAGCTCGTAACACGATCACGAGCAGGCCCTCCCCGCAGCGATCCCTTCGCCAAGCGAGCCGCATTTGGCTGCCGTGGCGCATCACTCAGGGCGGCGACACGAATCTCCTGCCACAACGGCCAGTCATCTGGCGTGACAAGTCGCAAACTCACCATGCAGTGGAATGTGCCGCACGTCCGATGCTCGCGCGGGGCGATTGATCGTCCACGGGGGAGGTTTCCGCAATCGCCGTGCTCTTCCCGCCCCGCCCCGCCGGAGACGACCGGTGAGCGCCCCGAGATGCGCGCCGGCGACGCGCGTGGAACCAGGACGGCACGCACATGGCAGTGACGCTCAGGGGCATGGGCTGCTGTCGGACTCCAGGCGCGGTGCGCCGCGCCCCTGTGGGTCAGTTGCGTGAACTGTCATGTGAGGCCGTGTCGGTGATGTCTGCGGCCATCAGTTAATGAGCGGCTGAACCTCAGTTTGAGCAGTTCAGGTGCAGGGTGGGCGAAGTCCTGAATGAGGCTGGTAAGGCGGTTGGTGGAGCATCGCCGCCTGCACAGGAGACGTTGGGTTTGAGGGTCGCCGTGGCCTGCGCGATGAGCGCGCGGAACTTTGAATGGCTTTCCGCTCCGACCAGTTGCCGGACGGCGAGAACGATACGAAAGGCCGCAGATGCTGGCCCGGGGTATCGCGGGTCTGGCTGCCGTGGTTTTCCTCGCCCGAGACGGGTGGGGCGGGGCGATCCGTGGCCTCGACGGCGCCCAGAGGAGGCGTCCCGTGTCGTTCATCTCCCGTGTCCTGACTGCGGTAGGGCGAAGCCGCTCGTGCTGCGGTAGTTGTCCGCATTTCCGCAGGTGAGAGCCCGTCAGGTTCCGGGCGTCTGTTGACATGAGCACCGTGTGGTTGATCAGATACACGGCGTCCCCCCACTTGTGAAGTCATCTCCACATCCTTGGGGGAAGTGTGTCCGGAGCGCTCGGCGGAGTACGGGCTGGGCGGGCTGGTGTTCTCGCCACAGCCACGGCGTTGTTCGCTGGTCTACTACCACTGCTGCCCGGCACGGCTCCTGCGGCGGCAGCTGCCGAGCTGAGTCCCGCACAGAAGGCGCTGGCACGGGCGGAAGAGAGTGGTGAGCGGGTCGAGCTGACGGGTGAGCGCAGCGAGTACTCCAGCGTCTTCGCGAACCCCGATGGCGAAACCTTCACGCTCAGCACCTCGATTGCCCCCATGAGGGTCAAGCAGGCGGACGGGGCCTGGACCGAGCCCGATGCCACGCTGGTCCGCGCCGCGGACGGGGCCATCAGGCCGAAGGCCTCGGCGACCGGGCTGGAGTTCTCGCCCGGTGGCCAGGCGCCGCTGGCGACGATCAGCGACCAGGGCAGGGAGCTGTCGGTGGGCTGGTCGGGGGAGCTGCCCGAGCCCTCCTTGGAGGGGGCGACGGCCACCTATGCGGATGTGCTTCCTGATGTGGATTTGAAGGTGACCGCTTCGGTGACCGGTTTCCAGCACGTGCTGGTCGTCGAGACTCCCGAGGCTGCGGCCGGCCCCGCCCTGCAGGAGCTCCAGTTCTCCCTTCAGGCCCGGGGCCTGAAGGTTCGTGAGGCCGCCGCGGGCGGCCTGGACGCGGTGGACGGGAACGGCAAGGCGTTGTTCAAGGCGCCGGCGGCGTTCATGTGGGACTCCTCCGGTAATCAGAGCAGCGCCGCCCCCAGTAAGGCTAAGGCCATGCCGCGCAGCGGCAGCGTCGCCGCCCTGGACGCGGGCCCGGCCGGCCCGGGGGAGCACGACCGCAGCCAGGGCCCGGCGCCCGGCGATGAGATCGCCGAGGTGGGTGTGCAGGTGGGGGACGACACCCTGTCCGTCGCCCCGGACGAGGACATGCTCACCAGCACTCCAGCATCCGCCTTCCCCCTCTACATCGACCCCGATGTGTCCTGGGGGGAGTACGAGCGCACGCTCATCCGCTCCGACGGCTATACGGACTACAACTGGACCGGTGATGAAGGTGTCGGCGAGTGCCACGTCTGGGGCGGCTACTACTGTGACGAGGACGGCTACCGGCAGCGCCTGATCTTCGAGATGTCCGGGAGCAAGCTCAAGGGCAAGCACGTCCTGGACGCCACTTTCCGTCTCACCGAGACCTGGTCCTTCTCCTGTGACCCGACCTGGGTTCAGCTGTGGCGCACCGGCAGCATGTCCAGCCGCACCAGCTGGCCGGGCCCGGACCGCATCGACATGATGGGCGACCGTCATGTCTCCGCCGGCCGCGGTGACGCGTGCACTCCCTCGCAGCCGGCCAAGCCGATCGAGTTCAACGACAACCCCGGCGAGAGCAACGAGAACCTCACCACCACCGTCAAGCGCCTGGCCAGTGGAGACCTCTCCCGCCTGACGCTGATGCTCAAGTCGCAGGACGAGACGACGACCAAGGGCTGGAAGCGGTTCAAGAACGACGCCGTCCTGGACGTCACCTACGTCGGCATTCCCGCCCGCCCCACCAACGTCGGACTCGTTCAGAGCGGCAAGAAGACCTCGTGTGAGACCGACGCCGGCAACGCACCTGTCACCGCAGACCCCACACCCGCAGTCGGCGGATACGTCCAGACTCAGTCCGGTGGCCAGGACGAGGCCAAGATGCGCATGTACTTCGACATCGACGTCGAGAACAGCGACGGCACCTGGTCCGATGTCTCACCCGGGGGCTCCGACCTCGACCCCACCAGCGGCTATGTCGGCGACGGCGCCTGGACCACGAAGACGTGGGACAACCCGCTGGAGGAAGGGCCGCTGTACCGGCTGCGGGCCTGGGCCCTGTCGTACTGGGACAACGGCAACAAGTACCTCGACGGCCCCTCGAACGCCACCGGGGCAGGCTGGTGCTACTTCACCGTCGACCCCACCGCCCCGGCCGCCCCCGCACTGACCGTCGGCGCCCCCTACCAGGAGTGCCAGCCCAACGACTGCCCCGCAGCCGGCGCACCGGGCACACCCACGATGATCACCGCCACCCCGGCTGCTGGTGACACCATCACCGGCGCCGAGTACTGGACCTCCGCCACTGATGAGTGGTCGCCGATGACGGCGGACGGCTCCACCTACACCGCCGAGGTCACCCCTGACCGCTCCGGCACCTTCCGTGTCCTGGTCGAGCTGACCGACCAATCCGGACGAGAAAGCGAGCGGGGGGAACTGGACTTCCTCGTCCAAGCCGGCGAGGGACCGGTCGCACGCTGGCACTTCGACGAGACCTCCGGCGTCGCAGTCGACTCGGCCACGACGGCCGACTCCGCACAGCAGGACGCCACCCTCCACACCGGAGCCACCCGCGACGATCGCGGCCGCCGCGGCCTGATCACCACCGACGCCCAGGGCGACCCGCTGCCCGAACCGGTCACCGACCGCGGCATGGCCCTGGACGGCAACACCGGCTACGCCGCCAGCAACGGTCCGGTGCTGGAGACCCGCTCGGCCTACACCGTCTCCGCCTGGGCACGCCTGAACAGCACCGACGGCGACAGCATCATCCTGTCCCAGGACGGCGGCAGCTACAGTCCCTTCATCCTGTGGTACGAGCCGGACTACGGCACCTGGGCCTTCGGGGTGAAAGAAGCCGATGAGGCCACAGGCACCGCCTACTACGGCGTAGTGGCAAAGCAGCCCGCCGCCGCGAACGTGTGGACGCACGTGGCCGGCACCTACGACTCAGCAACCAAGAAGCTGCAGCTCTACGTCAACGGCGTCCTCCAGGGAACCACGCAGAGCGCCGGCTCCTGGGACGCCGGCGGCCCCTTCCAGATCGGCCGCTACCAGTGGGCCGGCCAGCGCATGCACTACTTCGACGGCTCCATCGACGAGGTCGCCGCCTGGCAGCGCGTACTCACCCCTGCGGAGATCGCAGACGAGGCACGACTGCTGATGCCCGGCGGTCATGCCGGTACCGAGCTGGTCGCCGCATGGGACCCCTCCACCGGCACCGGAACCACGGTCACCGACACGGTCTCCGGCTACGGGCGCGACCTCACCCTCGCCGGCGGATCCGCGCTGGACGGCGAGGCCCTGGTGCTGGACGGCAACGACGGCCACGCCTCCACACCGGGACCGCTGGTCGACGGCACCGGGTCCTTCACCACCACCGCCTACGTGGAACCCGACAAGGACACGCTCGCCGCAGCCCCGGTCGGATCCATGGTCCAGGTGCTGCAGCAACCGGCCGCAGACGGCGCCGCGTGGGGGATCTGGTTCGAAGTCACGGGCAAGCAGGAAGTCCTCAACGACGACTTCGAGGAAGAGACGCTCGCAGTCGGTAGCTGGCACTTCGGCCGCCCCGGCGCAGCCGTCGTCACTGACGCTGACATCGCGATCGACGGCACGGGCTACCGGCTCAGCGGCGTCCACGACGCTCAGGACGGAACGGTCACCTTGTACGTCTCCGACGTGCAGCACGACGAGCTGAACGCGTACACGGCCAAGGTCGGCCAAGGAGTGTTCACCGTCGGGCGGTCCATCTCCGGCGATTTCATGCCGGGACGTGTCTGGGACGTAAGGGTCTGGGCCGGCGCGCCAGCAGGAAGTGCGCAGCTCAGCGAAATGCTCGGCGAGTAGGGGGGACCTTGAACATGCGTATCGCCAGACGTATCTCTACGCGCGGCCTCATAGCCGCCCTGTCCACCGCTCTCCTGATCGAGATCGGCGTGGCACAGATCGCCTTCGCGGCCGACGGACTCGGCAAGCCCGACGCCCCGAACCCGCACGCCGCCGCGGTGAAGGAAGTCACCGGCCTGGGCGCGGACAAGGCCAGGGAGCGCCGGGCCAAGGAGCGCAAGCGCAACACGGCGCAGGCTGAGCGTGCCGAGCGGGAACAGAAAGCAGCTCCGGAGCCTGCGAAGCTCAGACGCCCTCGCAGCAGCAGCGTCGCAGAACTCTCCGTGAGCACGAGTGAGGCCGATGGAGGAGGGGACTACAGCGCCACGCCGCTGTCTCCGTCCGCCTCCTGGGGGGCCGGCGGGAACGCGGGCTCCTTCACTTGGGACTACGATCTCGAGATTCCGCAGCCGCCGGCCGGCGGAGCACCGAAGCTGTCCCTGGATTACGACTCCGGCTCGATCGATGGCCGCACCTCGGCGACGAACAATCAAGGCAGCGCGCTGGGTGAAGGCTTCTCGATCACGGAGTCCTACATCGAGCGGACCTACGGGTCGTGCGACGAGGACGGGCACGGGGATGATCAGAAGGACCTGTGCTGGAAGTACGACAACGCCCGCCTGGTCCTCAACGGCAAGGCCTCCCGCCTGGTCAAAGACGGGGACGGATGGCGGCTGTCGAACGACGACGCATCCAAGGTCGAGCGGCACACCGGCGCCTCCAACGGTGACGACAACGGCGAGTACTGGACCGTGACCACCACCGGCGGCACCGTCTACACCTTCGGCAAGGACGACGTCGCAGGCTCGGAGACCGGCTCGGTGTGGACCGTGCCGGTCTACGGGGACGACTCCGGCGAGCCCGGCTACAGCCAGGGCTCCTCTTTCAGCGGCCGGTCGCTGCGGCAGGCATGGCGGTGGAACCTGGACGTCGTCCAGGACACCCACGACAACGCGGCCACCTACTGGTACGCCAAGGAGACCAACCACTACCGCAAGAACGGCGCCTCCACCGCGAACACCGCCTACACCCGCGGCGGCTACCTCACCGAGATCCGCTACGGCCAGCGCGCCGACGCCCTGGACACGTACTTCTACCGGGTCAAACTCGCGCACAAGGAGCGCTGCACCGCCGAGGACTGCAGCGAGCTGACCGAAGACACCAAGGACAACTGGCCCGACGTGCCCTTCGAGGCCTTGTGCACCGACGGCGAGTCCGAAGCCGACTGCACCGGCCTGGGCCCCTCCTACTTCTCCCGGAAGCGGCTGACCGGCGTCACCACGCAGGTCAAGGACGGCGACACCTTCAAGGACGTGGACTCCTGGACCTTCACCCAGGACTACCTCGACCCCGGCGACATCGGCGGCACCGACGACCAGGTCCTGGTCTTGAAGAAGATCCAGCGCACCGGCAAGGCCGGCGCCAAGGACGACATCGCCATGGACCCGGTGACCTTCACCTACCGGATGCTGGAGAACCGCGTCGACGCCACCGACGACATCCTCCCCATCACCCGCCCACGCCTGTCCACGGTCACCACCGAGACCGGCGGGCTCATCACCGTCACCTACTCCCCCCAGGAGTGCGTGCGCGGCGAGGTCATCGACGCACCGGAGGACACCAACACCCGCTCCTGCTACCCGCAGTACTGGCACATCAACGGCGCCTCCGAGGCGTCGGTGGACTGGTTCCACAAGTACCGCGTCCTCGCGGTGGTCACCACCGACCCCACCGGCTACGGCCAGACCATGGAAACCTCCTACACCTACGAGGACGCGGCCTGGCACTACAGCGACAGCCCGTTCACCCCCGAGGAGGAGCGGACCTGGAACGACTGGCGCGGCTACCGCAAGGTCACCACCCACACCGGCGCCGTGGGCACCACCCGGTCCAAGACCGTCGCGCTCTACCTGCAGGGCATGGACGGCGACAAGACCGAATCCGGCACCCGCGACGTCACCCTCACCGGCGTCGACCTGACCGGTCTCGACGTCCCGGACATCGCCGACCGCGACCAGTACTCCGGCCGAATCCGCCAGCAGATCACCTACAACGGCGACACCCCCACCACGGTCAAGGTCACCCAACCCTGGTCCAAGGAGACCGCCCGCCAGGACGTCCCCGGAGCCGGCGACCACATCGCCCGCTACGTCCGCACCGCCAAGACCACCAGCCACACCTACCTGACCGCCGACCAGACCTGGCGCAGCCGCTCGACCACCACCAGCTACGACGACTACGGCATGGCCACCCAAGCCGGCGACTCGGGCGAGATCGGCAAGAGCGGCGACGAGACCTGCACACGCAGCTGGTACGCCCGCAACCCCGACGCCGGCATCACCGGCCTGGTCTCCCGCGAGCTGACCGTCGCCCGCGGCTGCGGCACCGACCTCGCCGACGTCGACCTGCCCGCCGACACCACGCGCCACGGTGAAGTGCTCTCCGACACCGCCACCGTCTACGACGACTCCGACGCCACCACCTGGACCCCAGGCCAGACTCCGACCGTGGGCGAGGCCACCTGGACCGGCCGCGCCAGCGGCTACACCACCACAGGCACCCCGGCCGGGTGGCAGACCGTCACCACCACCGGCTACGACACCCTCGGCCGCGCCATCTCCACCACCGACGCCCAGGGCAACACCTCCACCACCGCCTACCGCCCAGCGGACGGCGGACCCCTCGAGCGGACCATCGCCACCAACCCGCGCGACCACGCCGTCGTGGACTTCTACGAACCGCTGCGTGGACTCGTCCTGAGGCATTACGACGAGAACCGCAAGCAGACCGAGACGGCCTACGACGCCCTGGGCCGCGTCACCGACGTGTGGCTCCCCGGGTTCAGCAGCAGCCGCCCAGCGGACTACACCTTCGACTACCACCTGCACAACGACAAACCGTCCTACGTCGCCAGCGGCCGCATAGCCGCCGACCTCGACACCCACATCACCAACTACACCCTCTACGACTCACTCCTGCGCACACTGCAGACACAGACGCCCTCACCCGCGGGCGGGCGGATCCTGACCGACACCCGCTACGACTCCCGCGGCCTCACCTACGAGACCTACGCCGACATCTGGGACAAGAACACCGAACCCAACGGCACCTACACCCGCGCCCTGCACGGCGAAGCCCCCAAGCAGACCCTCACCACCTACGACGGCACAGAACGCCCCACCACCAGCACGTTGCTGGTCAAGGGAACCGAGAAGTGGACGACCACCACCACCTACACCGGCGACTCCACCGCCACCACCGCCCTCAACGGCGGTGAGGCCAAGCGCACCATCACCGACATCCGCGGCAACACCATCGAACGCCGCACCTACGCCGGCACACAGCCCACCGACCCCGACTTCGGCGGCACCGCACCCGGCATCCCCCACAACACCACCAAGTTCACCTACACCCCCGACGGCAAGGACAAGACCGTCACCGGCCCCGACGGCACCCAGTGGAGCTACGGCTACGACCTCTTCGGCCGCCAGGTGACGAACACCGACCCGGACAAGGGCACCTCCACCACCGTCCACAACAGCCTCGACCAGGTCATCGAAGCCACCGACTCCCGCGGCGAGAAGGTCCTGACCGAGTACGACGAGCTGGGCCGGGTGAAGGGCACTTGGGCGAATGAGAAGAGCGAAGCCAACCGTCTGACCGGCTTCACCTACGACACCGTCCTCAAGGGCAAGCCCACCACCTCCACCCGCTACCACGACGGCGCCGCCTACACCACCGAGGTCACCGCCTACGGCACCCTCAGCCAGCGCGAAGAGTGGCAGCTTCACCTCCCCACCAGCGACCCGCTCGTCGAAGCCGGCGCACAGACCACCTACGTCTTCGAAGCTCATTACACCCGCAACGGACTCCTCCGGCAGGAGATGCTGCCGGCTTTGGGCGGGATCAGCGGGGAGACGCTGGACTACACACACTCCCTTCAGGGCGAGCTCACCGGCATCAGATACAACGCGGATCAATACCTCTCGGACGTGATCTATACCCCCACGGGCTTGCCCGACCAGCTCACCCTCGGCTCGGCAGGGAGCGGTGGCAAGGCCGCCTTCATCGACCACGACTACGAAACCGGCACAGACCGCCTCCTCGGCAGCTCAGTCACCACCGAAACCCACGGCTGGCAGCTCCAGGACCTGAACTACACCCACGACCAGGCAGGCAACGTCACCGCCATCACCGACACCGTCACCATCGGCGGCGCCCAAGCAGCCGACACCCAGTGCTTCGACTACGACGGACACCGCCGACTCACCGACGCCTGGACACCCACCAGCGGCGACTGCACCGACCCACGCGACGCAGACACACTCGGCGGCCGCGCCCCCTACTGGACCAGCTACACCTACAACGACGCCGGCCAGCGCACCAACGAAACCGACCACACCACAGGCGACACAGACACCTACTGCTACACCGGCGACCAGCCCCACACCCTCACCGGCACCAGCACCACATCCGACTGCACCAACCCCGACCACGACTACGGCTACGACCCCGCCGGCAACACCACCAGCCGACCCGGACAGACCCTCACCTGGAACACCGAAGGCAAACTCGCCCAGGTCACCGAAGACGCCGTCGACACCAACTACCTCTACGACGCCTCCGGCAACCTCCTCATCCGCCACACCGAAGGCGGCGAACGCATCCTCTACGCCGGCAGCACCGAACTCCACCTACGCGCCGACGGAACCATGTGGGCTCAGCGCTACTACGGCACGGACGACATGACCATCGCCGTCCGCACCACCAACCGCAACACCGGCGGAAGCCAAACAGAACTTTCCTACCTCGCCACCGACAAACACCGCACCACCACCCTCGCCATCGACTCCGGCGAAGAACAGACCTTCGTCAAACGCGCCCTCACCCCCTTCGGCGAACAACGAACCGAAGCACGCATCGGAGACTGGATCGACGACAAAGCCTTCATCGGCAAGACCCACGACGAAGCCACCGGCCTCACCCACATCGGCGCACGCGAATACGACCCGGCCACCGGCACATTCCTCAGCGTCGACCCACTCCTCGAGACCGACAGACCCCAAACCCTCAACGGCTACACCTACGGAGCACAGAACCCCTACACCTACACCGACCCCACCGGAGAAGGCCTCGCATGCGGTGGCGACGGCCACTCAACCGAAAGCTGCAACGACGTCGTCACCCGCTCCGACGGAACCATCGGCACTAGAAAGGGCCCCACGGGAGGCGGCTCCCTCGACGGCTACTTCGACGCCGTTTGGGACTCAGGCCCGGTAAGAAGCCCATGGTTCGCGGATCCGTCCGACACCGACTCTAATCCTTGGTATGAGGGGATCACGCTTCAGGAGTACCTCAACCAGTTGGCTGCAGCCAAAGAACAAAAGCGTGAAGCGGAAGCACAGTCGTTGTCTGAAATGCTCCTTGACTACTCTGGCTTTGCTGCAGACGCGAGCACCTATGGATATTGCGAGTCAGCATCTGGCGGTGCAGTGGCTATGGGGAGTATTAGTCTGTGCGTGCTAGGGACTCAGGGGCCTGACGGCTCGTGGGATTTTGGGGTCAGCCTCTCTGGCGGTCTCTCCGGTCCAGGGGCCGGTTTCTCCAAGAGTCGCGGAATGGTTACGAGTAACGCTGATTCCTTGGATCAGCTTTCTGGCTGGGGAGTCACGAAAGAAGTTTCGGCGCATTACAAGCTAGGGGCATCTATTAACCATGAGAATGCGATGAACCCCGATGGTTCATTCGTTCGAAACAGCAAGGGTGAGCCAGTCACGGCTGTAACCCAATCGGTAGGTGTGGGTGTCGAAGGGGGCGCGGAGCTAGGAGTTGCCCATACGTGGACTTGTAGCTGGAATAGGATGAGTTGCTATCCTTAAGGGTGCCATCAAGCGATCTTCGGCGTGTTCGATGGCGTGCTGATTTCTGCGTCATCCTGACTTCGTTTTCTTGCGGGCGGCGGTCGTGAGAATCTTACAGTTCTTGGTGGACGCCGTTGGTGATAGGCGACCGTAAGAACGCCAAGGGTGAGCGCTTAGGGTCGCTAAAGGTGGCCGCCGTGTAGACACGTTCTCTGTGGCATGCTATACATACATGCTTATACCGGTGCATGTGAGAAAGTTGAGACAGTGAAAATACTGGGCTTGCTACCCCTGCTTCTTGGCCTCGTGCCGCTTATCGCGGGCATTGCGTTGACTGTCAACTTTCGAGGTTTCGGTGATTGGCTAAGCAGATCTACGAAACTCCTCGGTGTGGAAACCAGAGGAGCGAAGGTGCTTCGCTCCGTGGGTGTGGGATGGATTACGGTAGGCATCCTTGGAACACTGTTCGGGATAATGTTCGCCGTGAGTACTTTCTCGGAGAGATGACACTCAGGGACGTGCGCGCGGTCGGACTCCAGGGCGCGGTGCGCCGTGCTCTGGAGGCCTGTCTTGTGGGCCATCGGGGTGAACTGTCACGTGGGGCCGTGTCGGCGATGCGGGCTGGCCGGTAGGGAGAGTATGCGCAAGATCATTACCTCTGCTGTCGTGCTCTCCCTTGCCGCGGTCCCGCTGGTCGCAACACCCGCCGCCGCCGACGCGAGTAGCTGCACCCACCATTTCTCCGGTCCGCAGATCTGCATCCGGCTCGAGGGTAAGAACGCGTGGAACAGCGTGACGGGCTTCTGGACGAACCCGCCCGCCCACCTGAAGAAGCGCAAGGTCCACCTCTACCTCGACGGCAAGCACTTCAACACCTCGACCGCCAGGCGAGTCGGCGACACCTTGAGCTACACGTGGTCGAACTTCCAGACAGGCACCGACAAGAAGATCTGCGTCCGCTTCAAGGGCAGCGAGCGCATGGCCTGCGAGACGACGAAGTACAGCGGGATCTGACCAGGAACCGACCACCCCGGTACGGCGCTGGTCTCCTCCCCTCGGTCGAATGTTGCCGGGCAGAGGAGACCGGCGTCGCGATGGGACTTGCGGGGCGTGACCATGCGCGGGAGACGGTGCTGGCCCTCGTTCGGGGGACGTCCCGGCGTGCCGAGGATGGCGGTTGGTGCAGCTGGCGATCACAGTGGGCGCATGCGTCGCCCGCCCCGTCTCCTTGCCGCCCTCGTTGTTCTTGCCCCGCTGATGGTCGGCTGCATGACGGTGAATGACGCGCGTACGGAGCCCGCCGGTGTGGCTCGGCGAATGCCGGTAGAACGGCCGTCGAACCCGTCGCCGCCGCCGTCTCCGGTGTTGCGGCTCTCCAGCCCGGTACCGGAGAAGCCGAACGGCCCGGAGGGGGAGCACCAGGAACGCGAGCGACAGCCGCCCGCAGAGGCGCGGGCGCAAGTCACGGCTCCCGCCGCCGAACCGTCTGTTTCGCCACGGTCCTCGGCGCCGGTGGCGCCCCGTATGAAGCGTGCCGAACTACCCAGCGTCCGGCGAGCGCGGCCTACCTCGGTTCCCGAGCAGACCGCTGGTGTGAACCCTGCCCAGCTGTGCCGGTGGGGGGAACGTGCGGGAGCAGTGAGCGGGGATCTGGCGAGGCTGTGCCGCCGCACATACGGGTGATTCGTGCGCAAGGCTGCGTCCCTGCTGGCCTCCCGGCGCTCGATCGTGTTGGTCAGGCGGCGCTGGGCGCGTCGCCGGTGTCCCAGCGCGGGGCGTCGGTGGGATTGAGGTCCGGGCGTGGCCGTACGTAGCGCACGGGGTGGCGCCACCGGCCGGCAGTGTCGCGGGCGACGTCGGCGGAGACTTCGGCGACCAGCTCGGGGGCGACCATGGTTACGTCCAGGACGTCGCGGGTCCCCCAGCCGGCGGTGAAGGTCCGTCTGGCTTCGTTCACGTTCAGCGGTTCTGGCTCGCTTTCCGTGAAGCGGTCACACACTGTTCAGTGGCGTCGGCCGTTGAGATGATCACTGCTCACCCATAGCTGAGGAGTCAGGGGTCCCGGATGAGCTGTTGGTCGCCAGAGGTAGATGAGGTGTTGGAGGCGTCGGGATGGACGCCTGGACGGAAGGTAGACACAGCCCGCTGGCGATCCATGTTCGAAGCGGTCGCCCTCGCCATGCACGACGCTGCGGAGGCCTTCCTGCAAGAGTTCGGCGGTTTGACTGTGAACGTCAGCGGACGAGGGATCAGCTGTGCACGCACGCCGTTCGAGCTGGACCCCGAGCTGGCCTGGGGCGAGGATGACCGATTCACGGAGTGGGGCGAAGCGATCGGGCGCCATCTGTACCCGCTCGGCGAGCTGGACCACGGCCGGTTCTTCCTGGGCATCGACGAAGCGGGCGTGATCTATCTCGTCGAGACCTGGGTTGCCAGCTTCGGACAGATGCCTCACGCCGTGGAGAGCTTGATTCTCGGCGTGGCTCCTCGCCGAATCGATGAGGGGTACGACCCAGCGGGACAGCCGTCCTAACGCGCCGGTCACCTGTAGAGCAGTACTCGCTTTCGGAGGAGCTGGAATCCGGCTCGGCCGAACATGTGCCGTTTGAGCATCTTGACCCGGTTGACGTGCCCCTCTACGACGCCCGAGTTCCAGGGCAGGGTGAGGCCGGCGATGACAGCGTCGCGGTCTCGGTCGATGCCGGCCGCGAGAGTATGGAGGCTGGGCAGGTCGTCCTGACGGACGGCGTCGAGCCACTGCGGCAGCAGTTCGCCCTGGCGCCCGGTGAGCATCTGGGCGAAAGACCGGACGTGACCGGTCAGGGCATCAAGTTCGGGGCAGTTGGCCAGGACGGCCTTGAGGCGGAGCTGTTCGATCTCGGTCAGCGACTCGGGTCGGCTGAGGATCCATCTCGTCACCACGCGGGGTGCCGGGGGTTGCGCGGTGACCGGCCGTGGCGAGGTGCGCTTCTGGCGCAGGTAGGCGCTGACCCGGCCGTAACTGCCGCGATAACCCATGGAAACGATCTCCTCCCAGAGCTTCCAGGCGTTGGTGCAGCCCTCGTCCCAACGTTCGTCCAGGTAGGGCTTGTACTCATCGAGGATGGAGGTCCGGTTGTGCTGCCACTGACCGCGAAAGAGGTCTTCCGGCTTCGCAGCGTCCGCGAGGCTTTTGACGGTGCGGTGGGTCATGCTCAGCTGGCGCCCGATGGAACGGCGGCTGTGGCCGGCTTCCAGCAGCGCGTGGACCGTGGCGTGCCTGGCTCGGACGCGGTTGGCGAACCGCTCGCTCCGCCATGGCGAGTCCGCCTTCTCCTCGGGCGGCGCCGGTTCATCGGCCTTCCCCTCGGGATCTGGGAGCAGGACACGAAGGCACTGGCGGTGGCGGGCGACAGCCCGCTCAGCGGCCTCCCCGAGGTTGTGCCACAAGTGCCAGCGGTCGGCGACCTGCGTCGCCTGGGGTGCCCCGGCGGTGGTGCCCTCCGCGAAGAACGGCGCGCGGTCCCGGCAGACGATCTCGATCCCTGGCCGCTTCGCCAGCCATGCGGCCAGGCTGGACGCCTCCCGGTCAGGCAGCAGATCCACCGGCCGGCGAGTCTCGATGTCGACGAGCACCGTGCCGTAGACCCGTCCTTTGCGTGTGGCGTACTCATCAACACCCACCACCCGCGGGGCCGGGACTTCGGGTTCGGGCAATGCAGTGAGCAGCCGCAGCACCGCGCTGCGGCTGATGGACACCCCGAAGGCCCGTGCCATCCGGGCGCCGGCCCGGCCGGCGAGGGCGAGACCCACCGCGGCGAGAGTCGACCGCAACCGCTCCGTCCACCGGCTATGCCGTCGGGTCAGCCCCGGCATTTGCTCAGCGAACGTCCGCCGCGCGCACGAAGGCTCCGGACAGAAGAACCGCCGGACTCGCAGTTGCAGGACCACCAGACGTCCCCCGCTCGGCCCGTCCGCAGGAAACCGCAGGTAAGAGCTGTGCACCCGGGTTGATTCGCTCCCACAGTCCGGGCATGCCGCCCCGGCCGCTGCACTGCAGACATCGATGCGTATCGCGTCATGACTCACCTCCAGCGACAGCACCGACACATCCGCGATGGACGGTAACAACAGGCCCTCCAGGCGGGGCGGCATCTCTTCCACGACGCCGCACTGTCGACCACACCAAGATCGGCCCCGGTCAATTTCAGACAACTTCCCAGAGCCTGATCGGAGCGGCGGCCGTCACTCAGCGTGCGCGCATCACGGAAAGCGAGCCAGAACCGCTGAAGGTGAACGAAGCCAGCTGCACCGCTGCACCGCTGCAGCGTCGCCCAGTCGCTGACTTCGACGAGGCGCTGAGCTGCTCTCCCCATTCAGAGCCCGTGCATGCACTGGCCAAGGCAGTGGTCGCACACCGGCAGATGCTCGTGAACACACTCGCTGCCACACGGATTGCCCTCTGCCCTGCCGCGCGCGAGCCTCACCTGCTCCGGCCGATACAGCCCCGCACCGCCCCGAAGGTAGTAGCCGTTGTCCGTCGCGAACATGCGGACCGAGCTGATCTGGAGAGTGCGCCCCTTATCCGGTCCATCGAGGACGCAGACCTGGTCACCTGCCCTATGCATCGCCCTCACCCTGCACGTTGAGAAAGCCGTCATCGATCAGCACACCCGCACGTCTCCAGCCACTGCCACCGCCGCTCTTGGCCAAGAACGCTCACGGCGAAGGCGAGTCGCAGCCCCGAGAGGTCCCACCACTGTCTCAGGCCACGACCATCCTGACCACGAACAAGTACGGGTGACGCCCACATCAGGTGAGGGCGCTCCCTGTACCAACGCCTGACGACTCGCCGCTCGCAGCTGATCGTCTCAGATGCCGATCACGCGGCCCGACCGACAGCCTGTCGATCAGCTCTTTGAAGATGCGCTATATCGAACTCGTCCAAGACACGGCGGAGGCAGTCCTTGCCAGCCTGGTCGTAGCCCAGACGGCTGGACTGCAGCAGCGTCTCCTCCATGCTCGTCACCGTTTCGGTCGGATCCGTGCCGTGGGCTCCGTGCAGGCCGGAGTCGAATTCGAGGGGGGCAGGTCATCGAAGTGGGGCTCTTCGAGCGACGCCACCGACTGCGCCGTCTACCCCTGCCCAGCGCCGATAGAGGTGGGGGAGAGGAAGAGGTAGGTCGCCACCATCCAGGACGCGGCGAGAGGATCAGTTGGCCCCGGCATGCCGTACATTCCCGCGGCCCTCAGTGCCAGTCCCTCGCCAGCCCTGCCAGTCGCCGCCTGACCGTAGGGGGCGAACGCGTGCGGCTGCGGCGTGGGAAGAACCGGCCCTCACCCGTCCGGAACAGCCGCGGCTGGCGCGTTCGAGTAACTCGGCCAGGGCATGTGCGATGAGCGTGAACGGGGCGGTCAAGGCGACCTTCACGATGTGCGTACTGGTGGGCCGCGGCGAGCGCGCAACATTCGGCCTCGGGGCGTCCGGAGCAAGTCCAGAGGGCCCGGGCAGCGGCCGGAGCAGGTGCACGCGCCGTCTCGGAGCCGTTGCGCCGGGCCGAGCGCCATTCACCTGGCTGCGTACCGCTGGGGCCGTTCGCAGACCGCAGAGCGCAGACCAGCTCCGGCCGCTCCGTCCGCCAGTGACGCCAGCTTGATGCTGAGCATCATGGTGGGCTGCTTGTTGGGTGCGAGTGGCGCCCTACCGAGCCTCCTGCCCGGTGGTCCTGTGCGTGGTTGGTTTGTTCGCTTCGCCCGGTATTGGGGGTGCTGTTGCGGCTGCGCATGGCGGGTCGACCCGGGTTCGGGTTGACGCGTACGTGCCACGGTTCTAGTTTTTTGTCGATCGGTACGAGAAATCAGGTTCTCGGCCGGAAGCGCCTGCTGACGGCCCCTACCGGAAGGCATCATGAGCTCCTACCTTCTCTCCCGGATACGCCGCACCGGTGCGCTGAGCGCCGTCGCGGGTCTCCTGGCCAGTGCGCTCATCGGCGCGGCGCCCGCCGTCGCTGCCGGCCCCGTCCATCCTCCGAGCGCGGCGAAGCAGGCCAGCGCAACTTCCGTGCGGGCATCGCTCCCCGCGGGCACCTGGTGGGGGGTCAAAAACGGAAGGACCACCTCCGCCTACAACCAGTACTTCCCCGGCTACCAGTTCGGCTGCCGAGGGGACCAGCGGCACAAGGGCGTCGATGTCGGAGCGCCTACCGGTAGCCGCAGCTACGCCTGGGGCCGGGGACGGGTGGTCGGCCGCGGTTACGACCCCGGCGGCTACAACCGCTGGATCCAGGTCTACTTCCTGTCGGTCAACATGAGCCTGACGCTCGGCCACCTACTCGACGGCTCCGAACTCCGGGTCGGCACCTCCTTCACGAGGAACACCGTGTGGGCCAAGGTCGGCACCAAGGCCGACGGGCTCAACCACCGGCACATCCACTTCCGCGCCGCCCGCGGCAACCACGGGGCCTCGCCCATCGGTCCTTGCGAGGACATGAATCCCTTCATCCTCTGGGATGCCCTCGGCCTGCCCTCCTGACCCCGCTCCTCCTGCCAGGCGGCGAGGCGATCGCTCGAGGGACCTTGCGGGCGGTTCGTCCGGGCGGCGGCCGTAAGCCTCCGCGAGGTTCCCCCGCGGCACGATGACCGGCCAGGCGCGCCTTTGCGGGCCGGGCCTTGGTGTGTCGCGGGGGTGCTGTCGGCGATGAGGTCTGTGACGGCTGGGGGATGTCCTCGTCGCCATTGCGGGGGAGGCGCGGGACGGGGGCAGTGTGCAGGAGGTGAGGGGGAGGTCTGCTGGGCGCGAGGTGGCCGTCTGCCGTCAGTTGGTGCGGAGCCGGGCGCCGGTGGCTGTGGCGGCGTAGCCGATGAGGTACTGCTCTGCCGTGGCTCGTGTGACCGAGGTGCCGGCGATGATGTGATAGCCGTAGGCGTCCTCGAGCGCGACGAGGTTGGAGGCGATTTCCCGGGCAGGTGCCGTGAGCTGGAAGGCGTCGTCGGCCTCACCGCTGCTCAGCAATTCGCAGTAGAGGTCGACCTGGTCGTCGTAGAGGGTCCGCCGCAGGGCGGCGTCCCGGGTGTTCTTGCGTGCTTGCGGGGCGAATTCGTAGAGCAGGCAGCACAGTTCGTCGTCCGGTCCGGTGGGCAGGCCGGCGCGGATCGTCGCGACCAGGCGGTCGCGCGGGTCCTGCAGATCCTGGACGGCGGCCCGGCGCAGCGAGGAGAAGCGTTCCACGGCATCGGTGAACACCTCCTGGAAGAGTTCGTCGAGTTCGCGGAAGTAGTAGGTCACCGAGCCGGGGGCCATGCCCGCGGTGTCGGCGACGTCCCTGATCCGCACGGCGCTCAGTCCGTGCAGCACGATGGCCTTCCGCGCGGCCGCTACCAGCTCTGCGCGTCGTGCGGTCTGATTCTTCGGCCGTGCTATGTCCGCCTCCTGGGCTCGATGAGTCCGTTCCCGTGCAGCTTAGCCAGGTGCCCGGGCGCCGGTCTCGCGGTGGGCGCGGTGGCCGCCTGCGGGATGTACGCCGGGGTCGCGCCCGCTGGTACGGAGTCGTGGAGTTCGTGGGGGAGAGGCGGAGTGAACTACTCCTGGCAGAAGAGAGAGCGTATGCGTGCACGTGAACTGGGCATCACCGTCGGCTCGGGACGTCCGGGCCGGTGGAACGCCATCACCGACGTGCCCGGTGTACGGGTGGGGCACCGGACCCTCATCGAGGGTGAGGGCCGGTTGCGCCCGGGGCGGGGGCCGGTGCGGACGGGCGTCAGCGTCGTGGTGCCGGCCGAGGGGTCGCTGGGGAGGAGGCCGGTCTTCGCCGGCTGCCACCGGCTCAACGGCAACGGTGAACTGACGGGCCTGGAGTGGGTGCGGGAGTCCGGCACGCTCACCTCGCCCGTCGCGCTGACCAACACGCACAGCGTCGGCGTGGTGCGTGACGCCCTGGTCGCCGCCGAGGTCGCCCAGCGCGGCCCGGACGAGCTGTACTGGTGTCTTCCCGTCGTGGGGGAGACCTGGGACGGACTCCTCAACGACGTCAACGGCTTCCACGTACGCGCCGAGCACCTGCACGACGCGCTGCGTGCCGCGGCGAGCGGACCGGTGGCCGAGGGGAACGTGGGCTCGGGTACGGGCATGATCTGCCACGGCTTCGCCGGTGGAGTCGGCACCGCCTCCCGTACCGCCGACGCGGGCTGGACCGTGGGGGCACTTGTGCAGGCCAACCACGGGCGCAGGAGCCGGCTGAGTGTCGCGGGGGTCCCCGTCGGCGAGGCGATCCCCGCTACCGAGGTGCCGTTGCCGACGCCTCCCCACGGCCCTGTCCCGGCGCAGGGGTCGGGATCGATCATCGTCGTCCTGGCTACGGACGCGCCCGTGCTGCCCCACCAGTGCGACCGGCTCGCGCAGCGCGCTGCCCTGGGAATCGCCCGCTGCGGCGGGAACGGCGAACACACCAGCGGAGACCTCATCATCGCCTTCTCCACCGGAAACCGCCTGGCGGGGGACGGCCTGACCGAAGCCGGCCCCCCGGAGAGGTCGGTGCGCATGCTCCCCGACCCGGCGCTCGGCTCGCTGTTCGACGCGGTGGTGGAAGCGGTCGAGGAGGCCATCCTGAACGCGCTGCTCGCCGCCCGCACGATGACGGGCCGGGACGGCATCACCGCCCATGCCCTGCCTCACGACCGACTGATCGAAGTGATGAAGACAGCCGGCTGGTGAGCCCCCGGGCGGGAGACCGGCTGGTCCCCGCGGCATGACGTCCCGGCAGACCGGGCAAGGACCCGGCGCCCGGTGCCCGGTGCCGGCGGGATCTCCGGGCGTCCGCCTTCCGCCTCAGGGCCCCGATCGTGCGCGCAGCAAGTCGGGGACTGCCTGTGGCGCTGACCAGCCGGCACCGGCAGGTGCGGACATGTGACGGTCCGCCAGTCTTGGCATTGACATGTTCATTCTTTATCGTGTCGACCGAACATAACGGGGAGGGGCAGCCACTCCGCACGCCACCACCCCCCGCTCACCCACAGAAGGGCCACCACCCATGGCAAGCAGACAGCGCATCACCCTGACCGCGGCCGCACTCCTGGCCTCGACCGGCCTCCTCCTGCCGCAGACCGCCTCGGCGGCCACTCCGTCCCCCGCGCAGCCGACGGCGTCGGCGCAGGAGGCCGCGGACGCTTCGACGGCCGCCTCCGGAGTGCGCCAGGCAGTGGTCCGCGCGGCGAAGAACCGGCTGGGGCGCCCGTACAAGCTGGAGTACGGCTGGACCTGCCGCGAGACGAAGATGGACTGCGAGTGCCTCAACCGCAACGCGATCTGGCACGGCACCAAGAACGCCACCGGCCGCGGCCTGCAGCTCAACTACTGGCTCCAGGGCCAGATCAACCAGGGCCGG
>NZ_AUFD01000037.1:0-20355 GCF_000426325.1 Streptomyces sp. CNS606
CTGCTCCGCAGACACACCACCCGCGCCGCATCCTCCAGCGACAGAATCCCCGCCACACACGCGGCAGCGATCTCACCCTGCGAATGCCCGATCACCGCCTGCGGCTCCACCCCGTACGACCGCCACAACGCCGCAAGAGACACCATCACCGCGAACGACGCGGGCTGCACCACATCCACCCGCTCCAGCGACGGCGACCCCTCCTCACCACGCAGAACAGCCGTCAGCGACCAGTCCACATACGCGGACATCGCCGCCTCACACGCGGCCACCGACCCAGCGAACACCGGCGAAGACTCCAGCAGATCGGCACCCATACCGACCCACTGCGCACCCTGACCCGGGAACACGAACGCCGTCCGACCCACCGGACCCGACACACCCGCAACCACACCGTCCGCAGGCTCACCCTCCGCCAGAGCGGCAAGCCCCGCAGCGAAATCACCCGTCACCACCGCACGGTGCTCCAGCACCGCACGCGTCGACACCAACGACCACCCCACCGCGGCACCATCCACAGCACCACCGGCCACCCGCGCCAACGCCGCCGCCTGACCCCGCAGACCCGCCGCACTACGCGCCGACACCAGCCACGGCACCGTCGCGGGGGTGTCACCGGGCTCGTCCGCAGGCTTCTCCGCCGGGGGCTCTTCCAGGATCACGTGCGCGTTGGTGCCGCTCATGCCGAAGGACGAGATGCCGGCGCGGCGCGGACGGTCGTCCTCACGCTCCCAGGCACGCTCCTCCGCCAGCAGCTCCACCGCACCCGCCGACCAGTCGACGTGGGTCGAAGGGGTCCCGACGTGCAGCGACTTGGGCATGACGCCGTGGTGCATCGCAAGGATGCTCTTGATGATGCCGGCCGCGCCTGCCGCGCCCTGGGTGTGGGCGAGATTCGACTTGACCGAGCCGACCCACAGCGGCCGCCCTTCCGGGCGTTCCTTGCCGTAGGCGGCGAGCAGGGCCTCCGCCTCGATCGGGTCGCCGAGCGTGGTGCCCGTGCCGTGCGCCTCCACGAGGTCCACGTCGGCCGGGGTGAGGCCCGCGTTGCCGAGCGCCTCCCGGATCACCCGCTGCTGCGAGACGCCGTTCGGTGCCGTCAGACCGTTGGACGCGCCGTCCTGGTTGACGGCCGTGCCCCGGACGACCGCGAGCACGCGGTGCCCGTTGCGCCGCGCGTCGGAGAGCCGTTCGACGAGCAGCATGCCGACGCCCTCGCCCCAGGCCGTGCCGTCGGCGTCGTCGGAGAACGGCTTGCAGCGGCCGTCGGGGGCGAGGCCCTTTTGCGCGCTGAACTCGCTGAACGTGGCGGGACTGGCCATGAGGGTGGCGCCGCCGGCCAGGGCGAGGGAGCACTCCCCCGAACGCAGCGACTTGACCGCGAGGTGGAGCGCGACAAGCGTGGAGGAGCAGCCGGTGTCCAGGGTGACGGCGGGGCCCTCCAGGCCGAGGGTGTAGGAGATGCGGCCGGAGGCGATGCTGCCGGCGCTGCCGGTCGCCAGGAAGCCGTCGGTCTCCATGCCGGACCGGCTCACCATGGGCCCGTAGTCCTGGCCGGTGGCGGCCGCGAACACGCCGGTGGCGGTGCCACGGAGGGACGCGGGTGAGATGCGGGCGTGTTCGAGCGTCTCCCAGGCGACCTCCAGCAGCAGCCGCTGCTGCGGGTCCATGGCGACGGCCTCGCGCGGGCTGATGCCGAAGAAGCCCGCGTCGAACAGGTCGGCGTCGTGCAGGAACCCGCCGCGGCTGACGTAGGTGGTGCCGCTCCGCTCGGCGTCGGGGTCGACGAGGGAGTCGAGTTCCCAGCCCGGGCGGTCGGGGAACGAGGTGACGGCGTCGCCGCCGTCGGCCAGCAGGTCCCACAGCTTCTCGGGGCTGTCGGCGCCGCCGGGCAGGCGGCAGCCCATGCCGACGATCGCGATCGGGTCGCGGCCGTGCTGTTCCAGCTGCTGGTTGCGCTTCTTCAGCTGTTCGTTGTCCCGCAACGCTTTGCGCAGGGCATCGACGACCTTGGCGGCGGAGGAGGAATCCGTCATCTCAGTGTTCCTGTGAGTCGTTGTCGGTGCCGAGGGCCAGCTCGACGAGGTCGGCGACGTCCATGTCGTCGAAGTCCCGGTCGGGTTCGGCGGAACCGTCCCGGGACGCGGCCGGATCGGACTGCTCGGGAGCGGCGGCCAGTTCGAGCAGGGCGTCCAGCAGCCCGCTCTCCCGCAGGCGGCTGAGCGGGATGGACCGTACGGCGGCCCAGGTGGCCGCTTCCTCCGGGCTCTGGGCCGGCGCGCCGTCGGCGGCGGGGTAGAGGCGCGTCAGCAGGTAGCGGGTGAGTTCGGGGAAGGTCGGGTGGTCGAAGACGAGGGTCGTGGGGAGCTTCAGGCCGGTGACCGCGGACAGGCGGTTGCGCAGGGCGACGACCGTCAGCGAGTCGAAGCCCAGCTCGCGCAGCGGACGGTCGGCGCGCATCTCCGCGGCGGACTCGTGGCCCAGCGCGACGGCGGCCTCGCGGCGCAGCCGGTCGACGAGGCGCCGCTCGCGTTCGTCGGTGCTCAGGCCGTCCAGTTCGCGGACGAGTTCCGGCTCGCCGCCGTCCTCTGTCTCGGTGTCGTCGGTGGTGGTGAGGGCGTCCCGGGCTTCGGCGACGCCGTCGAGCAGCGGCCGCCTGCGGGCGGCGGTGTAGGCGGGGGCGAACGCCTTCCAGTCGATGTCGGCGACGACGAGTGCGCCCTCGCCGCGGCCGACGGCGTCGGCGCACGCCTGCACGGCGTGGTCGGGGTTCATCTGCCGGATGCCGAGCCGCTGGAAGTACCGGCCGGTGTCGGCGTCGACCATGCCCCCGCCGCCGCCCCACGCGCCCCAGGCCAGGGAGGTGGTGGGCAGTCCGGAGGCGCGGCGCGCGGCGGCGAAGGCGTCCAGGTAGGCGTTGGCCGCGCCGTACGGGACCCGGCCGGCGTTGCCCCAGACTCCGGCGCCGGAGGAGAACAGCACGAAGGCGTCCGGTTGTTCGTCCTGGGCGTCGACGACCTCGGCGAGGTGGCGGGCGCCCTCGACCTTGGGGCCGAGCACGGCGGCCGTCTCGGCGACCGTGAGGTCGGAGACGGTGCCCTGCCGTCCGCTGGTGCCGGCCGCGTGCAGCACGGCGCGCACGGGCGGGCCGTCGACCGTGATCTTCGCGAACAGGGCGTGGACGGCGTCCCGGTCGGTCAGGTCGCAGGCGGCGACGACGGCTTCGACGCCGAGGTCGAAGAGTTCGTCGCGCAGCTCCGGCATGCCGTCGGCGGCCTCGCCGCGGCGGCTGACCAGGACGACGCGGGCGGCGCCCGAGCGGGCGGCCCAGCGGGCGAGGTGTCCGCCGAGGGCTCCGGTGCCGCCGGTGATGAGCACGGTGTCGCGCGGCTGCCACGGCGGGAGTTCCGTCTCGGCGGGGGCGCGGACCAGGCGCCGTGCGGTCGTGCCGTCCGGGCGGAGGGCGAGCTGTTCCTCGCCGGTCGCGCCGGTGAGGACCGCGCGCAGCTGCTCGGCGCCGTCGGGGCCCAGGGTGCCGGGGAGGTCGACGAGGCCGCCCCAGGTGCGGGGCAGGTCGAGTCCGAGGACCACGCCGGCGCCCCAGGCGAGGGCCTGGGCGGGGTGGCGGGGCGGGTCCTGCGGCCCGGTCCCGACGGCCTGCGTGGTCGCGGCCCACAGCGGTGCGTCCACCCCGAGGTCCTCCAGGGCGGCGGCGGTGGCGAGGAGCCGGGCGAGGCCCACGGGCACCACGCCGTCGCCGGGGGTGGGGGTCTCGTCGAACGCGGTCAGGCTGAGCACACCGGCCGGCTGCACGCCGTCCAGCGCGTCCCGCAGGCGCGCCGCCACGTCGGTCTCCCCGGCGCCGAGCACCAGCTCGACGACGTCCGCGCCGCCGTCGGAGAGGGCGCGGGTCGCCTCGGCGGCGAGTGCGGCGTGTCCGCCGTCGCCCTCGGCGCGCAGCACCAGCCAGGTTCCGGTCGGCGGCTCCGTCGCGGGAAGGGTGACGGGCGTCCACGCGGTGCGGTACGTCCAGCCCTCCAGGGTGGAGCGGAGGCGTCGGCCGCTGTGCCAGCGGGAGAGGGCGGGCAGCACGGATTCCAGCTGCTGCGGCGCCAGGTCGAGCCGCTTGCCGACGGATTCGGCGTCCTCGGCGGCCACGGCGCGCCAGAACGCGGTCTCCTGGGGGTCCGCCTCCTCGTGGGTGAGGGGGTGGTCCTCCAGCCGCGGCCAGAAGCGGCGCCGTTCGAAGCCGTACGGGGGCAGGTCGACGCGGCGCGCCGCGGTGCCGTCCAGGACGCGGTTCCAGTCGACGGGGGTTCCGGCGACGTGTGCCTCGCCGACGGAGGTGAGGAAGCGGTCGAGTCCGCCGTCGTCGCGCCGCAGCGAGCCCACCGCGACGACGTCCTCGCGGTCGGCGAGCGTCTCGGTGACGGCGCCGGTGAGCACGGGGTGGCAGCTCGCCTCGATCATGGGGCCGAAGCCCTGCTCGGCGAGGGCGCGCACGGCGTCGGCGAAGCGGACCGGGCTGCGCAGGTTGCGGAACCAGTAGCCGGCGTCGAGCGGAAGGTCCTCGGTGTCGGCCCAGTCGGCGGTGACCGTGGAGAAGAACGGCACCTCGGGTTCCAGGGGGGTGATCGGGGCCAGCGCCTCGGCGAGACGGCCTTCGATCTCGTCGACGTACGGCGAGTGGGAGGCGTAGTTGACCGGTACCCGCTTGGTGCGGACGCCCTGGGCGTCGCAGTGGGCGGCGAGTGCGTCCAGGGCGTCGCCGTCGCCGGAGACGACGACGGCGCGCGGGCTGTTCACGACGCCGACGTGGAGCCGGCCGGAGTACGGCCGCAGCATCTCCTCGACGTCGGCGGGAGAGGCTTCCACGGAGAGCAGGCCGCCGCCGGCGAGGGTGGTGATCGCCTGTGCGCGCAGGCTGACGACGCGGGCGGCGTCGCGGAGCGCCAGGGCGCCGGAGAAGCAGGCGGCGGCGATCTCGCCCTGCGAGTGGCCGACGACGGCGGCGGGTTCGACGCCGTAGGCGCGCCACAGCTCGGCCAGGGAGACGTTGACGGCGAACGTGGCGGGCTGCACCACGTCGTCGCGGTCCAGGCCGGGGGCGCCGTCCGCCTGGCGCAGCACGTCGGTGAGCGACCAGTCGACGAACTCCGACAGGGCGGTTTCGCAACGGGCGACGTGCTCGGCGAAGACGGGCGAGGCGTCGAGGAGGTCGGCGGCCATGCCGGCCCACTGCGAGCCCTGGCCGGGGAAGACGAACACCGGCCGGCTCAGCGGACGGGCGACGCCCTCCACGACGTGCCCGGACGGCTCGCCGGCGGCGAGTGCCGCGAGTCCGCCGAGGAGTCCGTCCCGGCCGGCGCCGACGACGACGGCGCGGTGGTCGAGCGCGGAGCGACCCGCGGCGAGGGTCAGGGCGACGTCCGCGGGCTCCAGTTCGCGGGCGGCGGGCAGCAGGCGGGCGGCCTGGGTGCGCAGCGCGGCGGCGGTGGGCGCGGACAGCGTCCAGGCGGCGGGCCCGGTCTCCCGCGGTTCGGCGGGGGCGGGCTCGGCGTCCTCGGGGGCGGGCTGTTCCAGGATGACGTGGGCGTTGGTGCCGCTGATGCCGAAGGACGACACGGCGGCGCGGCGCGGACGGCCGTCGGTGGCGGGCCACGCCTGGTGGTCGGCGAGCAGCCGTACGGCGCCCGCGTCCCAGTCGACCTTGGACGAGGGCGTGTCCAGGTGGAGGATCTTCGGCAGCGTCCCGTGCCGCATGGCCATGACGCTCTTGATGACCCCGGCGACGCCGGCGGCGGCCTGGGTGTGGCCGAGGTTGGACTTCAGCGCGCCCACCAGCAGCGGCGCGTCGGCGGACCGGCCCTGGCCGTAGGTGGCCAGCAGGGCCTGGGCCTCGATCGGGTCGCCGAGCGGGGTGCCGGTGCCGTGCGACTCGACGGTGTCGACGTCGCCGGGGCCGAGGCCCGCGGTCTGCAGGGCCTGGCGGATGACGCGCTGCTGGGACGGGCCGTTGGGGGCGGTGAGGCCGTTGGAGGCGCCGTCGGAGTTGACGGCGGAGCCGCGGATCACGCCCAGGATGCGGCGTCCGTTGCGGCGGGCGTCGGAGAGACGCTCCAGCAGGATCAGGCCGAGGCCCTCGCCCCAGCCGGTGCCGTCCCCGGCCTCCGCGAACGGCTTGCAGCGGCCGTCGGGCGCCAGGCCGCGCTGGCGGCTGAACTGCTGGAAGACGGTGGGGGTGGACATCACGGTGACGCCGCCGGCCAGCGCCAGGTCGCACTCTCCGGTGCGCAGCGCGTTGGCGGCCCAGTGGATGGCCACCAGGGAGGAGGAGCAGGCGGTGTCGACGGTGACGGCCGGGCCCTCCAGCCCGAAGGTGTAGGCGACGCGGCCGGAGGCGACGCTGCCGGCGGTGCCGCTGCCGAGGTGGCCTTCGAGGTCGTGCTGCCGCCCGTGCAGGAGGATCGGGTAGTCGGTGTACATCAGGCCGACGTAGGTGCCGGTGCGGCTGCCCTTCAGGGAGCGGGGCGGTATGCCGGCGCGTTCGAAGAGCTCCCAGGTCGACTCCAGCAGGAGCCGCTGCTGCGGGTCCATGGCGAGGGCTTCGCGCGGGGAGATGCCGAACACCGAGGGGTCGAACTTGTCGGCGTCGGTGAGGAATCCGCCCTCGCGCACGTAGCTGGTGCCGTGCTGCTCCGGGTCGGAGTCGAAGAGCCGGCCGAGGTCCCAGCCGCGGTCCTCGGGCATGGGCACCACGGCGTCGTCGCCGCGGAGCACGAGGTCCCACAGGTCCTCGGGCGACTCGACGCCGCCGGGGAGGCGGCAGGCCATGGAGACGATGGCCAGGGGCTCGTCGTCGGCCGGGCGCGCCGACTTCGGTGCCGGGGCCTGTGCGGCGGCGTCGGCGTGCTGGTCCGCCGAGGCGGCCTCCAGGTAGGCGGCGAGCGCGGCGGGCGTCGGCTGGTCGAAGATGACCGAGGCGGGCAGACGTACTCCGGTCTCCTCGCTGAGCCGGTTGCGCAGCTCGACCGCCATCAGCGAGTCGAAGCCCAGTTCGGAGAAGGCCTTCTCGGGGTCGACGGTCCCGCCGGAGGAGTGCCGGAGCACGGCCGCCACCCGGTCGCGGACCACGTCGATCATGGCCTTCGTGCGGCGGGCGCCGCGCGAGCGGGTCGCCGGCCGGGTGACGAGCCCGCGCAGCAGCGCGGGCAGGGTGGCGCCCTGCCGGCGCAGGACGGTGAAGTCGAGCGCCACGGGCACCAGTCCGGCTTCGTCGCGGTGCAGGGACGCGTCGAACAGTGCCAGGCCCTCCGGCCCGGTCAGGCTCAGCACGCCGATGCTGCCGGCGCGGGCCAGGTCCACTTCGGTGAGCCCGCCCACCATGCCGTCCTCGCCCTCCCAGAGTCCCCACGCCAGGGAGAGGCCGGGGAGGCCGGAGGCCCGGCGGCGTTCGGCGAAGGCGTCCAGGTAGGCGTTCGCCGCCGCGTAGTTGCCCTGTCCGGGGCCGCCGAAGGTACCGGCGGCGGAGGTGAAGAGGACGAACGCGGCCAGGTCGGCGTCGCGGGTCAGCTCCTCCAGGTGGAGCGCGCCGGCCACCTTCGGGGCGATCACGGCGTCGATGCGTTCCGGGGTCAGCGACTGGACGATGCCGTCGTCGAAGGTGCCGGCCAGGTGGATGACGGCGGTCAGGGGGTGCTCGGCGGGGACGGCGTCCAGGAGGCGTTCCACCGAGGCGCGGTCCGCGATGTCGCAGGCCTCGACGGTGATGTCGGCGTCGAGGCCGCGCAGTTCGGCGGCGCCGGCGGCGTGCGGCCCGGACCGGCTGGTGACCAGCAGGTGCCGTACGCCGTGGGCGGCCACCAGGTGGTGACACAGGGCGCGGCCCAGCCGGCCGGTGCCGCCGGTGACGAGCACCGTGCCGTCCGGGTCGAACGGGGTGCCGGCCTGCTCGGGTTCCGCCGGCACGCGTACGAGCCGGGGCACGTACCAGCGTCCGTCGCGCAGCGCGAGCCGGGGCTCGTCGCGGCCGAGGATCTGCGCGGGAGGCGGGGTGGCGTCGGGGCCCGTGTCGTCGGCGTCGACCAGCACGAAGCGGTCGGGGTTCTCCGACTGGGCGGAACGCACCAGGCCCTGCACGGCGGCGGCGACCGGGTCGGGAGCGGTGTCCCCGGGCAGGGCCACGGCGCCGCGCGTGCGGAGCACGCAGCGCACGTCCTCGCCCGCGGGGCGCGCCAGTTGGTCCTTCACCAGCGCGAGGGTGCGGTGCAGGGCCTCGCGTACGGCCTGGTGCGGGTCGTCCGGCAGGTCGTCGGAGGCGCCGGGCAGGTCCACCACGACGGGTGTCTCGCCGGGCGACGCCCCGTCCTGGGGCGCCGGGACGGTCAGTTCCTGCCAGTCGATGCGGAACAGGGCGTCCCGCGGCCGGGTGCGCGGCCGCTCCCGCAGTCCGTCCTCCGTGACGGGCCGGACCAGCAGCGATTCGACGTTGAGGACCGGGGTGCCGGTGCCGTCCGTGGCGGTGAGCGCGAGCACCTGGTCCGAGGTGCGGCGGAGCGTGACGCGGAGCGCGGCGGCGCCGGTGGCGCGCACGGCCACGCCGGACCAGGTGAACGGCACGGCGCCGTCCGTGGCACCGTCGAGAGCGGCGGCGTGCAGGGCGGCGTCGAGCAGCGCCGGGTGCAGGCGGAAGCGTTCCGCGTCGACGTGGCTCTCCTCGGGCAGCCGCACCTCGGCGTGGATCTCGTCGCCGCAGCGCCAGGCGTCCGTCAGCAGGCGGAAGAGCGGGCCGTAGGCGAGGCCCGCGTCGGCGAGTTCGTCGTACAGGCCGGCGGTGTCCAGGGGTTCGGACCCGGCGGGCGGCCAGACGGCGTGCGCGTCGGCCAGCTCGGCGTCCAGGTCGGGATCGGCGTCCGGGCCGAGGGTGCCCTCGAAGTGGCGGGTCCACTCCTGGCCGGAAGCGTCGTGCGGGCGGGCGTAGCCGGTGATCTGCCGGCGCCCGGCCTCGTCGGCGGCGCCGACGACGGTCTGGAGCGCGACCCGGTCCGTCTCCCCCAGCACCAGGGGGTGCACGAGCATCAGCTCGTCCACGCCGGGGCAGCCGGTGAGGTGACCGGCGTGCAGGGCGATGTCGAGGAACGCCGTGCCGGGTACCAGGATGCGGCCGGACACCCGGTGGTCGGCGAGCCAGGGGTGGGTGCGCACGGACAGCTCGCCGTGGAAGACGGTCCCCCCGGCGTCGGCGCGGTCGCGTCCGGCGTCCAGCAGCGGGTGGTTGTCGGCCTCGTCGGGGCGGGTGACGACGGAGTCGAGCCACAGCCTCCGGTGCTGGAAGGCGTAGGTCGGCAGGTCGACGCGTGCGGCGCCGGTGCCGTCGTAGAAGCGCCGCCAGTCGACGGACACGCCGGCCGTCCACAGCCGGGCGAGGGCGTGGACGAGGTCGGTGGCCTCCGGGGTGTCCTTGCGCAGCAGCGGCTGCACGACGACGTCCGCGGGCACGTCGTCGGCGACGGCGGCGGACAGCGGTCCCGCCGGGCCGAGTTCGACGAAGCGGCGGGTGCCGAGCCGGCGCAGGGTGGCGGTGCCGTCGGCGAACCGCACCGGTTCCCGCACATGGCGCACCCAGTGGTCCGCGGTGAACTCCTCCACCGTCTCGCCGGTCAGGTTGGACACCACCGGGATGCGGGGGGCGTGGTGCTCCACGGACTCCGCGACGGTGCGGAACTCGCGCAGCATCGGGTCCATGCGCGCCGAGTGGAACGCGTGGCCGACGGTGAGGCGGCGGGTGCGGCGGTCGCCGAACCGGTCGGCGGCACGCAGCACCGCGTCCTCGTCTCCGGACAGCACCACGGATCCGGAGGCGTTGACGGCGGCGAGGCAGACGCCGTCGCCGAGCAGCGGCGCGACCTCGTCCTCGGTGGCGCGGACGGCGACCATGGCGCCGCCCGCGGGCAGCGCCTGCATCAGCCGGCCGCGTGCGGCGACCAGCCGGCAGGCGTCGGCGAGCGACAGGGCGCCGGAGACGTGGGCGGCGACGAGTTCGCCGATGGAGTGGCCGATCAGGTGGTCGGGCTGCACGCCCCACGACTCCAGCAGGCGGAACAGCGCCACTTCGAGCGCGAACAGCGCGGGCTGGGTGTACTCGGTGCGGTCGAGCAGGTCCCCGTCCTCGAACATGACGGTGCGCAGCGCAGGCCGCGCGCCGCCGTCGAAGTGGGCGCACACCTCGTCCAGCGCGGTGGCGAAGGCGGGGAAGGCGGTGTAGAGGTCGCGGCCCATGCCCGCGCGCTGCGAGCCCTGGCCGGAGAAGAGGAAGGCGACCGGTCCGCCGACGGTGCGTCCGCGGACGGTGCTCGGCCCGGTCGGCTCGTCGGACGCGTCCGTCTCCTCGCTCGCGTCGGACGCCAGGGCGGCGAGGCCGGCGTGCAGTGCCTCGGGGGTGGAGCCGAGTGCCACCGCGCGGTGTTCGAGGGCGGCGCGGGTGGTGGCGAGCGAGTGGCCGACGTCGGGGGCGGCGAGGCCGGAGACGCCGGCCGCAAGCCGTTCCGCCTGCGCGGCGAGGCCGTCCTCCGTCTTCGCCGACACGGGCCACGGCACGAGGGGCAGCGTGCGCGCGTGCGGCCGTTCGCCGTCGGCCGGCTTCTGCTCGTCCTGCGGGCTCTCCTCGGCCGGGGCGGGCGCCTCTTCGACGATGACGTGCGCGTTGGTGCCGCTGACGCCGAACGCTGACACGCCGGCCCGGCGCGGCCGGTCCTGTGCGGGCCACGGCTGCGCCTCGGTGAGCAGGCCGATGCGGTCGGACCAGTCCACGTGCCGCGACGGGGCGTCCACGTGCAGGGTCCGGGGCAGCCTGCCGTGCCGCAGGGCCAGCACCATCTTGATGACGCCGGTGACACCGGCGGCGGCCTGCGTGTGGCCGAGGTTGGACTTCACCGAACCGAGCCACAGGGGCCGGCCGTCCGGGCGCTGGGCCCCGTAGGTGGCGAGCAGGGCCTGGGCCTCGATGGGGTCGCCGAGGGTGGTGCCGGTGCCGTGCGCCTCGACGGCGTCCACGTCGCCGGCGGTGAGCCGGGCGTCGGCCAGCGCCTGCCGGATGACGCGCTGCTGGGACGGGCCGTTGGGTGCGGTGAGTCCGCTGCTGGCGCCGTCCTGGTTGATGGCGGTGCCGCGGATCACGGCGAGCACCGGGCGGCCGTTGCGGCGGGCGTCGGAGAGACGTTCCAGGGCCAGCAGGCCGACGCCCTCGCCCCAGCCGGTGCCGTCGGCGCCGTCGGCGAAGGACTTGCAGCGGCCGTCCGGGGACAGGCCGCGATGCCGGGCGAACTGCACGAACGTGACGGGCGTGGACATCACGGTGACGCCGCCGGCGAGCGCCAGGGAGCAGTCCCCGGCGCGCAGCGCCTGGCACGCCAGGTGCAGCGACACCAGGGAGGAGGAGCACGCCGTGTCGAGGGTGACGGCGGGCCCTTCGAGGCCGAAGGTGTAGGCGACCCGGCCCGAGGCGATGGACGGCGAACTGCCGTTGCCCAGATAGCCCTCCATGCCGCGCGGCGGGTGCTGGATGCGGGTGGCGTAGTCGTTGTACATGACGCCGACGTAGACGCCGGTGCGGCTGCCGCGCAGCGACACGGGGTCGATGCCGCTGCGCTCCATGGCCTCCCAGGAGGCTTCGAGGAGGAGCCGCTGCTGCGGGTCGGTGGCCAGCGCCTCGCGCGGGCTCATGCCGAACAGTTCGGGGTCGAACTCGGCGGCGCCGTGGAGGAATCCACCCTCGGTGGCGTACGTGGTGCCGGGGCGGTCGGGGTCCGGGTCGTGGAGCGCCTCCACGTCCCAGCCGCGGTCGGTGGGGAAGGCGGAGACGGCGTCCGTACCGCTGTCCAGCAGTCGCCACAGCTGGTCCGGCGACTCGACCCCGCCGGGCAGCCGGCAGCTCATGCCGACCACGGCGATCGGCTCCGAACTGCGCGCCTCGAGTTCGCCCAGTCGCTGACGGGTGCGGTGCAGGTCCGCGCTCGCCCGCTTGAGGTACTCGCGGAGCCGTTCCTCACTCATGTGTCGCCCCTCCGGCCGGGTTGGCCCTCTTCCACGGCGTGCGCTGGCGCACCGCCGATCTCACGCTTCCAGTTCGTCGTCGAGGAACCGGAAGATCTCCTCGTCACTCGCCGCCGCGAAGCGGTCGGCGGGCTCGGCCGCGGCCGGACCGGCTGCGGCGGCCTCGTCGCCCGTCACCTCGGCCAGCAGTGTGCGCAGCGTGTCCGCGACCCTTCCGCGCAGCGTGTCGTCCGCCGTGTCCGGCAGGCTGACGCGCAGCTTGTCGAGTTCGGTGAGGATCGGGGCGACCGCGCGCTCGGCGTCCGACGGGAAGATCTCGCTCAGGTGTCCGGCGAGGCCGTTGGGTGTCGGGTAGTCGAACAGCACCGTCGCGGGCAGCGGCAGGCCGGTCTCCTTGCCGAGCCGGTTCCGCAGCTCGACGGCGCTGAGCGAGTCGAAGCCCATCTCCAGGAAGCCGCGTTCCACGTCGACGAGGTCCGGCGTGTCGTAGCCGAGGACGAGAGCGGCCTCGTTCCGGACCAGTTCCCGCAGCGAACGCTCGCGTTCGGGGCGGGACATCCGGCCGAGCCGCTCGGCCGTGGCCACGATGCCGGACGCCGGGGGCGCGGCCGCGGCCGCGGCCTGGCGGGCGCCGGGACGCCGGTGCCGCACGAGGTCCCGCAGCAGCGGCGGCACCTCGGCCGCGTCGGTGGAGGAGGCGACGGAGAGCTGCACGGGCACCAGCACGGCGTCGTCGTACGTCCGGGCGAGGTCCAGCAACGCGAGGCCGTCCTCGGACGTCAGCGGGACGACGCCGCCCCGGGCGATGCGGGCGTGGTCGGAGGCGCCGAGCCTGCCCGTCATGGTGCTGACCTCCGCCCACGGCCCCCAGCACAGGGACTGGCCGGCCAGACCCTGTGCCCGGCGGTCGGCGGCGAGGGCGTCCAGGAAGGCGTTGCCCGCCGCGTAGCTCGCCTGGCCCGCTCCGCCGAAGGTGGCGGCGAGGGAGGAGAACAGCACGAAGGCGGACAGGTCGTGCGCCCGGGTGAGTTCGTGCAGGTGGAGGGCGGCGTCGACCTTGGCGGCGAGGACCCGGTCGACCCGGTCCGGGGTGAGGGAGGTGATCACACCGTCGTCGGTGACGCCGGCCGTGTGCACCACCGCGGTCAGCGGGTGTTCGGCGGGGACGGCGTCGAGCAGCCGTGCCAGGGCGTCGCGGTCGGCGACGTCGCAGGCGGTCAGGGTGACGTCGGCGCCCAGGGCGTCCAGTTCCTCGCGCAGCGCGGCGGCGCCGTCGGCGGCCGGACCGCTGCGGCTGACCAGCAGCAGCCGCCGTACGCCGTGGGCGACGACCAGGTGCCGGGCGACCAGGCGCCCGAGGGTGCCGGTGGCGCCGGTGACCAGGGTGGTGCCGGACGCGTCCCAGGTGGGGGCGGTCCGTTCGGCCGCTTCGTCCGCGCGGACCCGGGTGAGACGGGCGGCCCGTATCTCTCCGCCGCGTATCGCCGTCTGCGGTTCCTCACCGAGGACGGCGGCCGGGAGCGCGGCGAGCGAGGACTCGGCGCCGTCCAGGTCGACGAGGGCGAACCGGCCGGGGTTCTCCGAGTTCGCTGTGCGGACCAGGCCGTGCACGGTGGCCGACGGCAGATCGGTGACCGCCTCGCCCGTGTCGGCGGGCAGGGCGCCGCGGGTCACGAACACCAGCCGCGAGGCGGCGAACCGCTCGTCGGACAGCCAGGTCTGCACCGCGGCGAGAGCGCGGTGCGCCGCCTCCCGGGCGGCCGCGGCGGGCTCGCCCGTGGCGGGCGGTTCGGCGACCACGACGCGGTCGGGCAGCGGCGCCCCGGCGGTGACGGCCTGGAAGAGGGCGTCGAGCGTGGGGTAGGAGGCGGTGCCCGCGGTGCCGGTGAGGGCGGCGGCCAGGTCGGGCGCCGCGTCGGCGCTGCCGATCAGCGCGCAGGTCCGCCCGGCGGGAGCCGTGGAGTCGGCGACCGGCACCCAGCGGGTGCGGAACAGCGCGTCCTGCACGGCGCTGCGGGGCCGCTTCGCCGCGGTGCCCGTGGACGGGCGGAACGCCAGCGAAGCGACGGACGCCACCGGGCTGCCCTCGGGGTCCCACAGCCGGACGGCGACGGAGTGCCGGCCGGTGCTCTCCAGGTGTACGCGGAGGCTGGTCGCGCCCGCGGCGTGGAGGGCGGCGCCGCTCCAGGAGAAGGGCATCACGCCCTGGCCGTCGTCGCCCGCCTCGCCGAGACCGAGCGTCTGCAGCGCCGCGTCGAACAGGGCGGGGTGCAGGCCGTAGCCTGCCGCGTCCGCGCCCTCGGGCAGGGAGACCTCGGCGTAGACGTCGGAGCCGTCGCGCCAGGCGGCGCGCAGCCCCTGGAACGCGGGGCCGTAGTCGGCGCTGCCCTCGGCCAGCCGTGCGTAGAAGCCGTCGAGGTCCACCGCGGCGGCACCGGCGGGCGGCCACTGCGCGGGAGCGGGCTCGCCCGCCGGGGACGCCTCCTGGAGCAGCGTGCCGGTGGCGTGCCGCTGCCAGGGCTCGTCCTCCGCCGCGTCCTGCGGCCGGGAGTGCACGGTCAGCGGGCGGGCCCCGGCCGCGTCCGCGTCGCCCACGCGCACCTGGACGTCCACCGCTTCCCCGTCGGACAGCGGCAGCGGCGCCTCCAGGGTGAGTTCGCCGACCCGGCCGCAGCCGACCTGGTCGCCCGCGCGGATCGCGAGTTCGGCGAAGGCGGTTCCGGGCAGGACGACCGCGCCGTCGATGACGTGGTCGGCGAGCCAGGGGTGGGTGCGCAGGGACAGCCGGGCGGTCAGCAGGCAGCCGTCGTCGGCGGCGAAGCGCACGGCGGCGCCGAGCAGCGGGTGTCCGGCGGTCTCGAGCCCGGCCGCGCCGACGTCGCCGCGCGGTGCCGGGGTGTCGAGCCAGTAGTGCTGCCGCTGGAAGGGGTAGGTGGGCAGCTCGACGGGTGCGGTACCGGCGGGGTGGAAGGCCGCGAGGTCGCAGTCGCCGCCGAGGACGTGCATCCGTGCGGCGGCGGCCAGGGCGGTCTCGGCCTCCGGGCGTCCGCGCCGGGCGGCGGGCGCCACCGTTCCGGCGGACTCCTCGGGGAGGCAGTCGGCGGCGAGCGCGGTGAGTACCGCGTCCGGGCCGATCTCCAGGTAGCGGGTGACGCCCGCGTCGTGCAGGAACGCGACACCGGCGGCGAACCGTACCGGCTCGCGCACCTGGGACACCCAGTAGTCCGGGCTGCAGAGCTGCTCGGCGGTGGCGGGACGTCCGGTCACGTCCGACACCACCGGGATCGTCGGCGGGGACAGGGGGACGTCCCGGACGATCTCCTCGAAGCGCTCCAGCATCGGGTCCATATGAGGGGAGTGAAACGCATGGCTGACCCGCAAACGCTTAGTCTTCCGGCCCAGTCCGGCGAAGTGCTCGGCGATGCGGTCCACCTCGGCGGTGTCGCCGGAGACCACGGTGGCCTCCGGGCCGTTGACGGCGGCGACGGCGACCCGGTCGGCGAGGCCGTCCAGCAGTGGCAGCACCTCGTCCTCGGTGGCGGCCACGGCCGCCATGGCGCCGGTCGCGGGGAGCTGCTGCATCAGCCGGCCGCGCGCGGCGACCGTCCGGCAGGCGTCGGCGAGCGTGAACACCCCGGCGACGTGGGCGGCGGCGAGTTCGCCGATCGAGTGCCCGACGAGGTAGTCGGGGGTGACGCCCCAGGAGGCGAAGAGCCGGTACAGCGCCACCTCGACGGCGAACAGCGCGGGCTGCGTGAAGTCGGTGCGGTGCAGCAGTTCCGCCTGCGGGTCGCCCTCCTCGGCGAACACCACGTCGCGCAGGGGACGGTCCAGCTCCAGGTCCATGTGCGCGCAGACGGCGTCGAAGGCGTCGGCGAAGACCGGGAAGGCGGCGTAGAGCTCCCGCCCCATGCCGAGGCGCTGGGCGCCCTGGCCGGAGAACAGGAAGGCCGTGCGGCCGCCGTTCGCGACGCCCGCGGCGGCGGGGGCGACGGTCCTGCCCTCCACCCAGGCGGTGAGCTGCTTGCGCAGCTGCTCGCGGTCGGTGCCCCAGCACACCAGACGGTGTTCGAAGCGGGCGCGTGAGCCGAGGGTGCGGGCGATGCCGGCCGGGTCGGCGTCCGGACGGGAGTCCAGGACGTCCAGCAGACCGCGGGCCTGCGCGGTGAGCGCGTCGGCGCTGCGGGCGGAGAGCGCCCACGGCAGCCATCCGCCGTTGCGGTCCCCCGCGTCCGGGTCCGCCGGTTCCGCGTCGGCCGGTGCGGTGCCGGCGTCCTCCGCCGGCGCCTGCTCGATGATCATGTGGACGTTGGTGCCGCTGACGCCGAACGAGGAGACGCCCGCACGGCGCGGGCCGTCGTGCTCCGTCCACGCGCGCGCCTCGTTCAGCAGGCGCACGGTGCCGGCCGACCAGTCGATGTGCGGGGAGGGCTCGTCGGCGTGCAGCGTCCGCGGCATCAGGCCGTGCCGCAGGGACAGCAGCGTCTTGATGACTCCGGCCACGCCGGAAGCCGCCTGGGTGTGGCCGATGTTCGACTTGGCCGAGCCCAGCCACAGCGGCCGGTCCTGCGGGCGGTCCGCGCCGTAGACGGCCAGCAGCGCCTCCGCCTCGATGGGGTCGCCGAGCGTGGTGCCGGTGCCGTGCGCCTCGACGGCGTCGACCTCCGCGGCGGAGAGCCGGGCGTTGGCGAGGGCCTGCCGGATGACGCGCTGCTGCGCGGGTCCGCTCGGCGCGGTGAGGCCGTTCGAGGCCCCGTCCTGGTTGACGGCGGCGCCGCGGATGAGGCCGAGCACGGGGTGGCCGCGCCGCCGGGCCTCGGACAGCCGCTCGACGAGGAGCATGCCGACGCCTTCCGCCCAGCCCGCTCCGTCGGCGTCCGCCGAGAACGCCTTGCAGCGCCCGTCGGGCGACAGGGCGCCCTGGCGGCTGAACTCCACGAAGGTGTCGGGCGACGAGATGACGGTGACGCCGCCGGCCAGGGCCATGGTGCAGTCGCCGGACCGCAGGGCCTGGCTCGCCTGGTGCAGGGCGACCAGGGAGGAGGAGCAGGCCGTGTCGACGGTGACCGCCGGGCCCTCCAGCCCGAAGGTGTAGGCGATGCGGCCGGAGGCGACGCTGGACGCGCTGCCGGTGGCGAGCTGCCCCTCGAACTCCCCGGGCGACGCGCTGAGGCGGGACCCGTAGTCGTTGTAGTTGGCGCCGACGAACACGCCGACCGGGGTGCCCTTGACCGTCTCCGGGTCGATCCCGGCGCGTTCGAACGCCTCCCACGACGTCTCCAGCAGCAGCCGGTGCTGCGGGTCGATGGCGGGCGCGGTGCGCGGGGAGATGCCGAAGAAGTGCGGGTCGAAGCGGCCCGCGTCGTGCAGGAAGCCGCCGCCGCGCGTGTAGAAGGTGCCGGGGCGGTCCGGGTCCGGGTCGTACAGGCCGTCGAGGTCCCAGCCGCGGTCGGCGGGAAGCGGCGTCACGGCGTCGCCGCCGGTGGCGAGCAGGTCCCAGTACTTCTCCGGGGTGTCCACGCCGCCGGGGAAGCGGCAGCTCATCGCGACGACCGCGATGGGGTCGTCGTCCGGGCCGCCGACGGCGGGGAGGGCGGCGGGGAGGGCGGGCTGCGCCGAGTCCTCCCGGGCGCCGAACAGTTCACCGGCGAGGTGCCGGGCGAGCCGGCCGGCCGTGGCGTGGTCGAACACCACGGTCACCGGGAGCCGGAGACCGGTGACGGTGTTCAGCCGGTTCCGCAGGTCGACCGCGGTGAGCGAGTCGAAGCCCATGTCGCGCAGGGCGCGGTCGAGGTCGATCTCCTCCGCGTCCGCGAGGCCGAGCGAGGCCGCGGCCTGGGCGCGTACCAGCGCGGTCAGGGCCTGTTCGCGCTCGGCGGGCGAACGGTCGGCGAGGGTGGCCGCGAAGCCGTCCTGCGGTGTGTCGTCGACCTGCTGCGTCTCGGCGGCACGGGGACGTGCGTCGGGCAGGGCGGCCAGCACCCGGCCGGTCCGGCCCTCGGTGCAGACGGCCGCGTAGCGCGACCAGTCGATGTCGGCCACGGCCAGGTAGGTCAGGTCCTGGTCGAGGGCCTGCCGCAGCACGGCGAGCGCGGTCTGGGGCGCCATCCGGCCCATGCCGGTGGACCTCAGGCGCTCCTCCCACTCCGCGCCCGCGGCCAGTCCGACCTCCGCCCAGCTGCCCCACGCGAGCGAGGTCGCGGGCAGACCCTCGGCGCGGCGGGCGGCCGCCAGGGCGTCCAGGTAGGCGTTGGCCGCCGAGTAGGCGCCCTGGCCGGGGCCGCCCAGGGTGCCGCCGAGCGAGGAGAACAGCACGAAGGCGTCGAGGTCGGTGTCGCGGGTCAGGTCGTGCAGGTTGCGAGCCGCGTCCGCCTTCGGGCGCAGGACGGTCGCCGTGCGCTCGGGCGTCAGGGCGTCGAGCAGGCAGTCGTCCAGGACGGCCGCCGCGTGCACCACGGCGGTGAGGGGACGTGCGGCGGGCACGGCGTCGAGCACGCGGGCGAGGGCGTCGCGGTCGGCCACGTCGCAGGCCGCCACCGTCACGTCCGCGCCCAGCGCCTCCAACCGGGTGACCAGTTCGGCGGCGCCGGGGGCGTCGGGTCCGCGCCGGCTGGTGAGCAGCAGGTGCGGGGCTCCCGACGCGGCCAGCCAGGCCGCGACTTCGGCGCCCACGCCGCCGGTGCCGCCGGTGACGAGTACGGTGCCGCGCGGCTGCCAGCTCCGCACGTCCGGCGTGCCGGCCGACGGGCGGCGCACCAGGCGCCGTGCGTAGAGACCGCCGGACCGCACGGCCAGCTGGTCCTCGCCGTCTGGCGCGGTCAGGGCGTGCACCAGTCGCTCGGCCGCGCGCTCGTCCGCCGTCGCGGGGAGATCGACGAGGCCGCCGATGCGGTGCGGGTACTCCATGGCGGCGATGCGGCCGAGACCCCACAGGAGTGCGTGGTCGGGGCGAACGTCCTTGTCCGAGGCGCCGACGGACACCGCGCCGCGCGTCGCGCACCACAGCGGCGCCGCGATACCGGCGTCCCCGAGCGCCTGGATCACCGCCACGGCGGGGTCGAGCACCGGCCGGGCGTCGAAGGCGAGCAGGGACAGCACCCCGGTGACGCCGTCCGCGGCCGTCCGCAACCGGTCCGTCAGGGCGGCGCGTTCGGCGTCCGGAACCTCCAGGAACCGGACCTCGGCGCCGTGCGCCTCGAGCGCCTGAGCGGCGAGCGAGGGCCAGCCCTCCGCTCCGGAGGGCACGAGGAGAAGCCAGACGGCGCCCGCGAGGCGCGGGCGTGCGCCGCCGGTCACCGGGCTCCAGGTGATGTCGTAGCGCCAGGAGTCGGCCTCGGTGGCCGCCTCCCGTTCGCGCCGCCAGTCGGCGAGCACGGGGGCCAGTTCCCGGAGCGGGCCGGATGCGTCGTCGTCGAGGCCGAGGGTACGGGCGAGGGACGACGGGTCGTTCGCCGCGACGGCGGCCCAGAACTCGGCGTCGATGGCATCGACCTGACGGCCGGGCTCGTCGGCTGCCTGGTCCTCCAGCCAGTAGTGACGACGCTGGAAGGCGTAGGTGGGCAGGTCCACGGTGGGCGGCGGGGTGTCGCCGAAAGCGACCGTCCAGTCCACCTCGACGCCCCGGACCCAGACGGAGGCGAGTCCGGCGAGGAACCGGTCCAGGCCGCCGTCCTCACGACGCAACGACCCCGTCACCACAGCGGGTTCGCCGCCCATCGCGTCCACCGTCGCCTCGACGGCGGAGGTCATCACCGGGTGCGAGGACATCTCCGCGAACACACCGAAGCCCTCAGACGCCAGCCTGGTGACGCCCTCGGAGAACCGCACCCGCTGCCGCAGGTTGGTGAACCAGTAGTCGGCGTCCATGGCGAGCGGATCCACGAACTCCGCCGACACCGTCGACATCAACGGCACACTGCCCGCCTGCGGGGCCACACCCTCCAACGCGGCGGCAAGGGCGTCCTTCAACTCCTCCATCGCCGCCGAATGCGACGCGTAGTCCACCGCCACACGACGGAAGCGGACCTCCGCACGCTCACACACCACACCCAGCTCATCCAGAGCCGTCGCCTCACCCGAAACGACCACCTGCCAGGGCCCATTGACCGCAGCCACCGAGACACGGCCCTCGAACGGAGCGATCAACTCCTCCGCACGCTCCGCCGACACGGCCACCGACGCCATGCCACCAGAGCCCGCGATCTCCGCGATCGCCCTGCTCCGCAGACACACCACCCGCGCCGCATCCTCCAGCGACAGAATCCCCGCCACACACGCGGCAGCGATCTCACCCTGCGAATGCCC
>NZ_AUFD01000038.1:0-20157 GCF_000426325.1 Streptomyces sp. CNS606
CCCCCCGGGCACGTTCTCCAGGGCGCCGATGTGCCGCAGCCGCCCGCCGACCTGGTCACGCTCCACGACGATCGTGCGCAGTCGGAGACTCGCGGCCATGACGGCGGCGGCGACCCCGGCGGGGCCGGCCCCCACGATCAGGATGTCGACGTCGCTCACGCTGCCTCACCGCCGGCCACACCGGTGAGTACCTGGTCGACGGTGACCAACTGCCCGCGACCGAGGTTCCTGCCGGCGAGGAGCAGCGCGGCTTGGTGGTACTGCTCGCCTCCGGTGGAGGCGCAGGCGTCGGCGACGATCCACGGCCGGATGCCGGCCTGGTACAGGCCGACGGCGGAGTCGTAGACGCACGCGTCGGTGTCGATGCCGCACAGGACGACGTCCGTCCAGCCGGCCTCATGCACGAGCCGGGAGCCCTCGGCGGTGAGGAGCGAGGACTGGCCCTTGGTGATGACCTGCGCCGCCTGGGCATGCTGGGCGAGCTCGGCGGGGAATGCCTGCTCGGCATCGGTGCGCAGCCGCGTCCATCCGGTGATCCGTTCGTACGGCGACCCGGGGGGATTGTGGAACCGGGTGAACACCACGGGGCGCCCGGCGGCCCGCCAGCCGTTGACCAGCCGCACGACGCGCGGCAGGACGCCGCGGCTGTGACGGTTGAGAAATCCGTTCTGTACGTCGATGACCACAAGCCCGGTAGTGCTCTGCTGCATGCCGTCCTCCCCCATCATGCTGTCGCCTCCCTCAACGCGTCCTGAGCGGCCTGTAGCCGCGCAGGCAACTCGCTCGTCGCGAGGATCGCCTCACGCATCACGCGGTGCTGTGCGGTCTCGGTGGGCCGGGATGTCGTCAGCCGGCTGTGCGCGCCGCGCAGGAAACGCCATCCGAACGCACCGGGCATTACCGGGTCCTGTCCGTCCTCGACCAGGCGCAGCACGTGCGCGGACAAAGCCCAAAGCGCCTGCGCGTCGAGTTCGAGGGCGACAACGTCGTCCATCGACAGCGCCCGCTCTGCCGGCTCCGGGCGGTAGGCCACGCCCGACCAGCTCGCCACTCCGCGCGAGACACCCCCGCTGAACTGAACCGCTTCCGGGTCATCCCAGCCCTCGGCGAACCGGTCCGCCTCGACACCCAGGGGCACCGCGCACATGGGGTCCTGCCGGTCAACGAGGACCGACGGGGTCGCGAGGAGCTGCAATGCCGTATCCAGGCCAGCCTCCCGCCACGGGTGCTCGCCCAGCTCGTACGCAGAAAGTACGTACTCCGGTGCCGGGACTGGCCCCTCCTCGTCGTGTCGAGGCAGTCGATGGGACAGCGCCTCGGTAGCCCAACGCCGATCTTCGCGGTACGTCCGGTACCGCCATACGGCCAGCTCGGTCAGCGACTCGAAACTCCTCCTCTCTTCGAGGTGGAAGACGGCCGCTCCGCACGCGTAGGCGTGCAGGGTGGCCTGAGCTTGCGGGTGGTCGGCGTACATCTGCCGATGCTCCAGCCCTCCCGGCCCTGGCGCCGCGCGCTGACCGACGTTCGCGAGCACGGAGAGCTGACCCCCGACGAAGACTGGCACGAACCGGTGGGTGATCACACTGCACGGGCCGACCGCCGCCATCGAGAGCGGCCGGGCCGTCGGCGTTCCGCGGAGCTGGGCGAGCCGTACACGGAAGACCTCCTGCTGCTCCGGAGAGCACTGGGCGAGCGCGGTGTCGAGGATCTGGGCGGTACCCAGGCGGCAGACACGAGCCGGATTCTGTCTCCACTGCGTGACGGTGCGCGGGCTGATCCCAAGGTGCCCCGCGAACGCCCGTACGGAGGCACGCATGACGTTCTGCAACAGCAGCGCCTCCTCGCCAGTCCATCGGTCCACGTCGAGCACTACACACCCCCTAACGAACGGCTGAACAGCCCGAACTGCACTTGTTGCCACGCCAGTTCCACACCAGTGCCACGCCAGGACCTCACGTCGCAGCGGTGTAAGTCGGAAGCTGGATCGCGGTTCCGCTCAGGGAAGGGAGGCGTGTTGTGCATCGAGCTACCGGCTTAGGCATCGAAGGCGTACTCAAGTACGTAGGCAGCACTGTCCAACGTCATCTCATTCACCTCGACAGCACGGCCAGTCTCGTCGTAGGCGGTGCGGCAGATTTTGAGCACGGATCGCTCGACAGGCATCTCAAGGTCCGCTGCCTCCACAGCGGTGGGGCCACGCCCCCTGATTTCTTCACGGAAGCGAGCCGGTGCATGCCCGAGCTCGGCCAGGCGTGCGTACGTGCCTCCCTCGCCCGTATCGACCCTCGTGATGGCCGTGTCCCTCACGAGGTCAAGCGGAAGGTACGAGGTGGCCAGCATGACCGGCCGTTCCTCCAAGACGTAGCGCCGCGACCGAGCGCAGATGTCTGCACCCTCATCCACCCCAAGCATCCGGGCGATGTGCGCGGGGGCTCCGAGGACGTCAACGCGCACGTCCACCGTGACGGGACGTTGCTCGTCAGCAGACCAAATCGAGCTGCCTGTACCCCACTGCTCCCGGGTCAGCCGTTGAATGCCGTGGCGTCGGATCGGACGGAACGCGCGGACCCGTGGGCCGGAGCCACGGCGCGAGTCCACCAACCCCTCCGTTCGCAGGAGCCGGAGTGCCTGGCGAGCCGTGAGTGCGGCAACGCCGTACTGAGCCGCCAAGGCAGTCTCTCCCGGCAGGCGCTCCTCCGGTCCGTAGTCGCCTCGCTCGATCGCAGCCTTCAAGTCGTCCGCGATTCGCTGGAACTTCGCCGGTTGCCGCTTCGGCGGGTCGTTCGTCATATGACCTCCATCCTCGCTAGCGATCCTACGGCCGGTTGTTATCGCAGCCGTGGAGGGTGGCCGGGAAGATCGCGCGGACGTGACTCGCAAGTTCGTTAACGTTCTACTTGACAACGATAGCGAACCTCGCTGTACTAGCACCAGTCCACCTCGCTAACGAGGTGGCGCGAAACAGCAGGGGTCACCGCTCCCTTGGGAGCGGCGGCAAGGGGTTGAGCCCGCGCTCCCCCGGCCGGCGACACCTGTACCGAATAGCTCCACCCTCACCACCTCAGATCAGCGCGCTGCGCTGTCTGTCCGCCAGGCCACCGGGCGACCGGCCGGCCTGGCGGGCAGAGAGAGCAGCACCCCCCCGTCCCGCTTCGCAGGAGGTTCCTATGTCTCGTGTTCGCCCCGGCCGTGTCCGTACCAAGCGCAGCAACCACCGCAAGCCCTTGCTGATCAGCAGGATGGCTCCGCAGGACCTCAACCTGCGCGAGAACGAGCTGCGAGCGATCGTGTGCCCCGACTGCCAGACCTGGCGTCGGCTGATGGGTGAGACGACGTTGAAGATCCGCGAGCACGGCGACGACCTTGGGAGCGAGTTCGTTCGGTGCTCTGGCAGTAACCAGCTCGTCGTCCTCGACGTGAGCGTGGAGGAGTGGGGCGAGCAGCTCCTCCACGCCGACACCACGGCGATGCACCGTCGGTCGACGACGGTGCGGCGGAAGCCGAAGCGCACCGCCGCGCCGGCGGTTACCCAGATGCAGCCCGTCGCCTACAGCGCCGCTGCCGCATGGGAGGCACTCGACACCCACCGTCGCCAGTGCGCCGCATGCAGGGGCGAGGCGCTGGACGGTCACGGCCGCCGGATCGGCTGCCCCGACGGGCAGAACCTCGTCGCCACCTACGTGCGGGTGCTGTCGCACGAGCCCGCCCTCGACCGGTTCCGCAAGGAAACCGCCCGCGATCATGCACGTTCCGCCCGCCAGGCCACCCGGCGAGCAGCGCGGAAGAACTCCGCCGCCTGGGCGGGGCAGGCCAGCGCGACGACCGACACCGCGCGGCTGACCAAGCGCGCCGGGACGGCGGTGGAGGAGCTCAACAACTCCCGCCGCGTCCTGCCCGGCTCGGCGTCTGAGTTCCGTGACCTCGGTGTCCCGCTGGAGCCGCCCCGCATCAGCGCCTGACCGACAATCCCGCAACGTTCGACCGCGGCCGCCGCCCACCCCACGCCGGGTGGGCGGCGGCCGCGGCTGTACGTAGCAGCCCGATAACGCACCTCCCGGGCCCCGACCAGTCGGGGCCCTTTCCGTTGCCCGACCCGATCACCTTGGAGAGCACCGTGCCCACCACTCTTTTCGCCGCCCGTCGCCGCCGCTTCAACGAGGCTGAGGAGCGGTTCATCACGGACCAGGCCCGCCTCATGGCCTACCTCAACGAACGCACCCCGCCGCTGGACTGGCACCGCACGGACACCCTGGTCGGCGAGACGTGGTTGGAGGCCCTGCACAACGGCGGCCTGGACGACGACACCGACGACCCCGAGTCCGGCCTGCCGGTCTGGCTGGCCGCCGCCGCCCGCCGCGTCATCCGCCGCCGCACCCACCCCGTCCCCCTCGGCGACGTCCGATGGGAACTGCTCACCCAGATCCTCGGCCACTCCGACACCTGGCCCGCCCCCTGGCACCAGGTCCTCATCGACGACGGACAGGCCGCCCTGCTGCGGCGCGCGGCGGCCGACATGACCCCGGCCACGCCGGCGCCAGTGGTGCCGCTGCCCTCCGCGATGCCCCGACGCCCGACCGCCGTCGCGGCCTGAACCGGTACCAGCGCCCACGATCGCCGACGACCCGCACCTCCCCAGGGCGGGCCGTCGGCCGGTCGCGGCCGCTCGTCCGAGCAGCCGACACAAAGACGCACCGCCCACGGATAGCCCCCGCGGGCGGTGCTCGACAGGCACCTACCAAGGAGGAACCTGTGTCCACCACGATCATGACACGTCCTGTCACGCCGGTCACGGCCAGCGGGGAGCCGGAACCGCGGCACGACCGCGCCGGCACCCCCACCACTCCGGCCCGCCCCCGCAACCGCGTCATCGTCCGCGCCAACGACGCCTGCGGGCTCTGTGGATTCTGGCGCTGCCGCTGCAACGGGGTCGCGCCGACGGTTGCCGCGACGGACTCCGACACGGACATGGACGAGGCCCTGCGCCGCGTCCGGCAGGGGCGGTGACCGCGATGACTGACGAGCAGCGTCGACAGATGGAAGAGGACAACCGCAGGGCGAATGAGCAGTCCCAGCGGGACGCGGCCGCCAAGCGCGGTTGAGCACCGTGATACAGGCCCGCGCTGCCCAGCAAGCGGCGGCGCGGGCCCTCCGCACCCACGGCCTCACCCCCGCCGCCCGGGCGCTGCTGCACGCCGCCTCAACGGCGGCTGCCGCCGCCTACCGCGCCGGGCACCACGTCCACGACATCCACCCCCCAGCCCTGGAGAACCCACGTGATCCACAAGCCGCTGACCCTTGACCAGCAACTGGTCCGCGCCACCCGCCTGCCAGACCTCGAAGACACGGTCGCCGCCGGCGCCCGCTGCGCACCCTCGAACACCGACTCCCCCGGCCCCGGCAACGAAGAGTTCGGCGACTGGTTTCGGGAGGACGGCGAGGACATCGGCCCCTGGGCGGTGCGCCGCGTCGCCCTCGTCGACTACTGCAGGAGTTCCGGCTGCCCGGTCCTCACCGAGTGCCGCGAGATCGCGCTGCGCCGCGACGCGGCCGATGGCGACGGCGACATGGTCCGTGCCGGCATGACCGGCGACCAGCTGCGCTCCATGCGCCGGTCCCGCGAGCACCGCCAGTCCCTGGACGAGGCGATCGCCGCCGACGACGCCCAGGACCTTGACGCCGAACGCCGCGAGATCAACCACCTCACGATCGAGCTGCGCGAGGCCGTACTCACCCAGCACGACCCCCGCCCGGCCCGCCGCATCAACAGCAAGCCGGGCCGGCCGACCTGCGCCCAGCGTGCCGTGACCGCCGCCGCGACCCTGCGCGCCCTGCGCACCGACCGCCGCGCCCGCAGTGGGTGGAGCGCCGTGGCCTGACCGGTTGCCTGTCTCCGCCGACACGACGCGGCGGGGGTGGGAGCCGGGACAGCCCCGGTCACACAAGTTCACATCACGCGTAAGACGCGGCGCCCGGAGATCGCACCTCCGGGCGCCGCTTTTTGATCCGGCGTCACCGAATCCCTTGCAGGAGACCTGATGCGATCCGCTCTGCGCAACCCCGCCCTCGCCCTGTTACTCGCCGCCGCGACAACGGCCGGCGCCCCGCCCACCGAACCCGCCGCCCAGCCGCGTGCGGATCGGGCCGCCCCGGCCGTTCGGCTGGCCACCACGCCGCCCACGGCCCGCGCCGCGCTGGCGCGGCAGGCCGACACCGCGACCAGGGCCGCTCGCGACCACGCGCGCAGCGGGGCCCTCGCCGCGGCTGCGGACCGTGCGGCTGAGCGCGCCGCCAGCAAGGCAGCCGAGGCGGCGGCCGAGGCCGCCTACCCGGACAACCTTGACGGCTGGATCCGCGAGGCGCTGGCCGTCATGCGGCAGCGCGGCATCCCCGGCAGCTACGACGGCATCCGCCGCAATGTCCTGCGCGAGTCGTCCGGTGACCCGGAGGCGGTCAACGACTGGGACGTCAACGCCCAGAACGGCACGCCGTCCAAGGGCCTGTTGCAGGTGATCCGGCCGACGTTCGAGGCGTACCACGTGCCGGGCACGGCCTGGTCGCTGACCGACCCGGTCGCCAACATCACCGCCGCCTGCAACTACGCCGCTGACCGGTACGGGTCGATCGACAACGTCGACTCCGCGTACTGACCTGACGGCTGCCTGTCCGCTCCTGGCCATGACCGGGGGCGGTCGGGGAGCCGGGACAGCCCCGGAGATCACCACCCGAGCCCGATGGGAGAGGCCGTGGACGGACCGGACGAACGCGAATTCGAGGAGGGCTGCGGCCTGATGTGGTGCGAGTCGGCATACGGCACGTGCTCAGGCCGGTGCCAGGACCCGAGCTTCGACCCGCACGACGACTGACTGTCACGTGCTCCCGCCCGGCCCGTACCTCGCGGCCGAGCGAGAGCAGGGAGCCGGAACACGCCGGCACCACCAGAGGCAGGGAAGCCGCATGCGCATCATCAGCCGCGCCACCGGCGGCAGGCCGCTGGCCGTGTTCGGCCCCGCCGCCACGGCGGACGCCGCGCAGCAGGACCTTTCGCTGGCATGTCGGTCAGCGTCACCGAGCTCGCGGTCACCGATGACCGCAGCAGCTTTGCGGCCGTCTGAACAGCCCCGATTGACAAGCCCCCGCGGCCCCGCCATCCCGGCGGGGCCGCGCTGATGTGAAAGGAGGGTGGCCGTGGCCGCCACTCGCAACCGGAAGCGGCCCGCCAGCCGGAAGGCGGCGGCCCAGCCGAAGAAGTCCGCCACCAAGCAGACGGCTCCGCGTGTCCCGGCCGCCCGCGCCACCAGCACCGCCCCGAGTCGCGCAGCCGAGCCCGGCGTGCAGAAGGTGGTGCGGCCGGCCGCAGACCCGGCCCTCGCCGACGCCCGCGACCGTGCCGCCGACGTCCTGGCCCTGGCCGCCGACCGCGCTCGCGAGCTGTCCACCCACGGTGAGGCCCGAGCCGAGCAGCTGCTGGACCGCGCCCGCCAGCAGGCCGCGATCATCCGCCGGGCCGCTGAGACCGACGCCCACCAGATCCTCCACGAGGTGGCCGAAGAGGCCGGACGCCGCCTGCATGAGTCGACCCAGACCGCCGACCAGACCCGCCGGGCGGCGCACACCACCGCGCAGGACCTCCGCGCGACTGCTGGCCGGGAAGTCGACGAGCTGCTGGCGCGGGCGAACACCGAAGCGGAGCAGATCCGTGAGGCGGCCCGCACGGACAGCGAACTGCTGTACCAGCAGGCGCAGCAGACTGCCGAACGGCTGCGCCGCGGGGCAGAGGAAGCCGCCGCCGCGCTGCGCGGCGAGGCCGACAACGTCCTCGCCGATGTGCGGAGCACGTCGAGGCAACGGATCGAGGAAGCCGAGACGGCCGCTGCCCGCACCCGGGAGCAGGCTGAGGCCCGTGCCGCGCAGATCATTGAGGACGCCGACCGCGACCGGCAGGCTGCTCGTCAGGAAGCGGAACGGGTCCGCCGCCTGGTCGAGGAGGACTGCGGACGGCAGCGCAAGGTCGCTGGCGAGGACGCTGAGCGCCTGACTCGCACTGCCCGTGAGGAGGCCGACCGGCTTCTGGCCGCCGCCCGCGCCACCGCCGACGCCGAGCGCAAGCAGGCCGGCGAGGAACTGGCCAAGGTGTGCGCGCAGCAGGAGTCCGCGGATCTGGCACGGCAGCAGGCCGACTCCCAGCTGGCTACCGCACAGCAGGCGATGCGGAAGGCGACCAGCCGCACTGAACAGCGCCTGGAGCGCCAGCGGCTGAGGCGGAAGGCCCGTCAGGAGCAGCGCGCCGCCTGCGAGGAGCGGCGGGAGAAGGCCCGCGGTGAGCGGGAGGGGCGCCGCGCGGGGCGCCCGACGGCCTCGCAGCGGCTGGGCGCCGTCGGGCGGAACGCCGTACGTCGGATGATGATCGTCGGTCCGATCACGGCGCCGATGGCGGTGGCCTGGACCGGGCAGGCCGGGTTCGCCGAGGACATCCTCGGCTGGGTCATGCCGTTCACGATCTTGTTCGCCGCGGCCTGGGAGCTGTCGACCGCGTTCGTGGGCTGGATGTACCACCAGGCCCGCAGCAACGGCGACGCCGGCACCCTCTACCGCGTGTCCACCTGGATCTTCGCCTGCGGGGCGGCGGTGATGAACTTCTGGCACGCCTCCGGCCAGGTCGCCGGGCGTACCTTCGACCCGGTCGCCGGCAAGTGGGTGCAGGAGATCACCTACTGGCACATGACGCCGAAGGCTGTCGCGTTCGCGGCGATGAGCATCGTCGGCATGGTCCTGTGGGAGCTGTACGCGAGCCTGATCCACCGCAGGAAGCTGCGCGCGGACGGCAGGGTGGCCAAGGCCCGCCCGTCCATCGGCGTGGTCCGCTGGCTGCGCTACCCGCGGCACTCCTTCACCGCGTGGTCGCTGGCGATCACCGACGCGTCGCTGACGACCCTGGACCGGGCCTGGGCGGCGGCGGGCCGGGAGATCACGGACCGCAAGGCGGTCCGGTCCGGCCGGACCATCTCCCGCCTCGTGGTGGCCCGCCCCCGGACCGCGCAGCACGGTCCGGCCGACATCCCCGCTTTCCTCACCCTGACTCGGACCGACCGGTCCGGACCGGAAAGCCCCGCCCTCCCGGTCCACACCGACCCGGGCACCGCGCTCCCCGGTCTGGCCGGTCCGGACCACGGCGGTCCGGACGCGGGCACGGCGGTCCGGACCCCGGTCCGGCCCGCCCCCGGCCCGGACCGCATGGCCGGACCGGACCGCGCACTGGCGGCCGCTTCCTCGGACCGGACCGGTCCCGACCTGCGGACCGACGCCGGTCCGGACCGCACGGCCCGCACCCTCGCCGCGCACCAGCCCGTACCCGCACGCCGCGGGGTGACCGCCCGGACCGCACCCGCCGCCGACATCCCGCACGGGGCGGACCGGACCGCGCGGCAGCAGCCGGACCGGACGGGCGGACCGGACTACGCGCCGGACCGGACGGTCATCACGCTCACGGACCTGGAGCGGACCGCGCTGGACCGACTCCGGACCGAAGACCGCGCGCTGAACCGGGCGAACATCGCCCGCGCGGTCCGGACCGAGGGCGGCTCCATCGCCACGGACCGCGCCGGGCAGATCGCCGTCGCCCTCAAGCAGCACGCGGTCCGCTGACCGGACCGCCCGCACACCCGTCCTGTCGCTCATGGTCGCCCCCGGTCCGCGCACGCACAGCCGAGCGCGGACCGGGGGCGGCCACGGCCGGCAGGCCGCTCGCCCGCAACCGCGCCCCGAGCGCCGATGCAACGGGCCAGGCACAACCGAGCACCATCCGCCCTACGCCACGACCGCACGTCTTCCCTGCACCGAGTCGGGCGCCGCCCGAGCGGCTGGAGATCAGCGACGCGGTTCAGGCGCGCACACGACCCCCTGCTGAAGCGTGATCAGCCGGGGGCCTCGGCTTGTCTACTCACGCAGAAAAGGAGCACAGCATGGCACCCACGACGACCGGGTCATCCCCGAGGTCTGGGAGCTTCTCCCGTACGACGACCCCGCCGGCGCCGGCACCTCCCGCGGTGATCCCGTCGGCCCTGGAGATCTGGGCGCCCGACCCCCCGACCTGGGGCCAGCGCATGATCCCCAAGGGGATCCGGTCCGCGATGGCTGACCTGGGGTTTTGGCAGGAACCGCGCCCCTTGAAGCCCTCGTTTCACCTGGTCCAGGTGATCGAAGTCCTCACCCGCTACGGCTGGTGCCAGTCCTTCGATTTCTCCCCCACCGGACGTATGTGCATCAGGGGGGCCCAGACCTTTCTGGAATCCACCGGACACGTCACCACAATCGACCGGGGGAAGGCCGTGAACTATCTTCAGTCCCAGTTGGCCTGCCAGGGCGTGAACGTGCGGTTCTGGGAGTGGAATGACCATTGCACTAACACTTTCCGGAGTGTGGGGGCCACCATCTCGGCGGCCTCCGACATGGCGCGTAAGAACGGAGACTGAAATGACGCCGGACGAAGAGATGGCATTCAAAGAAATTCAGGCCGGAATGGCCACCGGAATGACTTTCGGGAGCAGTTCCCCGGGCGCTTCTCCGTACGCCGATGAAGGGCCTTACGGAACCCCGGCCGCACACAAGAAGGCCGGTCTGACCCGCCGGGGGAAGGTCGCCATCGCAGTGGCCGGAGTGGCGATCGTCGGCGGCGGAACCATCTGGTTCCAAGCCCATTCGGCTGCCGTCGCGAAGGACGAGAAGGAGGCCGCCGCGCTCCAGGTCCAGATGAAGAAACTGGAGCTGGAGGAAATGAGGATCCGGAACGAGCAGGCGAGCACCGCCAAGAAGGCCGCGGCCGCATCCGCCGCGAAGATCCAGGCGGCTGTCGACAAGTGCGTGAAGGACTCCTCCAGCCTGATCGGCAAGGGGTACGGATCGCCCTCGAGGGGCGATGTCGTGGCGGACTGCAAGCAGCAGTACGACGCCGCCGACGAGCCCAGCATGCAGGCCGCCGGCAACGCCCAGGATGCCGGGAACTCGGGGGGCGGTGCGATCAACTCTTCCGCCCTGCTGGGTCTCGTCGCCGGCGGCGGCCTGGCCGTCGCGGTGTTCGCGCGCAAGGGCAAGAAGACCGACACATAGTTACGCACGGTAACTAATTACTCCCTCCCTCCTGGCGGAGAGCACCGCAACCGGACTCCCAAGGTCCGCCTGGTCGGCTGCTCTCCGCTGGGAGGTAAGGAGTAAGGAACCATCGGCGACCACGGATAGTGAGGAATGATGATGACCGATACGGCGCCCCCGGTCCCCGCGGGACCCCCCGATCCGCGCGCTACGCCAGCCTCCAGCACCGCGCCGGAACCCGCCGCGGATACCGGCATCATGGCCGCCCTGATGGCCGCGGTTGAGCCCGCCCGACCGGTCACCGCGACCGGTGCCGGTGCCAGGCCGGACGGTGACGACCCGGCCGCGAAGGCGGACCCCGACGGCGCGGTGGACCGCTCCTCCCCGGGCGTCACCAGCGAGTCGTTCAAGGCCCCGGAGGACCTGACCGGGGCCGGATCCGATGCGGCCGGCGCCCGGCACAAGGAGGGTGTGTTCAAGACGCTGATCCGGGCGGGCGCGACCCGCTGGGCAAAAGGCGGTGGGACAGCGAACAAGCGGCTGGACCTGGAGAAAGCCAGGGCTGGCGCGCACCAGGTGAAAGAGGCCCGGACCACCACGGTCACGAAATCCCCTGGGCTACCCACGCGAAACGGAGCTGGAGGCACCGGTAGAGGGAATAATGAACCCGGCAGAAACAGTGGTGGAAATTCGGGACGTCATTCCGCCGGGCAGAGCTCTACGGGTACCGGACGCGGCGGCTCCGCCGGAGGCGGCGGTCGCGGCTCCTCCGGCTCGTCCGGTTCGAATGGGGGTGGCGGATCCGGCGGTGTGCGTGGCGCCAGCGGAAAGGGTGACGGAGGTTCACCGACGAACACCGCGCCCAAGGGGTCGAAGGACTCCGGAGATAAAGGGAAGGACGGCTCCTCGGGAAAAGCAGGACCCGGCGGAAAGGCTGGCAAGGACGGAAAGGCCGGCGCCTCCGCAAACGGTGGTGGATCGACATCAGGCGACTCGTCCGGCAACTCGAAGGACAAGCCAGACAAGGGCAAGGGAGCGAAGGCCGACCTGACGAAGGGCGGCGGCAGCGGCCAGGGCTCGGGCGGCTCCTCCGGGAGCGGCGGCGGATCCGGTTCGAGCGGTTCCTCCGGCAAGAACGGGGCGGCTGGCCACAGCTCGAACAGGGCCGGCGACCGACCCCCGCTCCAGCGGTCGCGGGAGGTCGGTCACGGTGACGGCTCCGCGGTCCGTAACGGGGTTGACCACGTGAAGGCCTACGCGCAGGGCGCGAAAGACGGCTACCGGGACAAGAAGGAGGAGAACGGCAAGGAACACGCGCGGCTGGACAAGGCGCACACCGACCACAAGGCGAAGCAGCAGGACCCGAACAAGGACAACCCGAAGGGGACGACGGTCACCGGGCCCAGCGGCCAGACGCTCGTCATCGCCCCGCCGGAGAGAGGAGACGACGGAGTGAGCACGGACGTGAAGCCCCTCCTGGTCAAGGAGATCGACGCGAACACGCTGACCCTGGGCACCGGCGCCGCCCGCGGGTCGATCAGCCGCAAGGAGCTGCGCAACTTCAAGCAGTACGAACGCAAGCTGGAGGCCAAGGAGAACCACCTGCTCAAGGTGGCCGACGCGTGCAAGTCGCTCGAGGCCGCGGCGGAGGACGAGGCGAAGGGCTGCCAGGAGCTGGCCGACCAGGCCAAGGCCGTCGAAGGCGGGGAGAAGCTGGCCGCGAAGCTGACCAAGCTGGCCGACGCGGCGAAGGCCCAGGCGGCAGAGGCCGCCGAACTCCACAAAAGCGCGAAGCGGGCGGCGGAGATGTGCAAGGTCGTCCTGACCAATATCGGGACCAGGTACGCGCCGCTGTACAAGGCCGTGGTGGACAGCGACGAGACCAAGCCGGCCGAACTGCGCTTCTACAACGACAAGGGCTCCTACGCGCCCGCCGCGTAGCACCAGGAGGGACACAAGATCATGGCGGAACTGACGTACAAGACCCTCGTCAGAAAGACCCAGAACAAGGAGAAGGCCCTGGCCCGCAACGCGGAAGGCGTCCAGAAGGCCGCGGACAACATCAAGGAACTGGCCGACGACACCGCCTCGGACGCGGACGCGCTGGGCGCCAAGAGCGTGGACCGCGACTCCCTGGCGGAGTGCCAGGAGCTGTCAAAGCTCATCCGCGGCGTGTCGGAGGGCGCGATCACCTACGCGTCGAAGACGGCCGACACCGCGAAGGCCGCGAAGTCGGCCGGCGACCAGGCCCGCACCACCCACGCCGGGTTCCAGGAAGCCTTCGACCGCTCGGAGGTCACGGACCTGGAGAAGGTCAGCCGCGACTGGTTCGAGCAGGAATAGCACCACCCACCACCGGCGCGGCCGGCCCGGGGAAACGCATCCCCCGGGCCGGCCGCTTCCCTTTGCTCCCTTTGCGGACCCCGTACCCAGACAGGAGATCCCCCGATGTCCACCATCACCGAAACCGTGCCGAACGCGGAGCCGGCGGAGCGCGCCGCCGCGGCGCTCCAGATCGCCCTCCCCGTCGGGGTGGGCATCCTGGCCCCCTACCTGGACCCGAACGCCGCGGCCTACGCCGGAGCCGGCTTCCTGGCCGGTGCGACGTTCGCCGGCGCCAACTACATGAACCGCCTGGGCCGCTGGGCGAACCAGCTGCCCGGGATCGACATCGCGCGGGCGCACCGCGACACCATGGGGATCTCCACGCTCACCACCGGCATGGGCCTGTCCCTGGGCCAGGTGGGCGGAGCCCAGGCGTCCGAAGCGCTGATGGCCGGCGCCCTCGAGCCGACCACCATCCCCGGGATCCTGTCGCTGGGCTGGTGGGCCGCGGTCGTCTTCACCGGCTGGCGCCTGCGCCGCGTCTTCGGCAGGCGCAAGATCGAGGTGGAGCAGACAAAACCGACCGGGCAGGCCGCCCCGGCCAACACCGGCGCCCCCGGCCCTGTCTCCCTGGCCGACAAGATGATCGCGGCCTGGGGGCGCGTGATCAGCGACCCGAAGACGGGACGCCACCGCAACCAGGTCCTCTCCGACGTCGTGATCTACGCGGACCGCTGGGAGGGGCGGATCACCGCAGCCCTGGGCGACTCCGTGAACGTGTCGAAGGAGGCCGTCTCCAGCCTCTTCGGCCGCTCGGTCGACGACATCACCATGAAGTACGGCGCCCACTCGGGGGAGGCGTTCATCACCGTCTGGTACACCCAGCGCCCAGAGCTGGACCCCACCACCCTCCAGGGCGCCTGGAAACGCGTCCAGGCACGGGTCCTGCCCAAGACCCACCTGGAAGAGGTCGGCAAGGACGAGAACACCGGCGGCCAGGTCGCGCGCGTCGTCGCCGACGACGACCTGGACGCACTCCCCCGCGTCGTCAACCTCGGGGAGCTGGCCGGAGCGCTGCGCCGCTCCATCGACCTCGTCTCCTACGAGCCGGGACGCCGCGACCCGCGCCGCGCGATCATCCGCCTCATGGACCACAACCCCCTGGAGGCCGGCCACGACTTCCAGGGCCTTGACTCCCTGAAGGCCACCCCGGGCGGCTGGGTCAACATCGGGAAGATCGTCTCCGGCTTCCCCGCACGCATCCAGCTCTTCGACCCGAAGCTGGGCGCCCTCCACGCCGTGATCGCCGGTACCACCGGCTCCGGCAAGGGAGGCACGGGCCAGATGATCAGCCTGGCCTACCACGCCAACAAGATGGCCCAGATCTACGGCGACCCCAAGGGCGCCAGCAACCCCGCGATCCCGAAGATGGCCGCCTACAGCGGCCTGACGCAGTCCGGCGCCCTGGGCGCCATGCGGCTGTCCTGGTGGGTCCTCCAGCACCGCATCGAAGAGGCCGCCCGCCTGGAACTGAAGAACTTCGAGCCGTCCGCGATGCGGCCGTACTGCGCCACGATCCTGGACGAGGCAGCCCAGATGCTGGCCCCGGGAGCACCCAACCGCAAGGAGGCCATCAAGATCGTCAAGGATGGCGCCTCGCTGACCCGCTCCATGGGCATGCCCTGGGTCCTGATCAACCAGACCGTGAACCTGGACCAGTTGGGCGGAGAGCAGGCAATCCGAGCCAACCTCCTGGCCGGCGGGACCTGGATCATCCTGCGCACCGACAGCGACCAGGTGAACCTGGGCGACCTTCCCCCCGGCTTCGACGGGCTGGACCCCTCTCTCATCCCGCCGGTATGGGTGGAGGAGGACGACGCGCTGGTCTACGACCCGACCATGGAGGAGTCCGACCCCCGCCGCACCTTCGGCCTGGGCTACGTCGCGGCACCGGGCGGGCGCGCCGGCATGATGCGCATCGACAACCTCGAAGACGCCACCGAGCACATCCGGCCGGAGAACATCATGGACCCAGTCGACGTCCCCTGGTGGGGCGACCAGGCCCGCATGGAGGAGCTGGCCATGACTCCCATCCCCGGCTTCGAGGAGAAGGACGGCGAAGACGAGACCGGCGAGGCCGGGATGTCGTTCGCCGGTGTCGACCTCCCCAAGGCCAAGGAGCTCACGTCAGAGGAGAAGGTCCTCGCCGCCCTCCGTGATGAATCCGACCCCATGTACGTGGACATGGTCGACGAGGGCGACGACGTCGACCCCGACGACATCGACTACGTAGAACGGGGCCAGCTCCAGGCTGCAAGCGGAGTCGCGGAGTCGACCTTCGCGAACGTGCTGAACAAGCTGGAGAAGAAGGGCCAGATCCACCGGATCAAGGAAGGAAAGACCTCGAAGGTGGCCCTCGGCGCCCGGCCGGAGGACACCGGCGAAGAGGCCGCCTGACCGCTATCACGCAACGGCGCGCTTCCCACCCGGGAGGCGCGCCTTGCCAGTCCGCACCTTCCGCTGACCTCACGCTCTGCCTGGCCCTCGTCCACCCGGCGAGGACCGGACAGGCTGCCCTGCGCGCCCCAAGCGCCGCCCTGGCCGCGGGCCACCGCATCTCTCAGCACGGGTCGCTGCGGGCCGCCGCCGTCCGCCACCGCGGCCACACCGTCCACCACCGCGACCTCCACCGCCCGGTCGTCGACCGGCAGCCCGACTGACGGCTCCCCGTGCCGCCCCGCCCCGCGTCGTCGGGCTGGGGCGGTGCGGAGGACCGGACAGTTCCGGCCCTGCCCCCGCAGAACCGAACCGGATCGGAGACCACGATGACCACCCCAGCCGCGAAGTTCGCCGCCGTCTCCGCCCTCATGCGGGCCGGAGCTGACATCGGCGACCACTGGATCCAGTCCGACCACTGCGCCCGCACCAAGGGCGCCACCGACGCAGCACCCGTCACCGGCGACGACGGCACCGTCCACGGCACCGCCGCCGGCCGCCGGGCCTGCGCCTGGCACTGCGCCACCTACACCGCCACCCAAGCCGCCTCCCTCCTCATCGGCTCCCGCGCACTCGGCGTCCGGCTGCACCCCGGCGCCACCGCCGCCGCCCTGGCCGTCTCCGCCCTCACCCACTACGCCGCCGACCGCCGCGTGCCCGACGGCCTCCTCCAGCGCCTCGCCGACCACACCGGCAAGACCTCCTTCTACCGGCTCGCCGCGCACGGAATGAACGGCGCCAACAAACTGGACCTTCTCTGCACTAATTCAGAGGGGGTTCGTTGACCAGGACTTCACGGGCTGCCGGTGAGGTGTCCCGCAACGCCAGCGGCATGGTCGAAATCCAGCCCGATGAAGTACTCGCCGTCCTGTTGTGCGTGAGTGATGCGAAGGAACTTCTTGAGAGCGCCCTCAAGTTCGGTGGGGTTGGGAACGTGGGGCGAGAACCAAGCATCCACGAGGGCGTACTGGTGGACGCGGGCTATGCGCCGGTGCTGCAACACTCGGCGCCGATAGTTCTGATCGACCGAGCCGAGCTTCACGTACTGCCCCGGCCCACGGAACTCCAGGACGTAAATGCGCGCACCGCTCTCGTTCGGGCTCTTGCCCAGCACTGCCGTGCTGACGACGTCCTCGCTCAGTTTGTTGACCTTGTCCGGGAAGGGCCATGCCAGCCCTTCCCGGAGCATCGGTGTGAGTGCTTCCTTGCGCTTGACCAGGTCTTTCCTCCGCCGCACGCGTTCGATAGCAAGCCAGTCTTCAGTACCTGTGGACATGCGAGGAGTATCGCGTCAACCACTGACAGCGACGCGGTGTTCTCCTCTGCCGCCCCATCACCCGCCTGGCGCCTCGGCCCTTGGCTGAGGAATCCCGAGGTCAACGGTCCCGCTGCGCGGGAAGCGCTGGGCTTGCCCGCGCTTCCCGCGCAGGAAGGTGAGAGTCAGGTCGGTGCCCTCGATCTCACCTTGCCAGCCTTCGGCGACCGCCCGCTTGCGGCGCTCGACCAGGTCCTGCTCCAGCTCGTCCAGCCGTGGCAGCATCTTGGGGTCGAGGCTCAGCATGGGGCAGCGGATGCAGGCGTGTTCGTGCGCGCAGGAGGTCCCGTAGGGTCGGCCGCAGGACCCCAGTTCGACCCGGCGCTTGTCAAGGGGCCCGCGGCTGGCGGACGGTCACCTTCGGCCGCAGCCGGCCCCGCCGATGCTCAGCCCTGGTCTCCAGTGGCGACCTGTGGGACAGCGCGGCCCGGCGGGCGTGATTCTCCGGGACGGGATTGAGCACCGGACCACGGCCGAAGTGCATGTGGAAGGCGTAGAAGCCGTGGACCACGGTCAGGTTGTGGGCGATCGTCGAGGGCGCGTATCCGGCCCGCAGTCTGGGCTTTCCGGTCTTCGGGTTCACCGATCCGGCCTGCGGGCTGCCGGGGCGCCGACGCTGCCGCTGAGGGTTGCGGGCGTGGCGGAGCCAGCCCACCAGGGCGATGGCTTCCGCCTCGGTGACCTGTTCCCATCCCACGTCCAGGGCCCACAGAACCCGGTACCACCGCAGCAGGTCGTACGCGTAGCTCCGGCAGGTCTCGGGGCTGGCGTCGCCCAACATCCGGTCCCGCAGGTACCTGCTGACCGGCTCGACCTCCCGGTCGGCGGCATCCACCACGAACCACGGCAGCGACGGCGTTGGGCCCGCCACCACCGCCCCAACCCGGGGCAGCCGTACCCGCCCGTTAATCAGATCGCGATGAAGCGAAGGAGTCTCGTGCATCCCCGAATGGTCACGAATCACGGCCCTCTGGGCGAGCAGTTCCACCCGATAGTGCAGTTAACAGACCAGGCCTGGCACCACGGCTGCGAGACCGTCGCCGCACTCATCGCGGCCACCAAGTAGTCCGCGCACGCGCTGTTCGGCCGCCCCCGACCCCGCGCAGCATCAACGGCCGCGCCGGTGAGGAACGCCGTCCACCCCGCCGCGGGGACCGCCTGCCGCCTGCCGCCTGCCGCACGCGTCAACGCGCTTCACCCGCCTGACGGCCCCCCCCCCGTGCCGCCCCGCCCTGCGACGTCGGGCTGGGGCGGTGCGGAGGACCGGACAGTCCCGGCCCTGCCCCGCAGCACCGAACCGGATCGGAGACCGCCATGACCGACACCGTCGAGACCATCCGCTACACCGCCGACACCGTCGTCGTCACACCCGACGGCGACGTTCTCCTGATCGAGCGCGACTGGCCGCCCCACGAGGGCGCTTGGGCCCTCCCCGGCGGCCACGTCGACCCCGGCGAAACAAGCCGCCCGGCAGCCGCCCGCGAACTCGCCGAAGAGACAGGCGTGCACGTCCAGACCGCCGACCTAGTGCAGCTCGGCGCCTTCGACCGCCCCGACCGCGACCCGCGCGGCAGGTACGTCACCGTCGCCTACCTCGCCGCCGTCGCCGCCGGAACCCCGATCACCGCGGCCGACGACGCCCGCTCTGCCCGCTGGTGGCCGGCCGACGCCCTGCCGCAGCTCGCGTTCGACCACGCCGACATCGTGTGCAGCGCGTTGGATGCCCACCGTTGCGCCCGCGTCCGGGCCCGTTGTTCCGAGCGGGGACGGGGACGTCGGAAGTTACTCGCGGGGATTTCCGGCCGGGTGTGAGGCCCGGCGGTGAGCCCCGCGCCGCGCCTGCCGCACCAGGTTCCCGACCACATCCCCGCCCACCTGCACGACGCCTTCGCCTGGGCCAAGGGGGGCCCGCTCTCGCCGCACTGCCCCTACAAGCCCGGCGCCGCGGTGAAGCTCCACGGCCGTTCCGGGGAGCAGCCCGGCCACCGCCGCACTGGGTTCCGCGGCTGGGTCGTCGCCACGATCCTCACCGGGATCACCGAGACCGGTCAGGAGTGGTGGGAGGAATGGGGGCGCCTGGAGCCCGCCGGATACACCGGTGAAGGTGTGGGGCACCTGCATCTGCTGCCACGAGGAACGATTTCCGCTTCGCCGCGCCGAAGCCGCCCGCCGACGTGCGGAGGGTTAGCAGCTGGACATCTTCGGCGAGGTCCCTACGTGACCGCACCGCTTCCCGCCGGGGCGGCCCGCTCCGCCCTGGCCCTTCACGAAACAGCATCCCGGCCCGCCGACCTGTGTCGGCGGGCCGGGATGCTTCCCGCTGCGCCAACCCCGCGCAGGGGCCCAACGATGAGAGGAACGAGACGATGACAACCAGCACCTCGGCCACCGGCACATCGCGCGGAACCGCCCGGCAGGCCGCCAGCTCTCTCGCCGACGGCGCCGGCGCGGTGGCCGCGATCACCGCCGGCGCGATCGCCGCATACGCCACTCACCGTCTGGCCCCGGCCCGCGTCGCCGGCCACGGCCGGCTCCTGGCCGCCGGCGCCACCGGCCTTGTCACCGCCGTCCTGCTCGACGGCATCGCCCGGGACGCCTGTGCCCCGCTGCGTGCCCGGTACCGCACCACCGGGCACGTGGCCAGCCCCGTACGGCCGATGGCACCCCTGCAGAGCCTCGAGGATGCACTCGCTCACCTCGCCGTCGACGCGGCGCGCGACGCTGCTCACCGCGCCCCCGCCGACGCCTACCTCCTGGACACCGGCAAGAGCGGTCTGCTGCGCGATGAGCGGCGCTGGCGCGGCTACCCCGATGGCACCGCCTCCTGCTTCCTCGCCCCCGGCATCACCCTGCTCTACACCCGGCACGAGACGACGTACGGCTCCCGGCCGGAGTACACGCTGCTCACCGCCGACTCCGATCAGCCGGTGGCCATC
>NZ_AUFD01000039.1:0-17031 GCF_000426325.1 Streptomyces sp. CNS606
TCACCAGCTTCCTCCCGCAACTCGGCCAGACGCTGCAGGGCAAAGGCGTTGCCGCGTTCGGCAGCCTGCCGGCGGAGGCCATAGGCCCATTGCAGTCTGAGGCGGACCTCGGCTGCATGGGCGAGGTTTTGCAGGTGGTCGGGGTGGGTGATGTGGGTGAGGGCGGCGTGCCAGAAGGAGGCGGGCGGGCAGAGGTGCCGCCGGGAGGTGGCTCCGTGTTGTTCGAGGTAGTCGGCGAGCCGGAACACTGGCCCCGCTATCTGCGGTGAGCGGTCGTCGGGAGATGTGGAGGGTCCGGTCGGGTGCCGGTGAGGTCGGGGTGTTGCGCGGCGTAGGGGGGCCTGTTTGCCGTGTACTTGTTGGGCGAGTTCGGCGTAGGCCTGTTCGGCCCAGTCGTCGGTGAGCTGGTCCCAGTCGTCGTCGTGGAGGTAGTCCGCGGTTGCGTCGGTGAGGAAGGCCTGTGGCAGGTGGAGGCCGACGCCGAGGCGACGGGCGTCCATCGCTGCTTCGAGGAGCGCTGTGGCGGCGGGACTCGCGGTGCGGTAGCGCTGCAGGAGCGCGGGACCTCCGGCGAGGTCCTGGGCCAACCGGCCGTCTTTCTGTGTGCGGGTGAGGGCGTCGGCCAACAACACGTCACCGTTCTCGGCCAGTGCGTGCGCGGCGGCCAGGGCGGGGGTGTCGAAGGCGTCGGGGACGTTCACCGTCCGTCCGGCGAGGAGTTCCCGGACCCGGCTGTGCGGATCTTCCTCACCCGCAGCCGGGAGGGCCGTGTACTGCTTGCAGTAATCGGGCCACAGGGTGCCCAGCACCAACACCGGCCCGCGCTCCGGCTCGACGAGCAGCGCGTGGACGGCTGCCGCGATCCGCTCACCGGTCTCCCGATCACCGAGGTAGTGCTGGGCCTCATTTAGCCACACCACCGTGCGCGGCCCCACACGGTGCAGCTCCTTCAGCGCCGCTGCCGCGCGGGTCGGGTCGAAGGGGTGCCACAACCGCCACCCCGACTCGGCGAGAGGCTGCACGGCCTCCCAGCACGCCCGCGTCTTCCCCGTCGAGGACTCACCGACCAGCACCAGCATCCCGCTGCGGCCCTGGCCAGCCTCCCGCACTGCCTCCGCCAGCACCCGATCGTGTTCGCGCTCTACATACCCTGGCAGGAGACGCTGCTGCGGCGTACCGGAACTGGTGGGGGTGGTGCCGGCCGGGTGCACCTCGAGAGCGTGCGGCTCCCACTGGCCGATCGGCTTCCCCGGCCCCGGCACCTCGCTCCCCTTGTCGGCGTCCCGTTGCAACTCCAGCAGCTCGCCCTCCGGAAGCTTCAGCGCCCGGGCCAGTGCCACAACCGTCTGTCCCGACGGCACCGGTCCACCTGACTGGAACGCCTGCTGCACGGTCGTACGGCTCAGACCTGCCCGGCCGGCGAGCTGCGTCTTGTTCAGCCGCATCCGGTCTAGCCCGTTCTCCAGCTTCCTGCGCAGTTCGGTCAGAGCCTCGTCCGGCGTTCGGCTGGTCCGCTCGTGCACGTGCTTGCCCCCAGGTGGTGATGTGTTCGCCAGTGTTCATCTTCGTCGCTGCGAACCATGGCGCACACCGACGACGAGACCTTTGTCTACGTCAACACCCCATGCTACGAACGGAGTTTGTCGTGAGCGTCGCCGTCGTCCTCCTCGCCACCACTCTCGTCATCCTCGTCGCGCTGCTGGCAGCCGCCGGCGCGGGCAAGCTCGCCCGCCTCGACGGCGCCTCCTACCCCGCAGCCCTCAACCGGGCAGCCGTCACCTTCGCCACCGTCCTCACCCTCGCCACCACCATGGCGACCGCCCTCACCGCACTCCTGACCTGACCGCCGCGGGAGGGCCATGCCACCTCACGACCACCCGGCAGCGCTCACCCACTTGCCAGACATGCCGAGAAGTCTCAATCGCATGCCGGCCTGCACTTCGAACCCAGGAAGGCTCCTGGGGGCTCACGGCCCCGCCGCTCGATGGAGTCCGGCCCCTGGAGTATCACGCCGTGATGTCCGCCCAGAGTGCGGGCGGTCAGTCGCTACAGGACAGGGAATTATCACGCCGTGATACCGAGACTCGGGGGCCGTTCCGAACGCGAGGAGCTGGCTCCCTCACCGAACACCAAGTGTTCGGTGAAAGTCCGGAGACGAGCCTCGGCCTTCGAACGGCCGCTGGGCCTGCAGCAGCGACGTCCCCGCCTAGTGCTCTGACCGCGAAAGTTCGCCGGGTTGACGGGGATTACTCCTGCTCGGAGGCAGCTGCGAGGTGGCGGCGGCAGAGGTCGGCAACCGTGAGATGGGGTGTGTGCAGCGCGTCGCTGTAGAGCCGCATCTCACGAGCTGCTCGGTCGAGGTGCTGCCAGAAGGTCAGCGGCAGGGCGAGATCGTGACCGAGATCGACGAGACAGTCGAAGGCCAGTTCCAACTCGTTGTGCTCCAGGAACTCCAGCGCTGTTGACAGGTCGATGTTCGGCAGGCCCGTCAGGTGGACCCGGGCGGTGTCGAGGTGATTACGGGTCCGATTCCAGCTGGCCTGGACTGCTTCACGATCAACGGTCATGGCGTCAGTGTCGCCGGTGTTGTTCCCATGGTCACGCGGCTTTCGCCGGTCGCCGGCGCCAGCGGATGCCCTTCTCACTACGGATGCGGGCGCGCTCGCGTCGTTGGGCGGCCAGCACGTCGGGGTGGCGGGCGTTCTTGTTCCGCCAGCGGAGGTAGGCGTGCTGGGCGCGCGTCTGAGCGGGGTGGTCGGAGCAGGCCCCGTTCCAGCACTCGTCGTCGAGCTAACTGCGCGCGCCCTGACCGGCGAACGGTGCGTCCTGAACCGAAATCACCACGGTCTGACTGCTGACGACCTTCTCGTACGGCCGCGTATACCGCGCCCTCGTGGTGTGCGACGCGCATGGTGTGCGCCTCGGCATCACGACCGAGAGAAGCCGCAGGGACTGCGACGCACGGTCGAGAAAGCGGACGCGAACGTTGCGCGGGGTGTCCCTGAGCCCCGGTTGAGCCGTGCGGCCCGGGCCCATCTCGGCCTGGCCCCCCCGGGGCGTGACCTCATCGTCCACACGCTTCTCAGCCTTCGGCTTCTGACGGTGTCTGTGAGCCTGTACGTGGTTGTTGTGCTCCGACTCGGCGGGCAGTGAGACCTTCAGAAGGCTCGGCCATACTTGAGTTGGAGCCGAACGAGGGCTACGGATGCGACCTTCGTGCTGCGGCTGAGGGCGAGGCTGACCCGACGCAGAGCCCTGAAGGTGGTTCCCCGTGGAGAGTTGGTCCGCTCGCACCTGCCGCGGACACAGCGGATGGCCTCGTTCTAGGCCTGTTGGACTTCGGTCAGTTCGGCCCCTGCGGGCTTCATGGCCGGATGGCGAAAGCAGTCGCCGGTATTCTCGTAGCCGAGATCGAACAGGATCGGGACACCCAGCTCTGCAGCGAGGGCGGTCAGGGTGTCGATCAGGCGCGGTGGCGGCACAAGTGGTGTCGTGCTCGCACCGCGGACGGACCGGCGAGCCACAGAAGGGCCAGCCTTAGGTGGTTGGGGTCGACAGGGCGTTTTCACAGGCGAGTTGGGCTAAAGCGGGTGCCGTCGATGAACCAGCGCAAGACAAGCACGGCCTGTCGGAAGCAGCTCAGCGCAGGCCGTCCCCGGCCAGTGCCGATCGCAGCCCGACGGCCTCGGAGCAGCCGGGCCACATGCTCGCCCCGGTGTAGGTGTGTTGGGGGGTGGGGGAGTTATCACGGCGTGATAGCTCCCCCACCCCCCAACGCCTGAGGCACTGGCAGTGCGCTCCGGCCGGCCACCGGCTCAGATGATGATCAGGGACCGTTCGACGGCTGTGGCGAGGCGGGGGCGATCGTCAGCATCTGCCACTACGGCAGCGTGGGAGGGGCCACTCGCAGAAGCTGAGCCAGAACGTGCTCTGCGAGCGGGGCGTTGGTGACGTCCAGCACTCCGTGTGTGCTGCCCACGCTGAGTTCCAGGCGCTGGGTCCTGCCCTGTCTCAGGAGGGCAGCGAGGAGGGCGGCCACGGAGGTGGGCCGTAGGCCCGCGAGCGCAACTGCAATGGCGTCGCGGCCCGGAACGATGGAGACTTCTGCGGCCGCCTCGGTGTCGAGTAGCGCGCGGGAGAGTCGCCAGAGCACCATGGGGTCCTCGTTCTCGACGATCAGCCATTGAGCGAAGTCCGTTGGCTCGATGAACAGTTGGTCCGGCTCGCGTACGGCTCGGACTGCCTCTGCGGCGACTGGGGCGTAGTAGTCGTCCTCTTCTCGGCCATGGGTGAGTGCACGCCACTGGATCTGGGCCTCGTCCGAGTCCCTCTTCACTTTGAAAGACAGGGCCTCGCCGGGAAGGTCCCTCTTGGCGGGCCGGAGTTCCGGTTGCTCCGGGTTGGCTGCGGTGAAGGAAGAGAGTGACGACGGCACCGACGCGTGCTGGTGAGGGGCCAGTCTGCGACGCAGTGCCTCAGCTGCTTTCGAGCGCGCGTCGTGCGGGTGCCGGGCGAGTTCCGCTGCGATCAGGTCGAGGCCTTCGGCAACCAGTGGGGCGCCTCCAGCGTCGGCGAGGCGGGCGAGGATCTTGGTGGGCAGTCCACCTGTGCGCCGGGCGAGCCACACGTCGATGGTCAGGACATCCGTTCTGGCTGAACCGGCTTCATGGCGGACGGCGCTGTCCCGCCAGCGGGCGATCCGTTCCACGTCGCCGCGTCGGCACGCGAAATAGGCCACCGCCAGGTCGAAGAGCAGGTCGCCGTGTACGCCGGGGTCGTCCCACCAGACCTGCTGCATGACGGCTGCCCAGCCCCACTCCGCGTGCCGAAGTGCCTCGAGCAGGGTGAAGCCCGAATCAGCGACGGGGCGGACGTCCACCCGGCCGCCCAGCCATTCCTCGGCCGGCCGCAGCGTGAACAGTGACCCCTCGGGGACCCGTGTGCAGACCGGATACCGACGGCTGCCACCAACCTGCAGGATGACCGGCTCGCCGAGTGGGGTGGCGACCGTCGCGGCCTCGCCGCTCGCCATCGCTTCCGGGCTCTGCACGGCCCACTGGCCGTCCTGCTCCCGAGTCCACAGCCGAACCCATCCGCTCCCGGTCCGGCCAGGCGTGCCAGCACCCGGTTCCGTCCCGTTCCCACGCCGCGGGGAGAGCACCACCCGCCGGGTGTGGCCACCGGTCACGACAACTGACGGAACGGAGAGATAGGGAGACCAACCGTGCACCAGACACCGTTCCCCGCGCGGGATCTCCACGACGGTGGACATCTCCGCCCTCAGCGCGACCCGCCCCAGGCGGCGGTTTCCGCTGTCGAGGATCTCAGCCGCTCCGACGACCGTGCCTGGTCTGGCCCCGGACACCACGGGCGCCACGATGTCGAGGTGTGCTGGGCTCACAGCTCTCGCACCTCCACGGTCCGCTCACGGCAGGGTGCCTGCATCCAGATGTCGTCTCCCCGGCCCAGGAAGCGGCCGTCGGCGAAGGAGACTTCCACCCGTGCCGGGCCCACTGGGCCGTCCCCGATCCAGGGGCCGGCCATCGGCCGGCGAGATGCATGCAGTTCTCGCGGTTCCCGGCCCAGAAGGGCCCATTCGGCTTCGGACAGGCTCTCGCCGGGAGAGGTGTCGAAGTGGAACGGGACCGGCGGGGCCTCTTCGAATGAGAAGAGAACGCCGCCTTGGCTCGTGCTCAGCGAGGAGAAGTCGCAGCGCTGTTCGGGAAGGGGCGTCTCGCCTGGCCGCAAGCCGGGCCAGGACATGAGCTTGCGGACGAACTTCCCGATGGTTTCGGTGGTCACGGCCCATGCGGAGCCTTCCTCGTCCGACTCGGGCGTCAGGAGGGCTCGCAGCACTGCGTCGGTGAAGGGGGTGACTCCTTGCACCGGGCCGTGTGCCTTGGTGCCCGGGCGGGTGGAGTGAACGACGACCCGGTCACGGTCACGGACTCTGCCGGGCGGCGTCAACAGCCGCCCGGCGCGCACTTCTCCGACCTGGTGCAGCTGTTCAGGAGCGAAACGGCAGGCGTCGATGAAGAAGCACTGTTTCTGGGCCGTGTTCTGCTCCATGCCAGTCACCAGGGCGTGGAGGTCTACCGCGTTGCGGAAGTAGTCATGGACGTTCTCGCCGGTGTCCTGCAGCAGGAGGGCTTGAGGGCCACGTCCCACCTGCACTCCGTGGCCGCAGAAGAAGAACAGCGCCACATTGTCCTGGTGCTCGTCGCACCGGTCGTACCAGGTGTGAAAGGCATCCTCCAGCCCGGCGAACGTGGCCGGCCCAAGCGGCACTTCGTCACCGTCGTCTCCCTTGAGGATCACCTCTTCCCTGGCCGAGACGACCGCTTCAAGACTGCCGAGCGACAACCGACCGGGCAGGTCCCGAAAACTCTCGAGCAGTGTCTCGCACAGCGCGCGGGCGGACGCCGGGGGAGAGGAGAGCTGGCCGAACTCGCGTGAGATGCGGTCGCCCTTGCGCTTCTTGTGCCGTTGACCGCCTGGAAACCAGTCGTAGTCGCCGACCCCGATCACCAGCGCATGGGCGGCCGGCCCCTGGTGGCTGCTCTCCCACACCGTGGTCATACCGGCCTCTCCACCCTTCGCGCCAGCCGGGCGTGGAAGTCGCACGACGAGAGGTAGGCTCCGTGGGCCCACCAGGCCCCTGTACGGAAGACCAGATCCTGCACCCCGGCGAAGACGGGCTTGGCCGCGAACGCCAGAGGATCAGAGTGGTCCAGGACGTTGAGCCATCGTCGGATGTTCGGCAGCGCGGCGACCTTGCCGCGACTTGGGTTCGGCACCGTGCGGTCGCTGGAGGCGAAGAGCTTGAGTTCCTCGAAGAGGCCGACCTGAGTGCCGACCGTGACGAGCAGGTCAACGTTCACATCGGGCCGGAAGTAGGAGAGCACGTCATAGACGATGTTCCCGCCCATGCTGTGCGCGAGGACGATCAGTGGCTCCGCCCGCTGTCGGGCGTCCGCCGCCGCCTCGTCGAGCGCGTCTGCGATCCGCTCCACGATCAGACCGGGTTCATCTGGAGAGCCACGCTCGGCGAAGTAGCCCATAACGTCACCCATCAGCAAGGCTGCTGGACGGGAGGCCCAGCGACGAACGCCCCGGGCCAACGGACGTGTGCGATTGGCGACGTGGAGAGCCCGTAGCCGGTGCACCGCGCGGACAGCGCGGTCGGGCAGGCCGCCGGCGACGCCAAGGCTCTCCCAGGTCGGACCGCGTTCGTGAGCTGGGCTAGGGCTCGTGCAGCCCTCCCAATCGGCCACCTCGTCGTGGAGACGGTCGAGGAACGCCTCGTCCTCGCGGACTTCACCAAGCCATGCGAAGAAAGCCGCCCCGTCTCCTCGAGCTCCCTCATCGGTCTTCTCGGCCCAGTAAGCCGAAGCCCGAGAGCAGAAGGCCACCAGTTCCGCGAAGTCGCTGGACTCCACCTCCTCATCGTCGCCCGCCAGCGCAAGGAGGTCGATCGCCTTCTGCAACGAGCCGCGGGCGATCGCAGTCAGAACCTTCTCGGAGTCTTGACCAGCGGCGGAGCAGTCCGCCGGCACCTCCGCGATGGCCTCCACCAGAGGACTTTCCCCCTCCCCGCCCAGTGGCTCCAGCTCGTCCGGGGCCAACGAGGCCCACGCCCATGCCGGTTCAGCGATGAGCTCACCCCACCAAGGGCTGGACAGCAGAGCGCCGGGGGAGTGGCCGGTCGCCGGGAGCAGGTGACGGCGCAACAGTTCGTCGCGCAGGACGGCGGAGCGCCCCACCGCATCGGCGCTCCGATTTCCGATTCCGTGAACGTGTACTAGTGCCACCGCGCCCCCTGGCCCCCTGACTTGCCGCTATGACTGACATCGGTATTCATTGTGCGGCACGGGTAGGTCCGCCGATGCGCGATCGTCTGTGAAGCGACCACAGCGGGCCCGCAGGCCCCGCGTGCCGGCTCTCCACTCTGCAAAGGGCGTGCGACCTTGCGTTCCGTGCCAGTGCGAGGAACGCCCCAGGCACGGTCGCTGTCGATGCCATGGGCAGCTGGCCGGGCGTCTTGCCCTACTGGCCGCAGTGCCCGCTGGGAGCGTCGGCACGCTGCAAGTCCCGAGGGCTTCCGGTGCACCGCTGCTCGACGCAACGGAGGTCGCGGTCAGACAGGCAGAGCGCAGCGCCAATCGGGACACGAGGTAGGCGGGACGGCTCCGTGCGGGAGCCGCCCCGAGGCCCGATCTCAGAGGTTGAGGCGGCGTGCTGAGTGGTGGGGCCAGCCACAGCGACGGCCTGGGAACGGCTTCCCCATTCAGCGCCCCGTGATCTCTTCGACTTCAGCATCGCCTTCGGCGATGCGCTTCTTGACCGCGGGGTCCTGAGCGAGATGGGGTGGGAGCTTGGTACTCGAGGTGATCAAGGCGGCAGTCACCTGCTCGACCTTCAGGCCCTTCGTCTCGGTCAGGTCAGCCTTCTCCAAGTACGCTCGGTCGAGATCCGCCCCCCTCAGATCCGCATGGCGAAGGTCCGCCTGCACGAGGAAGGCACGGGAGAGGTCCGCTTCCCTCAGCCACGCGTGGGACAAGTCCGCCCCCGAAAGCTTGCCACCGCTCAGGTCAAACATCGGGAGGAGTTGGTGAGAAAGGTCAGCTCCTGTCAGGTGCGCGTGACGTAACCCCGAGTCCACTGTCGCCTCGCGCAGGTCAGCAGAATTCAGGTCGGCGTCGACAAGGTCCGTGCCTCGCAAGTCCGCATGGCGTAGGTCAGCGTGACGCAGGCTCGCCCCTGCCAGGTTCGCGTCACGGAGGTCCGCTCTGGCGAAGTTCGCTCCGGAATCGATCGACTCCCGCGTTCTGTAAGTGGAAGACAGTTCGATGCCTGAGAGGTGTGCTCGGCGAAGATCGAGGGTGAAGGTGCCGTCGTGGGCACTGTCGCGATTGGCGAGGACGGCGAGGGCTGCGTGCACGTCCGGTGACGCTGCCGCTTCGTCCTTCGCCTCAGACACGGCGTGGGTGCGCACGTAGGTCGCCAGGACGTTGCTGATCGCCGGTTGGTCGCCAGGGGCATCTTCCATGATGCGCTGGAGTGAATAGACCGCGCCGAGTCGAACGTCCATCGAGCTGGCGCCGAGGTTCTCCACGGCCTGGGTGTACCGGTCGGTTATTTGCCCCTCCCGGCTCAACCGCAGCTCCGCGCTCCTGATCTGCAGCTGCTCGCTGACCTGATTGTTGGAGTACCAAATACCGGCGGCGGTGATGAGAGGAGACAGCAGGGCCAAGACGACGACCGACGCAAGCTCGACCTTCCGGGCCCAGTCCAACGAACGACGAGGCGGAGAACCCGGCTGGGCAGGCGCCGCCCGCCACGGGGAGCCAGCAAACCCGACCCTCCGCGCTCCCTCCCGCGATCGGAGTACCGAGAGGCGCCTCAGGGCGGCTCTTGGGGGTAAACGCTGAGGGCGAGCGGTTCGGTCGGCGATTCTGCGGAGCTGCCGGCTGCGATGACGTGTCATCAGCACACTCCATCGCCTCGCACAGCTTCTACGCCAGGGTCGGATCCGACTACTTCTAGCGACAGCACGATCCACCTCGACGACGCACGACGCCTTGGGGTGCGCCTCGGTCCGAACGACGATCCCTCTCCTCCTGCCGGTTGGATGAGGGCGGTAGCGAGCTGCTCTGCTCCGGGTGTCATGCAGGCCGTGAAGACCATGCCAGGCCCGCGTCACTGCATACAGAGCTCCCTGCTTGCGTCGGCGCGTTGCCCCGGCCGCGTACTCCCGGCATGCAGAAGCCCCACACATCCGGGCCTTGCAGCACCCTCGCACTCGACGGCCTGTACATCGGGCATGCCCGCGATGCCGTCCCGGGACGATCGCAAGGGGGAAAGCACGACTTGTTTCGTTCGCAGACAACGAGCCCTGCCGCGCGAAGACCCCTGAGGGGTGCAAGCGCCCCGTCCAACGAGAAGAGCCCGGACTCCGCTGGTGTGCGGAGTCCGGGCTCTTGTGTCTACCGGGTGAGGTTGGCCAGGTAGGAGGTGCCGACGTTCCAGGGTGTGAGTTCGATGCCGAGGGTGGTGTGGTCGCCGTCGCGGAGGTGGACGAGTTTCCCGGCGACGTGGACGGTGTCGCCGGCGCGGAAGGCGCCTGTGTAGGCGCCGAGGTAGGAGCGGAGGTGGGTGACGCGGCGGGCGAGGCGGTCGGGGTCGTCGATGGTGGCGGACAGGATGGTGGTGACGTCGATGCCGTACAGGGCGGGTGTGGCGAGACCCTGGGCGTGGTCGGTGATGCGGGCCAGGAGTGCGACGTCGCCGATCTCCTTGGCCGTGGTCTGACCGAACGCGGCGTCGTCGTCGGCCCGTAAGGGTTCGCAGTTGATGTGGGCGTCGGCGTCCGGGGTGAGGCCTTGGAGCTTGCGCTGCTCCTGGCGGATGAGGGCGTCGAAGCTGCTGCCGGCCATGTACTTGGCGCGGCGCAGGTAGAGGCGGGTGAGGTCGTCGCCGGCGTAGGGGCGGATGAGGCGATGGTTGGCGAAGAGCTGCTGCGCGGCGTGGTAGCCGGCGGAGCCGTAGCAGACGAGGTCGATGTCGGAGCGGGCGTTGTGGCAGCCGACGAGGAAGCTGCCGGTGACGCCGAAGTGGTGGTCCTGGCGGGCGCGGACGAGGTGCTCGATGAGCGCCAGGAGGTCGCGGCCGGCCCCGGCCTGACGGGTGAGGTCCTGGTCTTCGCGGAGGCGTCGCAGGGCGTGGCGGGCGGAGTAGTGGTGGACGACGTCCTGGCGGGGGAGTGCGGTGATGACGCAGCCGAGGAGCGGTGAGTACAGGTAGCACTCGGGGCGGTCGGCGAGGATGCCGAAGGACTTGGCGACGACGCTGTTCTGGCGGTAGGTGGCGCCGAAGAGGCGGCGGTCACCGGCCGGGTCGGGGTGGTACTTCACGTAGCCGAGATAGTGGCCTTCGGGATGGATGTCGCCGATGACTTTGAAGATGACGCCGTGCCGGTCCAGGAGGTAGTCGCGGTCACGAACGGTCCGCGCGCTCGCGACCGGCGCGGCGGGCGAAGGCGGCGAGGGTGGGGAAGGTGCCGGTGTCGATCGTGCCGGTCTGCTCATACTGATTCACTCCTTCGCGGAAAAGGGCACGGCGGTAGTGCCACTTGGTGTGCTTGTCCGGGCGGGCGTCCGGGTCGGTGGGGCGCATCAGGGCGAGGAAGAAGAAGCACTTGGCCAGCAGGAACTCACCCAGGTAGGTGCTGAGCGGCCCGGCGCCGGGTGGGGGAGTGGCGCTGGCATCCAGCGCGGCCTGGTAGCGGGCCCGCTGGGCGGCGGTAAAGGTGTAGCCGCGGTTGCCGCCCTTGAACGCGGCGATGTCGAGCATCGGGTAGACGTCGTAGCCGAGCGGCGCAAGGGCGTGGTGCTGCCAGTCGATGACCCCGCCGGGGAAGGCGTTGGGCAGGCCGTAGTCGAGGTGGCTCTCGCACATCGGCAGGTCGAGCAGGCGCTGCAGGGCGCGGTCGACCAGGTTCTGGACGCGTGGGGTGTCCAGGTCGGGATTCTCGGTGAAGACGTTGTCGGCGAAGGAGGCGCGGGCAAACCATTCGCGTAGCGCCGAGGTGGTGGCCGGTGTGGTGTGGCGGGTCTGGGCGGCGAGGAGCCGGGCGGAGACGGCGGCCGCGGTCGCCAGAGTGTGGTCGGCGACGGTGCGATTCTGGCGGGTGTCGGCGAGCGCCAGGTCGTGGAGCGAGGCCGGGCCGGCGGTGTGCTCGGTAAAGAAGTAGCCGCCGTCCTCGGTGCGACCGGCCTCGGCCTGTGCGGGAACCGGGTAGCCGAGGGCAGCCAGGCGCTGCTGGAGGACGGCCTCGTCGTAGACGTCGCGGCCGCCAGTGCGCTTGAACAGTTCGCCGTCTGCTGAGCGGTAGACGGCGCCGCCGTCGGTGGCGGTGCGGTGCTTCACAAACTCCCAAGCCGTCGTCATGGGCAGTCTCCTTCGTCTCAGGTTCGGCGCGGTCGGTCCGCGGAGCCGGGGGTGCGTTGTCAGACCCGGCGGGTACGGTCCGGGGCATGGTGCTCGTAGTGGTACGGCACGCCGAATCCGTAGAGAACGCGGACAAGTACAACGGCTTCTACCAAGACCGCCGCCCCTACAGCGGGCAAGCGGCGCACGAGATCTCACGCAACGTCGTCGGCCTGACCCCACGCGGGTTCGGCCAGGCCCAGTGGCTCTCCGGTGAACTCGCCGACCTCACGCGCTCGGGCCGAGCCCGGGTGACCACTTCTACCTATCGGCGGGCCATCGACACCGCCGCCGTGGCCTTCCCCGACCTGGGCGGGCGAGCCGAGCGCACGGCCCTACTGGACGAGCAGCACTACGGCCCCGCCACCTACATGACGAAGTCGGAGCTGTTCGCTACCTGGCCCGACGGGGCAGAGGATCGGCGGCTCCGCAAGCACCTGTGGGTGCCGCCGGGCGGCGGTGAGTCGCTGGCCGACGGCGTCCTGCGCCGCGCCAAGGCCTTCCTCGCCACGGTGCGGGATACGGCGGCCGACGGGCAGGACGTCGTGGCCGTCACCCACCACACCACGATCCTGGCGCTGCGCTCGCTCCTCGAAGACCGGGAGCTGACCGACGTGGTCGACGAGGCACGGCGATCGAAGACACCGAACGCCAGCGTCTACCGCTACGAGCCGACCACCTGCGGCAGCTGGCGGCGCACGCGCACGGCGGCGCCACCGCAGATGTCCACCGGGGCACGAGTCTGACGAGGGGGCACAGGATGCAGGACCTGGTGTTCGTGAACGGGCCGGTGCAGAACGGCGACTTCACCTTCGGGCAGCGGCCGGGGAAGGCAACCGGAATCCGGCTCACGGCGGCCCTCAACCAGCTGCTCGGCAACAGGCCGGTACCGCACCTGTTCAACACCGTCACCCTCGCAGGCGACCGGCGCCACCACGGCGCCCAGAACGGGGGAGTAGTGCCGCGGGAGGAGTTCGAGGCGGCGCTCATCGCAGCGAAGTACGACGACGGCCGCCTCCCGGACGCCGGGGTGATCACGGACACCGACCCGGACGTCGTCCGCCTGGCGCTGGAGATGGTCGAGGCGCTGCTGCGCCGCGGCACGCTGAACGTTCGCAGTGAGCGGGTGCCGTGCTGTACGGGCTGCGGGCACATGGCCGGTCTCGGGAGCCGGGCCTGCAAGGCGTGCGGCGGCAGCGACCTGCGTGTCCGAACGCTGCGGCTGCTGATCTCAGACCGGCCGCCGGGCGTGCCCGCGTTGGACTTCGCCGACGTGCACGCCCACCGCAGACGGGCGCCGCTGCACCTGCGGAACATCGCCGACAACGCACCGGACCGCCTTGTGCTGGCCCGCACGCGCGCCCACGGCATCAGCCTCGAACCGCTCGGCATGGGCGGCCTCGTCCTCGACCCCAGGGGCGGCCTGCACATCACCGCCCTCGCCACGGCGCGCGACACCACACGCGACAGGCGACGCGGCAGCTTCGTTGCATCGGCGGCGGGCGCCCGAATCAAGAACTTGACAGGGGTCGCGTCATTCAGCGTTCTGCAGGTTCTCTGTTTGCCTGACGCGCCGTTGGACGGCTGGCTCTCCTACAAGGTCGACGGGCAACCGGGTGCTGGAGGTGATCCATGCCTGGATCAGTTGTCGTACTTCCAGTCCCTGCGTGGCGATCAGTCCGGTCCCGGAGAGGTCTGTTCGTTGCAGGCGGGCGTTCGCCAGGTTCGCGCGAAGGAAGCTGGCGGTCTCGGCCTTCGCCGAGTCGAGGTCCGCACCGGCCAGGTCGGCCCCCGTCAGGTCTGCATCCCTCAGGTTCGCGCCGCGCAGGTCCGCGCCGCGGAGGATCGCATCAGTCAGGTCCGCGCCGCGCAGATCCGCGCCCGAGAGGTCCACGCCTTGAAGGTCCGCAGCGTGCAAGTGCGCGCCGGTGAGGGACGCCCGATCCAGTTCGGCGTCCCTCAAGACCGCATGGTCCATGCGGGCGTGAGCCCACTCGGCCCGCCCTTCGTGTTTGAGTGGGCTTGAGGCGAAGGGCCGTACCTCGGCGCCCGTCAGGTCGCTGCTGCGCAGGTCGACCACGAACGTCTTGTCGTCGGCGGGGTCACGGCGGGCGACGACGCTCAGGGCAGCCTGCACATCGGCGGTCAGGTGCTCGTCCGCCTCGCTGGTCTGCTGAGTCCGGGTGCGGACGTAGGTGGTCAGGACGTCGGCGATGGTCGGTTGGTCCCGAGGGGAGTCCCTCATGATGCGTTGCAGTGCGTAGATGCTGCCGAGCCGTACATCGATCGCGTCGTCACCGAGGTTCTCGACGGCCTTGATATACCTGTCGGTGATCTGCCCCTCCCGCCCCAGCCTGAGCTCCTCGCTGCTGATCTCCAACTGATCGCGGACCTGGTGGTTGGAGTACCAGATGCCGGCGGCCGCGATGGCGGGGGAGAGGAGCGCCACGATCACGATCGACACCAGCTCGAACTTGCGAGTCCAGTCCAGCGCCAGGCGCTGCGGCCGAGAGGTCCCGACATCGCCGCCCCCTGTTGCAGGCGGCGGACCTCCTGCCGGGTCGGCTAACCGAACGGTCACCGTCGAGGAGCGGGAGCCGGGCACCGTGGCGCGGCTGCGGTCCATTCCGGCGGCCAGGTCGCGGCGAGCCGTGCGTGCGGCGGTTCTGCGGAGTTGCTGGCTGCGTCGCTGATTCACCCCCGTATTCGATCGCCTCGCCAAGCCTTGCACCAGGGCCTGCCCGGCCACGGTGGCGCCCCGAAACAGCCAGACCTGGCGGCATAGGCTCGCCACGTGAGCGACGTGAAGATCGCCGAACATCTTGCGGAGCTGCAACGCAGGGCCGATCCGGAGGAGGAGCGCATCGGTCGCGGGAGCTGACGGCCGACGTCACCGAGAGGGCGCCAGGAGCTGCGGGAGGCCATCACCGCCAGCGGCCTGGCGCAGCAGCACGATTCGGCCGTCTTCCAGCCGGCGTTGAAGCAGGCCGCGCGTGAGCCGCGTCCCTGACGGGGCCTGGTCCTCGCGCACGCCGGCACCGGGCTGGCTCTCGCCTCGCGCGGTCAGGGCGTAGGCAGACACGTAGCTGGTCCCTTCTCCTGGCAGGGCGGTGGTGGTCGGGCGGTACACCGCCGTCCCCGACCCGGGCGCCGTAGTGGCGCCGGTTCGAGGGCGACGGAACGTCTCCGACAGTCGGGGTGGGCAGTTCCCGGTCGTCCTCCTGGCTTGGGGGCGCGGCGGGAAGCGGGTGGCTGGTTCAGCCGCCGTCGGTGCTGTTCGTCCAGCCGTGTCCGTTGGGGCACTTGAAGGTGTGGTTGGACAGCAGCTGGAATGGGCCGCGGTCGTCCCAGGCGTGCGTGCCCTCGATCGGGGGTTCGCCGCATCGCCAGCAGGGCTCCCGGCCTGCCAGCTCGTACGCCGCGAGGGGGCGGGGCTCGGTGGATCGCGACTTGTGTGGCGCCGGGGGATCGGGCTTCGAAGGCAGGAACGCGGCCTCGTGGTTCCTCGGGGACGGCTGGGCGTTGCGCTGGCGTTCCTTGCGGGTGGCCCAGGGAAGCAGTCGCACGGTCGGGGTCCTCTCGGATCGGTTGGGGTGGGCGACGCGGGTGTGGTCAGCGCGGCGGGTCGACGGATCGGTAGCGCTTGGTCTGCCGCAGGATCTGGTTGCGCTTGACGTCCAGGGCTTCGGCGATGTCCTGCTGCGCGCCGTGGTACCGCCGCTGTAGCCGGTCGATCTCCTGCCAGAACTCGGTTTCGACGCGCTCGTGTTCGTCTTCGCGGCGTCGGCGTGCCTGGGTGACAAGGTCCCGTAGTTCGGCGCGGGTCTGATCGTCGGGGCGGGGGGTCATGTGGGGCTCCATGCGGATTCGAGGCACGATGTGTCTGCCCCCTGCTCCGGTTGGAGCGGGTCGGGAGGCCCGGGGCGGCCGGTTGAGTTTGGCGACCTGGCGGCCGCCCCGGGGCGGCGCTACCAGACCCGGCCGTTGTGGGTGGAGGTCTTGAGGTCCAGGTGGTCGGCGCCGCTCAACCGGATGTTGCCGTTGTGGGTGCGGGCGGCGAGGCGGCCGGAAGAGGCCGGGGTGGCGCTGATCGTGACGCCGCCGTTGTGCGTGCGGACCGATCCGCGGTGGCCGCTGTAGGCGCCGACGGTGATGGAGCCGTTGTGCGTCGACGCCTCCAGCTCGGTGTCGACACGGTCGATGAGGAGCGAACCGTTGTGCGTGTCGGCCTCCAGAACCCTGACGCCGCCCGCCTGCAGCGATCCGCTGCGGGCATCGAACCGGAGCGTCTCCAGGTCGCCGCGCACGGTCGTCTCGGCGTGCTTCGTGCTCACGGCCAGCGACGAGGCGCCGGGCAGGACGACGTCGACGGTGATCGTGCCGATCCCTCCACCGCCGACGGCAGCGCCCTGCTCGGCGACGACCCGGCCGCCGGCCACGACCTGGCGGCCGCCGACCCAGACGTCGCCGTCGCTGATGGTCACGCCGGTCATCGAGCCGGTGTTCACCACACCGCCGTTGAAGGCGAAGGTGCTACCGCCCATCTGCACGACGGTGCTGCCCGGATTCCCGCCGGCCATGTTGTCGGGGACGGCGACGGTGAGCTTGTTGCCGTGCTCGCTGAACCTCGTGTCGTTGACCGCTTCGGCGACGGGCCCCTCGGTGACGGCGGTGTGCACCCGGACCCGACCGTGGACGGCCGTGGGGTCGACGGTGACGTTGACCTCGCCGTTGGAGACCGACAGGTCCAGCTCGACGGCACCGGCGGTGTCCATGACGTGGATCTTCTCGCTCATGTGACTGCTCCTCAGGTAGGTGTGAGCGGGGTCGAACGACCCCCATAATGCACCCTCGAAGGATGCATTTCTAGTTTTTGGCATCTTCTAAGGATGCTTTTACTGTTTCCGCTGGTCAGCCCGTCCGACATCCCGGACGGTCAAGCGGCGGGCTACTCCTGGTCGCCGTCGTCCTCACTCGGCGTACGCGCGACGGGAAGACCGGCGGCGTGCGCATCGAGGTGGAGGCGGAGCTGAGCGAGGCGGG
>NZ_AUFD01000040.1:0-16588 GCF_000426325.1 Streptomyces sp. CNS606
TCCATGCCCCGGCGGGAGACCAGCACCACACCCTCGGCACCACGCTCCAGCACCCACCGCGCGACCCGCGCGCCCAACGCGCCCGTGCCACCGGTCACCAGCACCGTCCCCGACGGCACCCACACCGGCTCCGCCTCCCGGGCAGGCGCAAGACGACGCCCCAGCACCGCGCCGCCGCGCACCGCGACCTGGTCCTCACCGGGAGCCGCGCCCGCCAGCACCTCCACCAGACGCCCGACCGCCAACGCGTCCGGCACCTCGGGAACGTCCACCAACCCGCCCCAGCGGCCCGGCTCCTCCAGCGCCACCACACGACCCAGACCCCAGACACCGGCCTGAACGGGGTGCGGGACCGCGTCACCGGGGCCGGCCGCGACCGCGCCGGACGTCACCGCCCAGAGGCGGGCGTCACTTCCGGCGTCGGCGAGTGCCTGCACCAGCAGCATCGTGGACGCCGGGCCGCCCTGCTCCGGCTCCTCCTGCCCGAGGAAGGAGACGACGTGCGCGCAGTGCCCGGCCTCGCGCAGCCGCTCGGCCAGCGGGGCGCGTTCCAGGTCTGCCGCGGTGAGACGCATCGAGGCCGGCTGTGCGCCGCGTCGCGCCAGTTCCTCGCCCAGCGCGGCGGCCCACGGGTCGTCCGAGCCGTCGCGTTCGACGATCAGCCAGTCGCCCGAGACGACCGTGCCCGCCGTGAGGCCGACCGGCGACCAGGAGACCTCGTAGCGCAGCCGGTCCACGGCCGCGCGTTCCTGCCGTCGCTGCTGCCAGGCGGAGAGCGCCGGAAGGGTGTCCCGCAGCGGCGCTTCCAGGTCGATGCCGAACTCGGCGGCGAAGCGTTCCGCGTCGGCGGACTCGACGGCCTCCCAGAAGGTGCCGTCCGCCCCGCCGACGGCAGGGGCCGCCACGGGGAACTGCGGCCAGTAACGCTGACGCTGGAAGGCGTAGGTGGGCAGCGCGGTGGCGTGCGCGCCGGCGGGGGCGAAGAACGCCGCCCAGTCGACGGTGCCGCCGTGCGCCCAGAAGCGGGCCAGAGCGGTCACGGCCGTACGCGGTTCGGGCTTCTCACGGCGCAGCAGGGCCACCGCGACAGCGCCGTCCTCGCAGGTCTCGCCGATCGCACCGACCAGGCTCGCGTCGGGGCCGAGTTCCAGGAACCGGGACACGCCCAGTGCCCGGGCGCGGGCGGTGGCGTCCGCGAAGCGGACGGTGCCGCGCACCTGGTCGGCCCAGTAGTCGGCGGTGAACTCCTCGACCAGGTCGCCGGTGAGAGTGGAGACGATCGGCACGTCGGGGCGCCGGAAGGCCGTCCCCGCGGCGGCGCGGCGGAACGCGTCGAGCATGGGGTCCATCAGGACGGAGTGGAAGGCGTGGCTGACCTCCAGCCACCGGCCGTCCAGGTCCGGCAGCGCCCCGGCGACCTGTTCGACGGCCTCGCGGGCGCCGGAGACGACGACCTGGCCCGGCGCGTTCACCGCGGCGACCGACACGCCCTCCACCAGGTGCGGCTCGACCTCCTCCGGCGTGGCACGCACCGCCCACATCGCGCCGCCGTCGGGCAGCGCCTGCATCAACGACGCCCGCGCCTTCACCAGCGCACACGCGTCCGCCAGCGACAACACCCCCGCCACATGCGCGGCGGCCAGTTCACCCACCGAATGGCCCACGAGGTAGTCCGGCTTCACACCCCACGACGTGACCAGGCGGAACAGCGCCACCTCGACCGCGAACAGCGCGGGCTGCGCCCACCCGGTCTGTCGCAGCACACCGTCGCCGTCCTCGAACATCACCTCGCGCAGCCCGTCGAAGTGCGCACACACCTCGTCCAGCGTCTCCGCGAACACCGGGAACGCCTCGGAGAGTTCACGCCCCATCCCCGCCCGCTGACCACCCTGCCCCGAGAACACGAAACCGGTGAGACCGTCCACGGGCTGGCCGGAGACGAGACCGGCGGCGGGTTCGCCCGCAGCCAGGGCGGCGAGGCCGCGGCGCAGTTCGGCCACGTCCTCACCCATCACGGCGGCGCGGTGGTCCAGGCCCGAGCGGGCCGTGGCCAGCGTCAGGCCCACATCCGCTCCCGGCCGTCCTTCGACGGCCGACAGCAGCCGTGCAGCCTGGGACGCCACGCCCCCGGCGGTCTTCGCGGAGACCAGCCAGGGAAGGACGGGCAGCTCCGCGGCCGGACCGTCGGCCGCGCTCTCCGCCTCGTCCGATGCCACAGCGGCGCCCTCGATGATGACGTGGGCGTTGGTGCCGCTGACGCCGAACGACGAGACGCCCGCGAGGCGGGGGCCGTCCGTGCCGGGCCAGTCGCGGGCGTCCGCGAGGAGCCGTACGGCGCCGCTCGACCAGTCCACGTGGGACGACGGCTCACCGATGTGCAGGGACTTCGGCAGCTTCTCGTGCCGCAGCGCGAGGATCATCTTCATCACGCCCGCGACGCCCGCCGCGGCCTGCGTGTGCCCGAGGTTGGACTTGACCGATCCCAGCCACAGCGGACGGTCCGCCTCCCGGTCCTGCCCGTACGTGGCGAGCAGGGCCTGCGCCTCGATCGGGTCGCCCAGCGAAGTGCCGGTGCCGTGCGCCTCGACGGCGTCCACCTCGGACGCCCGCACGCCCGCCTGGGCGAGCGCCTGCCGGATGACGCGCTGCTGGGACGGCCCGTTGGGGGCGGTCAGACCGTTGGACGCGCCGTCCTGGTTGACTGCCGAGCCGCGCACGGTCGCCAGGACGTGGTGACCGTTGCGGCGGGCGTCGGAGAGCCGTTCCAGCACCAGCACGCCGGCGCCCTCGCCCCAGCCGGTGCCGTCGGCGTCGTCGGAGAACGCCTTGCACCGGCCGTCACCCGCGAGCCCGCTCTGGGCGGCGAACTCGGCGAACGCGCCCGGCGTCGACATCACCGTCACGCCGCCCGCCAGGGCGAGGGAGCACTCGCCGGACCGCAGCGCGTGCGCCGCCTGGTGCAGCGCGACCAGGGATGCGGAGCACGCGGTGTCCACGGTGACCGCGGGGCCTTCGAGGCCGAGCACGTAGCTGACGCGGCCGGACAGCACGCTGCCGGAGTTGCCGGTGGCGCCGTAGCCCTCGACGGATTCGGCGGAGGCCGCGAGAAGGGCGCCGTAGTCCTGGCCGTTGGTGCCGACGAACACGCCGACGGGCGTTCCGCGCAGCGACAGCGGGGCGATGCCGGCACGTTCGAGCGAGTCCCAGGCCACCTCGAGCAGCATGCGCTGCTGCGGGTCCATGGCCAGTGCCTCACGCGGGGAGATGCCGAACAGACCGGCGTCGAAGTCGGTGGCTCCGTCGAGGAAGCCGCCGACCGGGACGAAGCCGGAGCCGAAGTGCGGGTCGAGTTCCCAGCCACGGTCGAGCGGGAAGGGGCCCATGGCGTCGACACCGTCGGCGAGCAGGGTCCACAGGCCGTCCGGGGAGTCCACACCACCCGGGAAGCGGCAGCCCATGCCCACCACGACCACGGGGTCGTCCCCCGTGACGACGGTGGCGGTGACCGGAGCCTCGGCGGAGTCGGCGATCTCTCCGGACAGTTCACCGAGGAGGTGGCCGGCGAGAGCTTCCACGGTCGGGTAGTCGAAGACGAGGGTGGAGGGCAGCTTCAGGCCGCTCGCGGCGGTCAGCGCGTTACGCAGTTCGACGGCGGTGAGCGAGTCGAAGCCCAGCTCACGGAAGGCCACGCCGAGTTCGACGGCCGAGGGGTCGGCGAAGCCGAGGACGGCGGCGACCTGGCCGCGCACCAGCTCGGTCACCGTCGACCGGCGGGCGGTGGCCGAGGCACCGGCCAGCCGTTCCGCCAGACCGCCTGCGGCGCGGGGAGCGGCCGGCGCGGCGGCGGCAGGCGCCAGCTCCGCCCACAGGGTGTTGGGACGGAGTGCCGTCGCGGCGGGGACGAACGTCGTCCAGTCGACGTCGGCGACGGTCACGCAGCCGGAGACGGAGTCCAGCAGCCCGACGGCGATCTCGGGGTCGAGCGGGGTCAGACCGCCGCGCTCGGCACGGGCCTGCACCACGTCGTCGGCGGCCATGCCGCCCTCCGCCCACGGACCCCACGCCACCGACGCCGCCGGCAGACCCCGGGCCCGGCGGTGGTCGGCCAGCGCGTCCAGCGCCGCGTTGGCGGCCGCGTACGAGCCCTGCCCGGCACCGCCCCACACACCGGCCGCGGAGGAGAACAGCACGAACGCGTCCAGCTCCCGGCCCCCGGCCGCACGGTGCAGATTCCAGGCCGCGCCCGCCTTACCGGACCACACACCCGCCAACCGGTCGGCGGTCAGACCGTCCACCACACCGTCGTCCAGCGCACCGGCACAGTGCACGACCGCCGACACTTCGAAACGGCCGAACAGGTCTGCCACCTCCGCGGCAGAACCCACATCGCAGGCGACGACGTCCACGCCGCCCAGCGGCGTCAGCTCGTCGCGCAACTCAGCCGCACCCGGGGCGTCCATGCCCCGGCGGGAGACCAGCACCACACCCTCGGCACCACGCTCCAGCACCCACCGCGCGACCCGCGCGCCCAACGCGCCCGTGCCACCGGTGACCAGCACCGTCCCCGACGGCGCCCACACCGGCTCCGCGTGGCGGGCGGGCGCAAGACGACGGCCCAGCACCGCGCTGCCGCGCACCGCGAGCTGATCCTCCTCGCCCGCACCTCCGGCCAGCACTTCCACCAGACGCCCGACCGCACCCTTGTCCGGTACGTCGGGAACGTCCACCAACCCGCCCCAGCGGTCGGGCTCCTCCAGCGCCACCACACGGCCGAGGCCCCAGACGCCGGCCCGTACCGGATGCGTCACCGTCTCCCCGGGACCGCCGGCGACCGCGCCGGAGGTCACCGCCCAGAGGCGGGCGCCGCTTCCGGCGTCCGCGAGCGCCTGCACCAGCACCATGGTGGACGCCGGGCCCCGCTGCTCCGACTCGTCCTGGCCGAGGAACGACACCACGCGTCCGCAGTCCGCGAACGCGCCGAGCCGGTCTGCGAGTTCACCGCGCGACGTGGTGCCGGTGGCCACGTCCAGCCGGCTCACCTGGGCGCCGCGGGCTGCGAGGGCGTCGGCCAGGGCGTCGGCCCACGGCTCTTCCGGCCCCTGCGCCTGCACGATCAGCCAGCCGCCGGAGACGTCCCCGGCCTCCTCGGTGACCACCGACTGCCAGGTGATCTCGTAGCGGAGGCGGTCGACCTCGGCGCGTGCGCGGCGCTGCTTCTGCCACGCGGACAGGGCGGGCAGGGTCTCGCGCAGGGAGGATTCGGCGCCGAGGCCCAGTTCGGCCGCGAACGACTCGGCGTCCGCGTTCTCGAGCGCGTTCCACAGCTCCGCGTCCGCCGGGTGACCGGCTGCGCGGGACGTGTGCTGAGCGCCTTCGGGGTTCTCCATCCAGTAGCGGTCGCGGGCGAAGGGGTAGGTGGGCAGTTCGACGGTCCGGGCGCCGGACGGGGCGAAAAACGCGTCCCAGTCCACGCGAAGGCCGTGCGTCCAGAGCCGGGAGACGGCGGCGAGGGCGGCCTGTGCCTCCGGCTTGTCGCGGTGCAGGGCGGCCACGGCGAGGACCTCGTCCTCGCAGGTCTCGCCGATCGCACCGACCAGGCTCGCGTCCGGACCCAGTTCGATGCAGCGGGTGACCCCGTCGGCGCGGAGGCGTGCCGTGGCGTCCGCGAAGCGGACCGTGCCGCGCACCTGGTCCACCCAGTAGTCGGCGGTGAACTCCCGTACACGCTCACCGGTCAGGGTGGAGACGAGCGGGGTCTTCGCCGGGTGGAAGGAGATGCCTGCCGCGACGCGGCGGAAGTCCTCCAGCATCGGGTCCATCAGCACGGAGTGGAAGGCGTGACTGACCTCCAGCCACCGCGACTGCCGCCCCTCCCCCAGCACGGCCGCCACCTGCTCCACGGCTTCCCGGGCGCCGGAGACCACGACCTGGCCGGGGGCGTTCACCGCGGCGACCGACACGCCCTCCACCAGGTGCGGCTCGACCTCCTCAGCCGTGGCACGCACCGCCCACATCGCGCCGCCGTCGGGCAGCGCCTGCATCAACGACGCCCGCGCCTTCACCAGCGCACACGCGTCCTCCAGCGACAGCACCCCCGCCACATGCGCGGCCGCCAGTTCACCCACCGAATGCCCCACCAGATAGTCCGGCTTCACACCCCACGACGTGACCAGGCGGAACAGCGCCACCTCCACCGCGAACAACGCCGGCTGCGCCCACCCCGTCTGCCGCAGCACACCGTCGCCGTCCTCGAACATCACCTCACGCAGCCCGTCGAAGTGCGCACACACCTCGTCCAGCGCCTCCGCGAACACCGGGAACACCTCGGAGAGCTCACGCCCCATCCCCGCCCGCTGACCACCCTGCCCCGAGAACACGAACGCCGTACGCCCGCGCGCACGGCCGCCGCCGCGTGCCGCGGTCCCCCGGACCACGTGCGGGGACGGCTTGTCCCCCGCGAGGGCGTCGAGTTGAGCGAGTGCGGAGTCCGTGTCGGTCGCGAGCACGACGGCGCGCTGTTCGAACACGGCGCGGTGGGTGGCCAGGGTGCGGCCGACGGCCGCGGGCGCGGTGTCCGGCCGGGCGGCGAGGGAGGTGCGCAGACGTGCGGCGAGCCGGGGCAGGGCCTCGGGCTGCCGGGCGGTGAGCAGCCACGGAACGACCGGCGGTGAGACGGCGGCGCCGTTTTGCTCGGCCGGTTCCTCGGCCGGGGGCTCCTCGATGATCACGTGGGCGTTGGTGCCGCTGATGCCGAACGAGGACACACCGGCCCGCCGCGGGCGCTCGTCGGTACGGGCCCACGGGCGGGACTCCGCGAGCAGTTCCACCGCGCCCGCCGACCAGTCGACGTGGGTGGAGGGCGTGCCGACGTACAGGGACTTCGGCAGCTGTTCGTGCTGGAGGGCGAGGATCATCTTCATCACGCCCGCGACGCCCGCCGCGGCCTGCGTGTGCCCGAGGTTGGACTTGACCGATCCCAGCCACAGCGGACGGTCCGCCTCCCGGTCCTGCCCGTACGTGGCGAGCAGGGCGTGCGCCTCGATCGGGTCGCCCAGCGAAGTGCCGGTACCGTGCGCCTCGACGGCGTCCACCTCGGACGCCTTCAGCCCGGCGCCGGCCAGCGCCTGCGTGATGACACCCTGCTGGGAGGGGCCGTTGGGGACGGTGAGGCCGTTGGACGCACCGTCCTGGTTGATGGCGGAGCCCTTGACGACGGCGAGGACGCGGTGGCCGTGCTTGCGCGCCTCGGAGAGCTTGCCGAGCACGATCAGGCCGACGCCCTCGCTCCAGCCGGTGCCGTCGGCGTCGTCGGAGAACGCCTTGCACCGGCCGTCGGTGGCAAGGCCCTGCTGGCGGCTGAACTCCAGGAACATGCCGGGCGTCGACATGACGGTGACGCCGCCGACGAGGGCGAGGGAGCAGTCGCCGGAGCGCAGCGCCTGCACGGCCATGTGGAGGGCGACCAGCGACGACGAGCAGGCGGTGTCGATGGTGGCCGCCGGGCCCTTCAACCCGAGCGTGTAGGCGATGCGGCCGGAGGCGACGGCCATGGAGTTGCCGGTGAGCATGTAGCCCTCGACGCCCTCGGGGAGGGCGGTGAGGTGGGTGCCGTAGCCGGTGGAGGCAGCGCCGACGAAGACGCCGGTGTCGGTGTTCTTCAAGCCGTGCGGGTCGATGCCCGCGTGCTCGAACGCCTCCCAGGACGCCTGGAGCAGCATGCGCTGCTGCGGGTCCATCGCCATGGCCTCGCGGGGGCTCATGCCGAAGAAGCCGGCGTCGAAGGTGGTGGCGTCGTGCACGAAGCCGCCGACCCGGGTGTAGCTGGTGCCGGCCTGCGTGTGGTCGGCGTTGTAGAGCGCCTCCAGGTCCCAGCCGCGGTCGACGGGGAAGGCACCCATGCCGTCGCCGCCGTCGGCGAGGAGCTGCCACAGGTCCTCCGGCGTGCGCACGTCGCCGGGGAAGCGGCAGCTCATCCCGATGACGGCGATGGGCTCGTTGTTCGCGGCCTCCAGGTCGCGCAGCCGCCGGTGCGCCTGGCGGAGGTCGCCGGTGACCTTCTTGAGGTAGTCGAGCAGCTTCTGCTCGCCGTCGGAGTTGCCCACAACCTTGTCCTCGCTCAAGACGTGCCGCCGAACTCGCCGTCGATCAGCTTGAAGAGTTCGTCGGCCGTCGCCGATTCCAGTTCGTCGTCCTCGTCGCCGTGGTCCGCCGCCTCGGGGGCGGTGGTGGCCGGCGTGGCGTGCGCGGACCACTTGGCCGCCAGCGCGCCGAGGCGCTCCCCGACCGCCCCGTTCACGCCGCCGCCTGCGGCCAGGTGGTCGAGCAGCTTCTCCAGCCGGGCGATCTCGTCCAGCGCCGAGGCGTCCGTCGCGGTCGCCGCTGCACCCGCCCCTTCGCCCGCCGGGCCGGCCGTTCCCTCGCCGTCGCCGTCCCCGTCGCCCGGGTCGAGCGCGGCGCACACGTACTCGGCGAGCGCCACGGGCGTCGGGTAGTCGAAGATCAGCGTGGCCGGGAGCCGGCTGCCGGTGAGGGAGTTCATCCGGTTGCGCAGCTCGATGGCGGTCAGGGAGTCGAAGCCCGCGTCGTTGAAGGCCTGTTCGGGATCGACCTCGTCGGCCGAGCCGTGTCCGAGGACGGCGGCGGCCTCGGCGCAGACCAGGTCCACCAGGTGGTCGACCCGTTCGTCGGCGGGCAGTGCGCCCAGGGTGCGGCGCAGGTCCGCGGTGTCCGGCTGCGCCGCCGCGGGGGCGGAGGCGGCCGTGCGGCGGGTGGACGTACCGGCGAGGGCGCGCAGCAGCGGCGGCACGGGGCCGTCGCCGCCCGCGGCGGAGCCGGCGTCGAACCGCATGGGGAGCACCGCGGCCCGGTCTGCGCGGAGCGCGAAGTCGAGCAGCGCCATGCCCTGCTGTTCGCCGAGCGGCCGGAGGCCGGCCTGCGCCATGCGGGCGAAGTCGGTCTCGGTGAGGTGACCGGTCATGCCGCGGTCGGCGACCCACGGTCCCCAGGCCAGCGCCACGGCGGGGGTGCCGCGGTGGCGTGCCCAGCGGGCGAACTCGTCGACGAAGGCGTTGGCCGCCGCGTAGTTGCCCTGTCCGGCGCCGCCGAAGGTGCCGGCGGCTCCGGAGAAGAGCACGAAGGCGGCCAGGTCGGCGTCGCGGGTGAGGGTGTACAGGTTGAGCGCGGCGTCCATCTTGGGCCGCAGGGTGGTGTCCATCCGGCCGGGGTCGAGGGCGGAGAGGACCCCGTCGTCGACGACTCCGGCGACGTGCACCACGGCGGTGAGCGGGTGGTCGGCGGGGACGCGGCCCAGGGTGGCGCGCAGCGCGTCCCGGTCGGCGGCGTCGCACGCGGCGAGGGTGACGGTGGCGCCGAGCGCGGCGAGTTCGTCACGGAACGCGGCCGCCCCCTCGGCCGCCTCACCGCGCCTGCTGGTGAGCAGCAGGTGGCGGGCGCCGTGCTGCTGCACCAGGTGGCGGGCGACGTAGCGGCCGAGGCCGCCGGTGCCGCCGGTGACCAGGACGGTGCCGTCCGGGTCGATCGGCTTCGGCATGCTGAGCACGACCTTGCCGATGTGCTTGGCCTGCTGCACGTACCGGTACGCCTCGGGGGCTCGGCGGACGTCCCACGTCTTCGTCGGCAGCGGGGTGAGGGCGCCCTCGTCGATGAGGCGGAGCACCTCTGCCAGCATCTCCCCGATGCGTTCGGCCCCGGCCTCGACGAGGTCGAAGGCGTGGTAGCCGACGCCGGGGTGGTGCTCCTCGACGGCCTCGGGCGTGCGGACGTCGGTCTTGCCCATCTCCAGGAAGCGGCCTCCGGTGGTGAGGAGGCGCAGCGACGCGTCGACGTACTCCCCGGCGAGGGAGTTGAGGACGACGTCCACACGGCCGCCCTCGGCCACGGCCCGGAACCGGTCCTCGAAGCCGAGGTCGCGGGAGGAGGCGATGTGGTCGTCGGCGAGGCCCTGGGCGCGCAGGGTGTCCTGCTTGGGTGCGCTCGCGGTGCCGAACACGTCGGCGCCGAGGTGGCGTGCGATCTGGGTGGCGGCCATGCCGACGCCGCCCGCGGCGGCGTGCACCAGCACCGACTCGCCGGGCCGCAGCTTGGCGAGCTCGACCAGGCCGTAGTAGGCGGTGAGGAACACGATCGGCGCGGACGCGGCCTGTTCGAAGGACCAGTCGTCCGGCATCCGGGCGATCATGCGGTGGTCGGCGACGGACACCGGGCCGAACGCCTTGCCGAACATGCCCAGGACGCGGTCCCCCGGCCGGAAGCCGGTGACGTCCGGGCCGACCTCGGTGATGACGCCCGCTCCCTCGACGCCCATCGGGCCGGGGTCGCCGGGGTACATGTCGAGGGCGTTGAGCACGTCGCGGAAGTTGAGGCCGGCGGCCCGTACGGACACCCGCACCTGCTCGGGTGCGAGCGGTGCGTGCAGCTCGTCGTCGGGGGCGAGGGTGAGGTGGGCCAGCGAGCCGCGGCCGGTGGTGTCCAGACGCCAGGTGCCGGTGTCGGCGGGCGGGAGCAGCGCTCCGCCGTCCGAGGCACCGGTCAGCCGCGTCAGGCGGGCGGCACGGACCGTGCCGCCGCGGACGGCGACCTGGGTCTCGTCGGAGGCCAGGACACCCGGCAGCAGGGCGGCGGCCCGGGTGGCGTCGTCGAGGTCGACGAGCCGGAACCGGCCGGGCTCCTCGGTCTGCGCGGACCGTACGAGGCCCCACACGGTGGCGGCGGCCGGGTCGGCGAGCCCTTCGGCCTCGTCGGGGGCGACGGCGCCGCGGGTGACGAACACCAGCTCGCTGCGCCCGTACCGGCTGTCGGCCAGCCACTGCTGGAGCAGCGCCAGCACGTCGTGCGCCAGCCGCCGTGCCGCGCCGGCCATGGCGTCCGGGTCCGGGTCGTCCCCGGTGACACCGGCGCAGGGCACCAGCACCACGGCGGGGGCGTCGGACGCGCCGAGCGCGGCGAGGTCCGCGACGGGACGGGCGCCCAGGGCGTCGGTCAGGCCGAGGCTGTCGGCGCCCAGCACGGCCCAGGCCGCGGTGTCGGTCGCGCCGTCCCCGCCGACCTGGGCCGGGGACCAGTCGAGCTGGAACATCGCGTCGGGGTAGGCGTTTCCGGCCGGGCGCAGCTGCGCGGCGGAGACCTGCCGCATGGCCAGCGACTCCACGGCGGCGACCGGGCGGCCGGTGCCGTCGGCGATGTCCATGCTCAGCGCGTCCGGGCCGGACTGGGCCAGCCGTACCCGCAGCGCGGACGCGCCGGAGGCGTACAGCGAGACGCCGGACCAGGAGAACGGCAGCCTGCTCTCGCCGCTGCCGTCCAGGGCGATGAACGTCAGCGCCTGCACGGCCGCGTCGAGCAGCGGCGGGTGGATGCCGTAGCGGGCGGTCTCCGCGTCGAACTCGGCGGGCAGCGAGATCTCGGCGTACACGTCGTCGCCGGCCCGCCAGGCCTGGCGGAGTCCCCGGAAGGACGGGCCGTAGGTGAAGCCGCCCTGGAGGTACATGTCGTAGAAGCCGGAGACGTCGAGGGGTTCGGCGCCGGGCGGCGGCCAGGCGGCGAGGCCGTCCGGCTCCTGAGCCGCGGGGGCGTCGCCGAGGGTGCCGGTGGCGTGCAGCGTCCACGGGGTGCCGGGCGTGGCGCCCTCGGCCCGGGAGTGGATCTGCACGGTGCGCAGTCCGGAGGGGTCGGGGGCGCCGACGGCGAGCTGGAGCTGCACGGCGCCGTCCTGCGGCATCATCAGCGGCGCGGCGAGGGTGAGTTCCTCGACCTGGTCGCAGCCGACCTCGGCCGCCGCCCGCAGCGCCAGCTCCAGGAAGCCGGTGCCGGGGAAGAGGACCGTGCCCAGGACGTCGTGGTCGGCGATCCAGGCGTGGTCGCGCAGGCTGAGCCGGCTGGTGAAGAGGGTTCCGCCGTCACCGGCGAGGGTGACCGCGGCGCCCAGCAGCGGATGTCCGGCGTCGCTGAGCCCGGCGGCGGTGACGTCGCCGCGCGGGGCCACGGCCGGTTCCGGCCAGAACGACCGGTGCTGGAAGGCGTACGTGGGCAGGCCGGTGACGCGGGCCGGGGTGGGGGCGAAGAACGCCGCCCAGTCGACCGTGCCGCCGTGCGCCCACAGCCGGGCGAGGGCGGTGACGGTGGTCTCCGGTTCGAAGCGGTCGCGGCGCAGCAGGGCGACGGCGAGCGCGTCGTCGCTGGTCTCCTCCACGGCGCCGACGAGGGAGGCGTCCGGGCCGAGTTCGACGAACCGGGTGACGCCCTCGGCGGCGAGGCGTGCCGTGGCGTCCGCGAACCGGACGGTGCCGCGCAGCTGGTCCACCCAGTAGTCGGCGGTGAACTCCCGTACGGGTTCGCCGCTGAGGGTCGAGACGACGGGGATGCGGGGGCGTTCCATGGCGATGCCGGCGGCGGCCTTGCGGAAGTCCTCCAGCATCGGGTCCATCAGGGGGCTGTGGAAGGCGTGGCTGACCTCCAGCCACCGCGACTGCCGCCCTTCGGTCAGCACGGAGGCGACCTGCTCGACGGCCTCGCGGGCGCCGGAGACCACGACCTGGCCGGGGGCGTTGACGGCGGCGATCGACGCGCCGTCCACCAGGTGCGGTTCGACCTCGGCGGGCGTGGCGCGCACCGCCCACATGGCGCCGCCCTCGGGCAGCGCCTGCATCAGCGTGGCGCGGGCGGTGACCAGCGCGCAGGCGTCCGCAAGCGTCAGGACGCCGGCGACGTGCGCGGCGGCCAGCTCGCCGACGGAGTGGCCGGCGAGGTAGTCCGGGCGCAGGCCCCAGGACTCGGCCAGGCGGAACAGCGCCACCTCGACCGCGAAGAGCGCGGGCTGCGCCCAGCCGGTCTGCCGCAGCAGGCCGTCCGGGTCCTCGAACATCACCTCGCGCAGCGGGCGGTCGAGGACGGCGTCGAAGTGGGCGCACACCTCGTGCAGCGCGTCGTCGAAGACGGGGAACGCCTGGCTGAGTTCGCGGCCCATTCCGGCGCGCTGGCCGCCCTGGCCGGAGAACACGAACGCGGTCAGGCCCTCGCCGGCGACGGCGTCGCGGACCAGGCCGGTGGCGTTCTCGCCGGTGGTCAGCGCCTCCAGCCCGGCGCGGAGTGCGGCGGTGTCGCCGCCGACGACCACCGCGCGGTGGTCGAGCGCCGCGCGGGTGGTGGCCAGGGAGAAGGCCATGTCGAGGGGGTCGGCACCGGAGCCGTCGGCGGCCGGGCCGGCGAGCAGCCTGCCCGCCTGCTCGGCGAGTCCGGCGGCGGTCTTGGCCGACACCGGCCACGGCAGGGCGGGAAGCGGCGTGCCCGTGCGGTCCGCGGCCTCCTCGGTGCTCTCTGCCGGGGCCTCCTCGATGATGACGTGGGCATTGGTGCCGCTGATGCCGAACGAGGACACGCCGGCGCGACGCGGCCGGTCGGTGCGCTCCCACGGGCGGGACTCCGCAAGGAGTTCCACGGCGCCCGCCGACCAGTCGATGTGGCTGGACGGTTCGGAGACGTGCAGGGACTTCGGCAACTTCTCGTGCCGCATGGCGAGCACCATCTTCATGACGCCCGCGACACCCGCCGCGGCCTGCGTGTGCCCGATGTTGGACTTCACCGAGCCGAGCCACAGCGGCGTGCCGGCGTCCCGGCCCTGCCCGTAGGTGGCGAGGAGGGCCTGGGCCTCGATCGGGTCGCCGAGCGAGGTGCCGGTGCCGTGCGCCTCGACGGCGTCGACGTCGGCGGGCGTGAGCCCGGCGGTCGCGAGGGCCTGCCGGATGACCCGCTGCTGGGAGGGGCCGTTGGGCGCGGTCAGGCCGTTGGACGCACCGTCCTGGTTGGTGGCGGAGCCGGTGACGAGGGCGAGCACGGTGTGGCCGTTGCGGCGGGCGTCGGAGAGGCGTTCCAGCACCAGCACGCCCACGCCCTCGGCCCATCCGGTGCCGTCGGCGTCGTCGGAGAACGCCTTGCAGCGGCCGTCGACGGCGAGGCCGTGCTGGCGGCTGAACTGCACGAACGGCGACGGGGTGGAGATGAGCGTGACGCCGCTGGCCAGCGCGAGCGAGCACTCGTCGGCGCGGAGCGCCTGCGCCGCCAGGTGCAGAGCGACCAGGGAGGAGGAGCAGGCCGTGTCGACGGTGACCGCCGGGCCCTCCAGCCCGAGGCTGTAGGCGATGCGTCCGGACAGCACGCTGGCGGCGTTGCCGGTCATGAAGTAGCCGTCCGCGCCCTGCGGCTGGGCCAGGAGCAGGCCGCCGTAGTCGGAGCCGTTGCTGCCGGCGAACATGCCGGTGCGGCTGCCTGCCAGGGACAGCGGGTCGATGCCGGAGCGCTCGGCCGCCTCCCACACGGCCTCCAGCAGCAGGCGCTGCTGCGGGTCCATGGAGAGCGCCTCGCGCGGGTTGACGCCGAACAGGGTGGAGTCGAAGTCGGCGATGCCGTCGACGAATCCGCCGTGCCGGGTGTAGGTGGTGCCGGCCTTGTCCTTGTCGTCGCTGTAGACGCCCTCGACGTCCCATCCGCGTTCGGCGGGGAAGTCGGAGATGGCGTCGACGCCTTCGGACAGCAGCCGCCAGAACGCCTCCGGCGAGCCGACGCCGCCGGGGAGGCGGCAGCTCATGCCGACGATGGCGATCGGGTCGTCGCCGGTCACGGCCGTTCCGGCGACGGGCGCGGCCGTGGTGGTCGCGGGGAGCTGTTCGGCGGAGGAGCCGACCAGTTCCGTGCGCAGGTGGCGCATCAGCGCCTGCGGCGTCGGGAAGTCGAAGATCAGCGTCGCCGGGAGACGCAGGCCGGTGACCATGCCGAGCCTGTTGCGCAGGTCGACGGCGGTCAGCGAGTCGAAGCCGATGGCGGAGAACACGGCACTGGACTCGACGTCGGACGGGGAGGCGAAGCCGAGGACTCCCGCCACGTGCTTGCGCACCAGATCCAGGAGTTCGCGGTCCCGCTCCGCCTCGGAGAGTCCGGCCAGGTGGGAGGCGAGCCCGTCGGGCGTGCCGGGCGTCCCGTCGTCGGCGACGGCGTCCAGGGCCTTGCGCGCCTCGGGGATCTGGTCGAGCAGCACGCTGCGGCGGGTGGCGGTGAACGCGGGCGCGTACTTCTCCCAGTCGATGCCGGCGACGGTCAGCGTCGGGTCGCCGTCGGCGACGGTCTGCTGGAGCACCGTCATCGCGGAGTCGGGCGCGAGGGAGTACACGCCGCCCTTGCGCTGCCGTGCCTCGACGGCGGCGCTGTCGGCCATGCCCGCGTCGGCCCACGGGCCCCAGGCGAGGGAGGTGGCGGCACGGCCGTGGGCGCGGCGGTGTTCGGCGACCGCGTCGAGTACGGCGTTGGCCGCGGCGTAGTTGGCCTGTCCGGGACCGCCCCAGATGCCGGCGGTGGAGGCGAACAGCACGAACGCGTCCAGGTCCAGGTCCGCGGTCAGCTCGTCCAGGATCAGCGCGGCCCCGGCCTTGGGCGCCATGACGCCGGCGATGCGGTCGGGGGTGAGCGCGTCGAGGATGCCGTCGTCCAGCACACCGGCCGCGTGGACCACGGCGGTGAGCGGCCGGTCGGCCGGGATCTCGGCCAGGACGGCGGCCACCTGCGCGCGGTCGGCGGTGTCGCAGGCCGCGACGGTGACGGCGGCGCCGCCCTCCTCCAGTTCACGGCGCAGGTCGTCGGCGCCGGGTGCGGCGGGTCCGCGACGGCTGGTCAGCACCACGTGGGCGGCGCCGTTGCCGACGGCCCAGCGGGCGACCCGGGCGCCCAGGGCACCCGTACCGCCCGTGATGAGGACGGTGCCGGACGGCGTCCACTGCGTGTCCGCGCCGGCCGGGCGCGGTGCGCGCACCAGGCGGCGGCCGAAGAGGCCGGACGCGCGCAGTGCGACCTGGTCCTCGTCGCCCGCGGCGACGGCGTCGACGAGCCGTCGGGCGGCGCGTGCGTCGGGCGTGCCGGGCACGTCGACCAGGCCGCCCCAGCGGTCCGGGTGCTCCAGCGCGGCGACGCGTCCGAGGCCCCAGACGGCGGCCTGGGCGGGTGCGGTGACGGCGTCCCAGCGGGCGACGGAGACGGCGCCGCTGGTCAGCGTCCACACGGGCGCGGTCAGTCCGGCGTCGCCGAGCGCCTGGAGCAGCACGGAGGTCAGGCCGGTGCCGAGGGGCAGGCCCGGGTGTCCGGCCGCGTCGCGGCCGTCCAGGGCGAGCAGCGAGACGACGCCCGCGAGTTCGCCGAACTCGCCCAGGGCCTGGGCCAGCGCGGCCCGGTCGAGGTGGCCGTCGTCCAAGTGGAGGCGGTGCGGGGTCCCGCCGCGCGCGGCGAGTTCACCGGCCACGGCCTCGGCCCAGGCTCCGGGGGTGTCACCGTCGTCGGTGGTGACGACGAGCCAGGCGCCCGTGGCGAGAGCAGTGCCCTCGGGGGAGAGCGGCGTCCAGGAGACGCGGTAGCGCCAGCCGTCGGTGGTGTTCTGCTCCTGCTGCTGCCGGTGCCACCCCGCAAGGGCCGGCATCAGCGGATCGAGGACGGAGGTGTCGGTGTCCAACGTCGTCGCCAGCGCTGCGGCGTCGCCGCGCTCGACGGCCGCCCAGAACTCCGCGTCCACGACACTGCCGCCACCCTCGGAACC
>NZ_AUFD01000041.1:0-14902 GCF_000426325.1 Streptomyces sp. CNS606
GAGACAAAGTGCGCATATCGGCCCCGTGAATCAGCGACTGTTCGAGCATGAAGAAACCCCCTTCCGGACTGCGTTTCCGCAGTTCAGAAGGGGGTCTTCCCGCTGTGGCGGCGCCAGGATTCGAACCTGGGAAGGCTGAGCCGGCAGATTTACAGTCTGCTCCCTTTGGCCGCTCGGGCACACCGCCTGGGATGGCTGCCCGGGGACACCGCTTGTCGGCGGTGCTCCGTGGCAACGGGGTAAACCATACCTGATGGGCGGGGGTGGTCCGCCACCCGGTTGACCGGCGGCCGGAGGCGGCGCGGGTGGCTAGGCTTGCGGGCGCGGACGGGCCCGCGAACGGGCGGGCCGGACGCGTGACGTGTTGGACCGTTTCCTACCTACGAGGAGCCACAGACACCATGGCCGACTCCAGTTTCGACATCGTCTCGAAGGTCGAGCGGCAGGAGGTCGACAACGCGCTCAACCAGGCCGCCAAGGAGATCTCGCAGCGCTACGACTTCAAGGGCGTGGACGCGTCGATCGCGTGGTCCGGCGAGCGGATCGAGATGCGCGCCAACTCCGAGGAGCGCGTGAAGGCCGTCCTCGACATCTTCCAGGGCAAGCTGGTCAAGCGGGGGATCTCGCTGAAGTCGCTGGACGCGGGTGAGCCGCAGGCGTCCGGCAAGGAGTACAAGCTGTTCGCGTCCATCCAGGAGGGCATCTCCCAGGACAACGCGAAGAAGGTCGCGAAGATCATCCGCGACGAGGGCCCGAAGGGCGTCAAGGCGCAGGTGCAGGGCGACGAGCTGCGGGTGTCGTCGAAGAGCCGTGACCACCTGCAGGAGGTCATCGGCCTGCTGAAGGGCAAGGACTTCGACTTCGCGCTGCAGTTCGTGAACTACCGCTGAGGCGGGGCAGGGCGTCCCGTGCCGGGTGGCGCCTGTCCCGGCTACCAGCGGTAGCCGGGGTAGGCGTCGCGGGCGGTCGTGGGGACGATCTCGCGGCCCAGGGGCATCAGGGAGATCGGCACCATCTTGAAGTGGGCGATGCCGAACGGGATGCCGATGATCGTGGCGCAGAAGGCGATCCCGGCGGTGATGTGGCCGATGGTGAGCCAGATGCCGGCGACGACCAGCCAGATCACGTTCCCGACGCCGGAGGCGAGGCTCGCGCCGCCGCCGCGTTCGACCGCGCGGTAGCCGAAGGGCCACAGTGCGTAGACCGCGATGCGGAAGCACGCGATGCCGAAGGGGATCGTGATGATCAGGATGCAGCAGAGGACGCCTGCCACGAGGTAGCCGAGGGCCATCCAGAGACCGGAGAGGATCAGCCAGACGACGTTCAGGAAGGTCCTCATCGGGGCCCGCCTCCCATCTTTTCGAGCCGGGCGATGCGTTCCGCCATCGGCGGGTGGGTGGAGAACAGCCGGGACATCCCGCCGCCGCGGAACGGGTTGGCGATCATCATGTGGCTCGCCGTCTCGAGTCGCGGTTCGGGCGGGAGCGGCAGCTGTTTCGTTCCTGCTTCCAGTTTGCGCAGAGCCGAGGCGAGCGCCAGCGGGTCGCCGGTGAGCTGGGCGCCGGCGGCGTCGGCCTCGTACTCGCGGGAGCGGCTGACGGCGAGCTGGATGAGGGTCGCGGCGAGCGGGCCGAGGATGATGATCAGCAGCATTCCGGCCAGGCCGGGGCCCTCGTCGTCGTCGGAGCGGCCGAGGGGGATGAGCCAGGCGAAGTTGACCAGGAAGAGCACCACGGAGGCCATGGCCCCCGCGACGGACGAGATGAGGATGTCGCGGTTGTGGACGTGGCTCAGTTCGTGCCCGAGGACGCCGCGCAACTCGCGTTCGTCGAGGAGGCGGAGGATGCCGTCGGTGCAGCAGACGGCGGCGTTGCGCGGGTTGCGTCCGGTGGCGAAGGCGTTGGGGGCGCGGGTCGGGGAGATGTAGAGACGGGGCATCGGCTGCCGGGCGGCGGTCGAGAGGTCCCGCACGATGCGGTAGAGCTGCGGGGCCTCGAACTCGCTCACCGGCCGGGCCCGCATGGCGCGCAGCGCCAGCTTGTCGCTGTTCCAGTACGCGTACGCGTTGGTGCCCAACGCGACGACGAGTGCGACGACCAGTCCGGTACGGCCGAAGAAGCTGCCGATCAGGATGATCAGGGCGGACAGCCCTCCGAGGAGCAGAGCTGTCCTCAGCCCGTTGTGCCGGCGGTGCACGGTACGCCCTCCAGATGGTGCCGCAGGAGAACCCTTGAGGCAGGTGGTCGTTCCACCTCCCAGTGGACCCTCACGTACGGGTCAACGCGAGACGGGGGACGCCGGTTCCCGGCCGGTAGCTTCGGCGGGGTGGAGGGGCGGGCGGGTCAGAGCAGGGTCGTCGCCGCGAAGCGGAGGACGAGCTGCGGGGCGCCCGAGAGGGTGACGCCGACGAGCCCGGTGACGGCGACGGTGGCGGCCAGGGGAGCGCCCAGTCCCGGCCGGCGGCCCGCGGGGGCCGCGGGCGCCTCGGCGGGCTCCGGGCGGCGGAAGAGGAGCGCCGTCCAGCGCAGGTAGTAGTAGAGGGCGAGCACGACGTTCACGGCCATGATCACGGCGAGCCAGCCCAGGCCGGCGTCGACGGCGGAGCGGAAGACGACGACCTTGGCGAAGAGGCCGATGACACCGGGCGGCAGGCCGGCCAGGCAGAGCAGGAAGAAGCCGAGGGCGAGTGCGGCGAGCGGGTTGCGGGCGTACAGGCCGCGGTAGTCCCGGAGCCGGCCTTCGCCGCCGACGTGTGCGGCGACGGCGAAAGCGCCGAGGTTCACCACGGCGTACATGAGCGCGTAGGCGACGGTGGAGCCGAGGGCGTCGGCGGTGCCGGACTCCGGGGTGCGGCCGGCGGCCGCGAGGGGGACGAGCAGGTAGCCGGCCTGTCCGACGGAGGACCAGGCGAGCAGCCGTACGGCGCCGCGGGAGCGGTCGGCGCGCTGGCGCAGCGCCCCCAGGTTGCCGACGGTCATGGTGAGGGCGGCGAGTACGGCGAGGGTCGGGCCCCAGACGTCGGCGTAGGTGGGGAACCCGACCAGGGTGACCAGGGCGATGCCGGAGAAGCCCACCACCTTGCCGATCACCGAAAGGTATGCGGCGACGGGGAGCGGGGCGCCGGCGTAGGCGTCCGGGACCCAGAAGTGGAAGGGCGCCGCGGCGGTCTTGAACGCGAAGCCGACGAGGGTGAGGGCCACGCCCGCGGCGGCGAGCGTGCCGAGGCGGGGGTCGACGGAGGTGAGCTGTTCGGCGACGACGGTGAGGTGGAGGGAGCCGGTGGCGGCGTACACGAAGCTGACGCCGAGCAGCATCACGGCGGTGGCGGTGACGGAGGAGAGGAAGAAGGTGAGCGCGGCCTCGGAGGAGCGGCGTTCGCCGCGGCGCAGGCCGACCAGCGCGAACGCGGGCAGGGAGGCGACCTCCAGGGCGATGACCAGGGTGGCCAGGTCGCGGGAGGCGGGGAGCAGGGCGGCTCCGGCGGCGGAGGTCAGCAGGAGGAACCAGTACTCGCCGGCGGGAAGGCGTTCGTCGCGTACGGCGGGGACGGAGAGCAGCGCGGCGAGGAGCGCGCCGCCGAGCACCAGGAACTGGACGACCAGGGTGAAGGGGTCCGCGACGTAGCTGCAGGCGGCGTCGGTGGGGTCGGCGGCGTCGGCGGTGAGGCAGAACGTGCTGAGGTCGGCGCCGACGAGCGGGACGATCGTGAGCGCTGCGGCGGCCAGTCCGCCGAGGGCCAGGGCGCCGAGCAGGTGCTTGCGGTGCTCGGGGAGGAAGAGGTCGGCGACGAGGACGGCGAGGGCGGCCAGTGCGGCGACGGTGGGCGGCGCGATGGCGAGCCAGTCGACGGACTGCACGAGGCTCGGTGCCGCTGCGGCTCCGGCGAGCGGGGTCATGGGGTGGCTCCCGGCAGGAGGTGCTGGACGGCGGGGTCGGTCAGGCCGAGGAGGAGCGCGGGCCAGAGTCCGGCGAGGGCGGTGAGGGCAACGAGCGGGGCCCAGGCCGCGTACTCGTGGCCGTGCACGTCGGGCAGCGGTGCGGTGGCCCCGCGGGTGGCGGGGAGGGTCGTCGTGCCCCCGGCGGTGCCGGTTCCGGTGCTGTCGTCGGGTGCGGGGGCGGGGTCGGCCTCGGGCGTGGGGGCGGCCCCGGGCGTGGGGGCGCGCCGTTCCGCGGGGTCGCCCATGCACACCCGGCGGACGACGATCAGCAGGTAGGCGGCGGTGAGCAGGGTGCCGAAGGCGCCGACGACCATGCAGACCAGGAAGGCGGCGCGGTCGAGGCCGGGGGCCGGGTCGAAGGCCCCGAGGAGGGCCAGCATCTCGCCCCAGAAGCCGGCCAGACCGGGCAGGCCGAGAGACGCGACGGCCCCGAACGCCAGGAGGCCGCCGAAACGCGGCATCCGGCCGTAGAGGGCGGCTCCGCTGCGGCCGGCCAGGGCGTCGAGGTCGGTGGTGCCGGTGCGGTCCTTGAGCGCGCCGACGAGGAAGAACAGCAGGCCCGTGATGAGGCCGTGGGCGACGTTGGCGAAGAGGGCGCCGTTGACGCCGGTCGGCGTCATGGTGGCGATGCCGAGCAGCACGAAGCCCATGTGACCGACGGAGGAGTACGCGATGAGCCGCTTGAGGTCGCCCCCGGCGCCGCGCCGGGCGAGTGCGAGGCAGGCGAGGGAGCCGTAGACGATGCCGGCGGCGGCGAACGCGGCCAGGTAGGGGGCGAAGGCCCGGAAGCCGTCCGGGGCGACGGGCAGCACGATCCGGACGAACCCGTAGGTGCCCATCTTCAGCAGGACGCCCGCGAGGAGGACGGACCCGACCGTCGGGGCGGCGGTGTGCGCGTCGGGGAGCCAGGTGTGCAGCGGCCACATCGGGGTCTTCACGGCGAGGCCGACGCCGATGGCGAGGACGGCGGTGATCTGCGTGGCGCGGCTGAGTTCTGAGCCGTTGTCAGTGGCGAGTGCGAGCATGTCGAACGTGCCGCCCTGGATGCCGACGAGGAGGAGGCCGAGCAGCATCACGACGGAGCCGAGCAGTGTGTAGAGGATGAACTTCCAGGCGGCGGGGCCGCGTCCGTCGCCGCCCCAGCGGTTGATGAGGAAGTACATCGGGATGAGGACCATCTCGAAGGCGAGGAAGAAGAGCACGAGGTCGAGGACGGCGAAGGTGGCGAGGGTGCCGGCCTCGAGGACGAGGAGGAGCGCGACGAAGCCGGTGGGGGACGGGCCCGCCGGCATGCGGAAGTAGGAGTAGACCGCGCAGAGGAAGGTCAGCAGCGCGGTCAGGACGAGGAGGGGGAGCGAGATTCCGTCGACGCCCAGGTGGAGCCGTACGCCGAGGGCGGGGATCCAGCTGAGGTCGGTCTCGGCCTGGACGGCGGCCGGCTGGTCGTGGTCGAAGCCGGCGGTGAGCACGAGCGTGACGGCGAGGACGGCGCCGGTGACGGTCACGCCGTGCCGCAGGACGGCCTGTTCGGGGCTGCGCCCGCGCAGGCCGGGGGGTGCGGGCAGCAGGGCGGCGCCCGCGCCGAGCAGGGGCAGCACGACGGCGGCGGCGAGGAGCAGTCGCATGGCGGTGTCGTTCAGCGGCAGCACGGCTCAGGAGCCTCCGTTTCCGGTGGCGGCGACCACGGCTGCCACGGCGAGCACGAGGGAGCCGGCGAGCAGTGCGCTGAGGTAGGTCTGCACGTTGCCGGTCTGGGCGCGGCGGACGGCGCCGCCGAGCAGGCGGGGGCCGAGGCCGGCGCCGCGGACGTAGGTGTCGACGACGGCGTGGTCGAGGAAGCGGACCAGCCGGGCGGCGGCGCGGGTGGGGCGGACGAACAGGGCGACGTACACGGCGTCGAGGTGGAAGCCGTGGGCGGCGTGCCGGTGGAGCGGTCCGAGGAGTACGCGGCCGGGGTCGGCGGGGTCCGGGGCGGTCGCGATGTCGCCGTAGGCGGGCTCGTGGGTGGCGATGGCCTCGGCCTCGGAGGTGGCCGCGTCGTCCCCGGGGTGTGCGGCGACGGCGCCGAGCGGGACACGGCGGCGGACGGTGGTGTGCCGCCAGGCGGCGTAGACGATGATGCCGCCGACGAGAGCGAGGCCGGTGGCGAGGACGGAGGTGACGAGGGTCGGCGCGAGGGAGGTGCCGTCGAACCATTCGGGCAGCACGCCGTACGCGAGGCCGAGCGCGAGGGAGGGGACGGCCAGCACCCACAGCACGGCGTTCATGACGACGGGCTCGCGACCGTGGTCGGGGGCCTCCTCCGGGCCGTCGCCGCGCAGAGCCAGCAGCCACAGGCGGCCGGCGTAGGCGGCGGTGAGGAGCGCGGTGAGCAGTCCGGCGGCGAGGACGGTCCAGCCGACCGCGGCGGGCACGCCGTCGGTGTCGCCGAACGCGGCGTGCTCCGCGGCGCCGAGCACGGCCTCCTTGGAGAAGAAGCCGGAGAACGGCGGGATGGCTGCGAGGGCGAGGAGTGCGACGGCCATGGTCCAGGCCGCGTCCGGGGCGCGCTTGGCGATGCCGCGCATCCGGGACATGGCCGCGAGGGAGTTGGTGCCGGCGGCGTGGATGAGCACGCCGGCGCCGAGGAAGAGCAGCGCCTTGAAGGCACCGTGCGTGAGGAGGTGGAAGACGGCCGCACCACGGTCGAGGACGGCGAGGGCTCCGGCCATGTAGGCGAGCTGGCCGACGGTCGACCAGGCGAGGACGCGTTTGACGTCGTCCTGGGCGAGCGCGGCGAGCGCCGACCCGACCATGGTGACGGCGGCCATGGCGGCGAGCACGGCGAGCGCCGCGGTGGAGGCGGCGAAGACCGGCAGCAGCCGTCCGACGACGTACACGCCCGCGGCGACCATGGTGGCCGCGTGGATGAGCGCCGAGACGGGGGTGGGGCCGGCCATGGCGTCGGGCAGCCAGGTGTGCAGGGGGAACTGTGCGGACTTGCCCGCGACGCCGGCCAGCAGGAGCAGGGCGACGAGGGTGGGGTGCTGCAGTTCGTAGTCGGAGAGGGTGGAGCTGACCCGTATGACCAGGGTGCTGATGCGGAAGGTGTCCAGGTCGGTGGCGAGGGCGAAGATGCCGACGAGGAACGGCACGTCGCCGAGCTTGGTGACGAGGAACGCCTTGAGGGAGGCGTCGCGGGCGGCGCGCGTCTCCCAGTAGTGACCGACGAGGAAGTAGGAGCAGATGCCCATCACCTCCCAGCCGACGAGGAGCACGATGAGGTCGTCGCTGTAGACGACGAGCAGCATCGCGGCGGTGAAGAGGGAGACCAGCGCGGCGTAGGAGGAGTAGCGCGGGTCGTCGCGCAGGTAGCCGGTGGAGTACAGCTGCACGCAGGTGGCGACGACACCGACCAGGACGGCGACGAGCGCGGCGTAGCCGTCGATGTGCAGGGCGAGCTGCACGGGGAGGTCCGGGGCGCCGGTCGGGGTCAGTTCGGTGGCGGCGCCGAGGGGGGTGCCGCCGTGCTGCCGCGCCGCGACCAGGACGGCGAGCACCGCGGAGGCGAGGGTGGGCAAAAGCGCGAGGGGGCGGACGAAGCCGGGTGCGCGGCGGCCCAGCAGCAGGCCGGAGAGAGCGCCGAGGAACGGCAGGAGGGGGACGAGAACGGCCAGGGTCGTGGTGGTCACGGGGTCTGCCTCCCGGCGGCGGTCTTCCCTGGCACGGTGTCGTCGGCCGTCCCGTCGGGCGCGAGGTCGGGTGATGCGCCCTCCGGTGCGCCGCCCTGCCGTTCGTCCGGCGCGTCGCCGTCGTCCTCGCGCAGGGCGCGCAGGCGGTCGATGTCCGCGCTGCCCCGGTTGCGGTACACCAGCAGCACGATGGCGAGGCCGATGCCGATCTCGGCGGCGGCGATGGCGATGGTGAAGAGGGTGAGCGCCTGCCCGGCATGCAGGGCGTCGCGCAGCCAGACGTCGAAGGCGACGAGGTTGAGGTTGACGGCGTTGAGCATCAGCTCGACCGACATCAGCACGAGGATCGCGTTGCGCCGGGCGAGGACGCCGTACAGGCCGGTGCAGAAGAGGAGGGCGGCGAGGACCGCCGGATAGGCGAGGTGCATCAGTGCCTGCCCCCTCGCGCCGCGGCCGTGTCCCCGCGGCGGCGGGAGAGCACGATGGCGCCGACGAGTGCCGCCAGCAGCAGCACCGAGAGGGCCTCGAACGGCAGGACCCAGTGCCGGAAGAGCATCGCGCCCGCGACCCGGGTGGAGCCCTGCACGGGGCCGTCGAGGTCGATCCAGGTGGTGCGGAACGCGTCGACGACGAGGGTGACCAGCAGTGCGGCCGCGGTGACGGCGACGAGCAGGGCGACCGGCCGGTTGCGGGAGTCCGCGTCGGGAGAGCGTCCGATCGGCGCCCGTGTGAGCATCAGCCCGAAGAGCACCAGCACCACGACCGACCCCACGTAGATCAGCACCTGCACCCAGGCGATGAACTCGGCGGTGAGCAGCAGGTACTCGACGGCGATGCCGCCGAGCGCGACGACCAGCCAGAGCGCGGCGTGCACGAGCTGCCGGGTGGTGACGGTGACGATCGCGGCGGCGAGGGTGACGACTCCGACGAGGAGGAAGACGATCTCCACGCCGGTGGGCGAGAGGAATCCGGGGTGGTCCGCCGCGAGTGCGACGGTGGCGGGCGCCGGCGGGCTCACTCGGCGTCGCCTCCTTCGGCCTCGGCCTGCGCGCGGCGTGCCTCGGCCTTCTCGGCGGCCTTGCGTGCGGCGGCGATCTCCTTCGGCTCCTCGGCCGCCGGGTCGAGCGGCGGCGGTTCGGGCACCGTCCACATCCACTCGCGCAGCTTGTCCCGCTCGTGCGTCAGCTCGTGGATGTCGGTCTCCGCGTACTCGAACTCCGGGGACCAGAAGAGCGCGTCGAACGGGCAGACCTCGATGCAGATGCCGCAGTACATGCACAGGGCGAAGTCGATGGCGAACCGGTCCAGCACGTTGCGGCTGCGCTCGCGGCCTCCGGGAGCGGCGGCCGGCACGGTCTCCTTGTGCGAGTCGATGTAGATGCACCAGTCGGGGCACTCGCGGGCGCACAGCATGCAGACCGTGCAGTTCTCCTCGAACAGCCCGATCACGCCCCGGGTGCGGGGGGCGAGTTCGGGCTGCGTGTCCGGGTAGTGCGCGGTGACGGAGCGCCGGGTCATCGTGCGCAGGGTGACGGCGAGCCCCTTGGCGAGGCCGGAACCGGGCACGGGCATCAGTTGATCACCACCTTGACGACGCCGGTGAGGGCGATCTGGAACAGGGCGAGCGGCACCAGCAGCGTCCAGGCGAAGCGTTGCAGCTGGTCCTCCCGCAGCCGCGGATAGCTGACCCGCAGCCAGATGACGAGGAAGGCGAGGAGGGCGGTCTTGAGCAGCGTCCACACCCAGCCGAGGTCCCCCGACGCGGGGCCGTGCCAGCCGCCGAGGAACAGCACCGTGGTCAGCCCGCACAGCACGACGATCCCGGCGTACTCGGCGAGCAGGAACAGCGCGAAGCGCAGGCCCGTGTACTCGGTGTAGGCGCCGAAGATGATCTCCGAGTCGGCGACCGGCGCGTCGAACGGCGGCCGCTGCAGCTCGGCGAGCCCGGCGGTGAAGAACACGAAGGCGCCGATCAGCTGCCACGGCACCCACCACCACTGGAAGCCGTCCAGGATGCCGGTCAGCGAGACGCTGCCCGCAGCCATCGCGACGGACGCCGCGGCCAGCAGCATCGGCAGTTCGTACGCCATCAGCTGCGCGGCCGTCCGCAGGCCGCCGAGCAGGGAGAACTTGTTGGCCGACGCCCAGCCGCCCATGACCGAGCCGAGCACGCCGACCCCCATCACGGCGAGGACGAAGAACACGCCGGCGTCGATCACCTGCCCCACGCCCCCGTCCGGGGCGAAGGGGATGGCGATGAGGACCAGGAGGTAGGGCAGCAGCGCGACGGCGGGTGCGAGCTGGAACACCCGGCGGTCGGCGCCCGCCGGGACGACGTCCTCCTTCTGCGCGAACTTGACGCCGTCGGCGACGAGTTGGGCCCAGCCGTGGAAGCCGCCCGCATGCATCGGGCCGACGCGGCCCTGCATGTGGGCCATGACCTTGTGCTCCGTCTGCCCGATCAGCAGGGGGAAGGTGAGGAAGACGGCGAGCACGGCGAGCAGCCGCAGAGTCACGTCCAGCACGTCCATCTACCGTTCACCGCCCGACTCCTCGTCCTGCGCTCCACGCTCGTCGCGCGGTTCGCCGGTGGAAGGGCCGGCCGCGTCGTCCGCACGCCGGTCGGCGTCGGAGCCCGGTTCCCGCTCCGGCTCCCCGAAGGCGGAGCGCGCGTGGTGCCACGGCGCGTCCGCGGGGCGCGGCGGCGTCTCACCGGGTGTCTCGCCCGCTTCGTCTGCGGGCCGCGCCGCACGCTGACTCGCCGAGCCCTCGCTCGCGTTCCGCGAGCGGCGCGGCGGGCGGGACGTCTCGGGCGTCCCCGTGTCCCCGCCGGTCGCGGGGCTCTGGCTCGTGGGGGTCTGGCTCGCGGAGCCCGCCGACGCGGAGCGGGTGCGCCGGGGCGGCCGGTCGCCGCCCGCCCCGGCACGGCCGCGCGCCGGGCGGGCGGGCGCGGGCGGAAGCTGTCCCTTCAGCGGGCCCCACTCGTTCGGGTCCGGCACGCCCGGTGGCAGCATCTGCCGCCGCTTGGGCCCGCCGTGCTCCGACTCGCCGGGCTCCTTCGCCCCCGGCCACGCCTTGGCCACCCGTGCCGCCAGGACGAAGTCCTTGCGCAGCGGGTGCCCCTCGAATTCGTCGGGCAGCAGCAGCGGCGCGAGATGCGGATGGCCCGTGAAGTCGACGCCGAACATCTCGTGGGTCTCCCGTTCGTGCCAGGCGGCGCCCGCGTACACGGGCGTCGCCGTCGGCAGGACGGGCGCCTCGTGCGGCACGGTGGTCCGCAGCACGAGCCGTCGCACACCGCCGCCCGGGTCCGCGCGGTGGGCACCGCCCGGCTCGTGCGGCAGGGCGACGAGATGGGCGCAGATGCGGAATCCGGTGCCCGGTTCGTCGACGGCGCTCAGCCAGTCGAAGTACGTGCACCCCAGTGCGTCGCGGGCGGTTTCGAGGGAGGCGATCCAGCGCTCCGCCGGGACGTCGACGGTGAGCAGGGCGTACGCCTCCTCGGCGCTCGCGCCCTCGCCGAAGAGTGCCGTGGCGCCGCGCGGCAGCCAGCCCACCGGCGCCTCGTCGGACTCGGTCGGCGTCTCGGCCGCCGGCTCGTCCTCCGGTTCGGCGCGGCGCACGGCACCGGGGTCCTCCGTCGGCTTGGGCATCGCCTGGCCGGGGACGTCCGACACCGGCTGCCCGGAGCCGCCGGTCCCCTGGGCGCCCGACGGCTCCGCCGGCTCGCCGGGCCCTGCGGACGCCTGGGGCTCGGCCGGCCCCGTGGATTCGGGGCGGTCGGCGGGCTCGGGGGTTCCGTCGGGCGTGCTCACCGCTCCCCCTCACGGCGCGGGGGTTCGACGAGGCCGCTGGTCAGCTCGCCGGGCGTCGGCTGCTGCACCGCCCCGGCGGCCGGGGCGGCGTACCGTTCGGCCACCGACTCGTTCGCGATCTTCTCCTGGAGTTTGAGGATGCCCTGGAGGAGCGCCTCGGGGCGGGGCGGGCAGCCGGGCACGTACACGTCGACCGGGATGATCTGGTCGACGCCCTTCGTCACCGAGTACGAGTCCCAGTACGGCCCGCCGCAGTTGGAGCAGGCGCCGAAGGAGATCACGTACTTCGGCTCCGGCATCTGCTCGTAGAGCCGCTTCACCGCGGGCGCCATCTTGTCCGTGACCGTGCCGGACACGACCATGAGGTCGGCCTGCCGCGGGCCCGGTGCGAACGGGATGACGCCGAGCCGGATGAAGTCGTGCCGGGCCATCGACGCGGCGATGAACTCGATCGCGCAGCAGGCGAGGCCGAAGTTGAAGACCCAGAGGCTGTAGCGGCGGCCCCAGTTGAGGACCACCTTCATCGGCTCCGGTGCCAGCCGCGCCAGCGCGCCGAGCCGCCGCGGCTCGGGTAGGTCGGTCGTCGTCGGCGTCACGTCCATGGCGTCACGTCCATTCCAGGACGCCCTTCTTCCACGCGTAGAGCAGGCCCACGGTCAGGAACCCGAGGAAGACGAACATCTCCACCAGTGTGACTCCCCCGTACCCGGGATCGGCGAAGACCGTCGCCCAGGGGAAGAGGAAGATCGAGTCGACCGCGAAGATCACGTACAGGAACGCGTACACGTAGTACCGGACCTGGGTGTGCGCCCAGCCCTCGCCGACCGGGTCGACGCCGCACTCGTAGGTCAGCAGCTTCTCCGGCGTGGGCACGACGGGCCGCAGCAGCCGGCCGGCGGTGAAGGCGACGGCGACGAACAGCACGCCGACGACCGCGACCAGCCCGACGACCGCGTAGCCGTGGAAGTAGTCCGGCACGTCCGCTGCCCGTCCTCTGCTGCTCGCTCTGCCCGCTCCGTCCGGCGTTCCGTGGCGGGGAGTCTAGCCCCTGGGGTTCCGCCCGCGGACCCGAGGTCCACGACGAACTGCACGTCGGCTGCCCGCCGGCCGGGGGCCGGTGGCGCGCCTACCGGCTCTCGCCGCGACCCCCGCGCGGTCACGCATCCGGACGGGCACGGGCACGGGCACGGCGGTCGGCGTCGGGTTCAGGCCCCGGGTTCAGGCCTCGGGGCGAGGCGGGCGTGGAGGTGCATGTCGTGCCAGGCGTCGGGGTGGCGGAGGGCGGAGCGGCGGATGCCTTCGAGGGCGAAGCCCGTCTTCGCCGCGACGCGGCAGGAGGCGGGGTTGGCGACGGAGTGCTGGAGTTCGAGGCGATGGAAACCCACGTCCTCGAAGGCCCACGCGGTCATCGCGGTGACCGCGTGGGCGGCCACGCCCCGGCCGCGTGCGGCGGGAAGCGTCCAGTAGCCGGCGTCGGCCTGCCCCTCGCTCAGCGCGAGGCAGCGCAGGGCGGCCCGGCCGACGAGGGCGTCGGTCGCGGTGTCGACGACGGCCCAGTGTGCGTCGGTCTCCGCCTCCCACGTGGCGCGCCAGCCGGCGATCCACTCGCGCGCCTCGTCCTCGGAGTCGGCGCGGCGGCGGTGCCACTGCTGGATCGCCGGGTCACGGAAGGCCGCCACCACTGCGGGGGCGTCGGCCGGATGCCAGGGGCGGAGCGTCAGCCCGCCGTCGGCGGGGAGCGCGGGCTGCGCGGTCTTCGCGAGGGTGCCGGGCGGAAGGACGGGCGGAACGAGGGAGGGCATGGCCCGCATCCTGCCGCAGGTCGGTCCCGCATCACCCTTGACCCGGGGAACGAATCGGAAGGAAACTGGACACAGGTCAGGAAGTCGGAGAGCCGCACCGTCGGCGGAGACGTCCGTCGGCAGGAGACACTCGGCAGGCTCTGGCTCAGGGCCCCGGGAGCCCGTGGACACCGGAACCTCGGCGACGACTGAGGCGGAGGGTGCCGCGACGGACCCCCGGGGACTGTTCTGACGGTGCGCCGATCACGCTCGATCAGGTAGCGGACCCTTCCTCCACTGGTCACCTCTTACTCCCACTGCTCCACCTCGTGCCCACGTATCCGGCGCGTCGCGAGGTCTCCTCGCAACTGGTGCTGCCGTCGCGGATTCGCCCGGTTGCCCGGGTCATTGCGCAGCATGTCCAGGCAACGCCGGGTGTTCGACAGGGCCACACGGCAGAGTTCTTCCCAGCCCTTCACCGCCTCCCCCGAGCCGAAGCGCACGTCCCACTGGTCCTCGGGCGGCGGAACCGTGACGCGGTCGCCGCGCTTGGGCGTCACGGGATGTCCCCCACCGGACCGAAGTCACCCTCCATCGGTCGTTCGGCTGCCCGATACTCCTCGGGGTCGGCCTTGATCCGGGCCGTGGCACGCCAGCTTTCGATGACGTGCTCGGCGGCGTTGTCGGTGCCGAGTTCGGCGGCGTCCGACAGTGCTGAGTTTCACCCGAGCGCCACCCGTACCGGCCGCGCGGGGTGGGGGAAACCCCACCCCGGGGCGCCGAGGAACCCCATGGCGGTCGGGCCCGCCGCCGGGCAGGCTGGGCGCATGACCGTGAGGGATCCGCAGCCGGGCGAACAGCCGGCCCACGCCGCCGACGCGCCCCTGCCCGCACCGCGCGCGCCGCTGAGCGCGCAGACGTGGCGGGAGATCGCCCACCTGCTGAGCAACCTGCCGGTGGACGTCGTCGGCTTCGTGTACGTGGTGACCGCGCTGTACGTCAGCACCGTGCTGTCGTTCACCGTCGTCGGCCTGCCGCTGCTGGCGCTGGGGCTGCTGGGGTGCCGGGGGCTGGGGAGGATCGAGCGGCGTAGGGTGCGCGCGCTGCTGCGGGTGCGGATCGACGAGCCGAGTCCCCTGCGCACCCGCGAGAAGGGCTTCTTCGCGTGGCTGTGGGCGCAGCTCAAGGACCCGGTGGCGTGGCGCGGTTCGCTGTACGGGCTGATCCGTCTGCCATGGGGGATTCTCACCTTCACGGTGGCGCTGGTGAGCCTCTTCGTGGCGTGGCCGGCGCTGCCGTGGGTGGCGCGGGGGCTGACGAACGTGGACCGGGCGATGGCGCGGGCGCTGCTGTCGCCGTCGGACGAGCTGGAGCGGCGGATCGCCGAACTGGAGTCGGACCGGGGGGTGGTGGTCGACACCGCCGCCGCCGACCTGCGCCGCATCGAACGCGACCTGCACGACGGCGCCCAGGCCCGCCTGGTCTCCCTCGCCATGGAACTCGGCCTCGCCAAGGAGAAACTCCTGGAGGACCCCGAAGCCGCGGCGAAAATGGTCGGCGACGCACACGGCGAAGTGAAACTCGCCCTCCAGGAGCTGCGCGACCTCGCCCGCGGCATCCACCCCGCCATCCTCACCGACCGCGGCCTCGGCCCCGCCCTCACCACCCTCTCCCGACGCTGCACCGTCCCCGTCACC
>NZ_AUFD01000042.1:0-14141 GCF_000426325.1 Streptomyces sp. CNS606
CTGGAACAGCTCCCACAACTCATCCGGCACCAGACGCTCAACGATCACCACGGCAGCAGGCTACCGACCGTCAGGCCAAATGAGACGAGCTCTAAAGAAGCTGATGCTGATGAAGCGGCAGGTTGGTACCTAACAGGAGAACAGACGAAATCAGGCATCTTCGCGCGTAGACAGACCCCTACTCGGTGACGAATAGGTGGGACCCCTAGCACCCGCTACGATGTTCCCCAACTCCTCCCCGTTTAGGGGTCGGTCGGATTCCGTACGGGTCGACCGCACCCGGGAGAGGAGGGCGGCATGTCGGGCTCAGACACGTCCCGCAGGGACGAGCAGCAGACCGGCAAGAGGGCGTGGCGTTGGATCGCTGGACTGTCGCTGAGCGCAGCCATCAGGTGGCTGCTCAGTAAACTGTTCGACATCTAACAGGCACGAAAACGGCCCCGACTGCGCCAACAGTCGAGGCCACCTTCGGCCGGCAAGGCTGGGGTGTCGTGTGCTCCGAACATTTGGCGATGGGGAGGGCACACGGCATCCCTTTTTTGCTCTGCTTCCGCGCTGCAGCAACAGGGCTGTCGTCACGGCGACTTGACTGTTCTCCTGCGCGATGTCACCAGCATGGCCAGTCTCCGCAGATTTGCAACCAAGTATTGATGCTCAATAGTACCTCTAGGCTAGAGCCAGGAGCCTTTAGAGAGGCGTTCGGTGCCGTAGGGGGCAACCACCTGTCACCTGTTCGCCACCGCTATAGTGATGGCAACCAGTACCTCGGTTCTTCGAAGGTGACAAATGGGGCGAGGCGTCTCCGGGTTTGACGGCACTCTGCTGAGGGCCTCCCGCAAGCAAGCCGAGTGCCCGTACCACCAGCACCACACACTGACCGCTGCCTGCCTGGCCAGCATGGTCGGCACCTCCAAGGCCCTCGTTCTCAGCTACGAGAACGGCCGTAGCAGTCCGTCACCCCAACGTCTACGGGACCTGGCTCACGCCGTCGGAGTACACCCGTCCGTGCTGCAACCTGGTGCACGCGAGGTGTCCGATCTTCGTGTGGCGGCAGGCCTGACGGCAGAAGAGATGGCGCGTTCGTTGGGCTTGGCCGTGAACACCTACCGGCGCATCGAGACGGAGGGCTTGATGCCCAAGCGTCGACCGGGAGTCCTCTGGGACGTGATCCGGGTGCTGGGAGTGGACTACACCCGAGTGCGGCAGGCCTTCTCTCAGATCCCAGCAGTGAGCCGACGCCGAGAAGAGGCTGCCGAGCTCCTGGCTCCGCTTTTCGCCAGGAGCCGGCAGCCTGGAGAGTTCCGGCAGCTTCAGGACACCTCCACCGAAGCGCGCAGGATCGCCCGCCTTTACCAGGGGCGCCCCGCTGCCGTGAGCAAGTTGGTCAACCTTGAGCTGGGGGACATGCGGCAGCTGCTCTCACAGCGTGCCCAGATGCAAGCAAGGCGGGACTACGCGCACGCTGTGCCCCGCCGGTTCCTTCAGATGTACGAGGAGGAGATCCATAGGCTTGGCGATGAGGCCCAAGTACTTGAGGGCCGGACACCTGACCTCTTGGAGCAGTACCTGGTGCATCCGCTGTCCCAGGAGTGCTGGGACATGTTGGCCGATCTGTACACTGCCGGCCCACCCGGGCTCGATATCTCTCCCAGCAACGAGACCCTCATGGCTCTGGAACGAGTCTTCGACCAGTACTTGATCGAGCGCGCTCCGACCACCACGCGACTCTCGCCCCAGGGCACTCTGTTCTGCACTGACACGCTGCCGTACTACCGCGCCCTCTACGCCGAGGAACGCATCATCCGGCCCAATATGCAGGACTATGGATGGCCGAAGATCGAAGCCGAGACACATCGGCGTCGCCATAAGTTGCGCCTAGCCCACATCCTGGCGTACGACCCGTACCCGCATTGGCGCGACGGCGACCGCATCATCCGACGTTCCCGGTCAAGCACCATGGGATACGTCTTCCCTGCCGAGTAGGTATCGGGGTAAGGGCCAGCCCTCTCCCGGCTGCTACACCCTCGATGTTGGCGCGTCCACGATCGCGGTGCGCAGCGCGGTGACCAAGTACGGCGATCTGCGGCCAGCTTCGAAAGACCCGGAGTTCGTTGGACTCCTGATCACAGGCGGGGCACCTGCCACTGCTGCCCGCACGGTCCTGACGGGTGGAGAGTCAAGGATTTCGGACTCTGATGTGCTCACCTGACGGTGCGTGCTCGTTGGAGGAGGCGCTGGGCGGTGCGTTCGGTGACGTCGTAGATGGCCATGACCTGTTCTGTGCTCAGCTCGCGCCCTTCTGCGAGGCGGGCGGCGATCTCCTCGGCACGGCGGACGGCGAGCGAGGGAGTGCGGGGACGGGTGTCGGTGGCGCCGGGCGGCCGGCCGCGGCGCGCGGGGTTGGCGCTTGGCGGGTGGTCACGGTGTTGCTCGATCTCGCGGAGGGTCCACCGTCGCTTGCTTCCGATCTTGCGACCGGGCGGTGCCTCGCCACGGGCGGCGTACGCCCTCAGGGTCCCGGGTTGGATGCCGAGGATGTCGGCGGCCTCTTGTGCGGTGAGGAGCGGCTCCGGTTCCTCTGCGGCGTGCTGCGGCATGGGGGTGGCCTCCGAGCGTTATGGTGGTGGTTCATCGTCACGCCTGTCTGGGCGTGGTGGTGGGGCTACAGGGCCGACGGATGCCGTCACCACTTCGGTGGTGTCCCGTCGGCCCTTTTCACTCACTTTGGCGCGTCACTAAAAACGCTACAGCATCTTCTGTGCTGAGTGACGTTCAGCGTGTCCAGGGCGAGGCGTCGGGCAGGTGGCGGTGGATGTTGCCGAGGTAGGCGTGAATGGTGTTCACGCACTTCTTCCCGCAGCCCGCTTCGCCCGGTGCGGGAATGCCGGTGGTGGAGCGGGTGACGCGTGAGCAGCCGGCGACGTGGCAGATGGCCATCGCGTCCAGGGCGCTGATCTGCTTGGTGGGGTGGTTGTCGAGGTGGGCTGTCATCTGGTGCAGGTGGCGGCAGGCGAAGGTGATGCCGACCCGGAGGTGGGTCGCGGGCTCCCACACCGGGTGACGGGACGGGGGCTTGCGGCCCGATGGCCAGGTGCCGGCGTCGCCTTCCACGGACTTCCAGGCCGCCCGGCTGAGCTGGTAGAGGCCGGCCGCCCCGCCGTTACTGTCGGCGCTCCAGGCCCTGGGCTTCCAGGAGCTCTCGGCCATCACCTGTGCGCGGACCCATGCCTCAGGCAGGTCGGGACAGTCCTTGAGCAACCGTCGGACGGTGGGGGTCATCTGCTGCGCGAGGTCGGGCAGCCTCCCGTCGCCGCCTGGGACGAGGCAGTCGACGGAGGCCGGGGCGGCTCGGGCGGGGCCTGCGGCGGGGACGGCGGCGTCGGCGAGGTAGGGCTCCGGATCGACGGGCAGATGGCGGCCGTTGATCTGTGGTCGCACCTCGAAGTGGAGGTGCGGGCCGGTGGTGTTGCCGGTGGAGCCGACGGTGCCGAGCTGGTCGCCGCCGGCCAGCTGCTGCCCGCGCGTGACTCCGGTGGATGCGAGGTGGGCGTAGACGGTGACGACGTTGTCCGCGTGCAGCACGGTGACGAAGGTGCCGAAGGCGTGGCCGGCGGTGGCGGGGACGGTGGCCAGGACCACGCCGTCGGTGGCGGCGAAGACCGGTGTGCCTGCGGGTGGGGCGAAGTCGGTGCCGGTGTGTCCGCGCGACCAGTGCGCGCCCTGCTGGCCGAAGCGGGCGGTGACCGTGGCGGGGGCGGGCACCGGGTACGTCCACGACGCGGCGGTGAGCGAGGCGGGCGGCACCGGGGGTGGGAGGTCGGCCTGGGCGAGGGGGAGGTCGATGTGTGCGGCGGCGGTGGAGCTGTCGGCGCCGGCTGCGTACCGGGCTCCGGTCGCGGCCGGGGCGCATCCTGCGGTCGCGACCTCGCCGCTGATGCCCGCGAAGAGGAAGAGGGGGAGGGCGACGAGGGCCAGGGCGCCGCTGCCTGCCCATGCCGCCTGTTTGCCGGTCTGCACTGCTGCTCCCTCGTTCGACCTCACACCCCGTCACTTTCTGATCGCAGACGATAACTAAGTGTGTGGGCTGGTCGTTGAGCGGTTCGGACGACGAGCGAGGAAGAGGGCCGTGGCGATGAGGGGAACCCGCGCAGCGCGGTCCGCACCCGTCGTGGCGCCGTCCTCCGTGCTGCCGTCGGTCGCCGTGGTCGGCTGCCACGGCGGGTGCGGGGGCACCACCGTGGCGCGTCTGCTGGCCCCGGCCGGGCAAGAGGTGCTGCGCGACCAGCTGCACACCCTGACCTGTCCGCTGGTGCTGGTGGCGCGCGGCACCGCCTACGGCCTGCACTGGGCGACCCGGGGTGTGGCCGTCGCCCACCAGCACATCGGGGACGGCCAGTTGCCGGGCCCGCCCCTGCTCGTGCTGGTCGCCGACAGCCCGCTGCGGGAGCCGCCCACGGTGCGCGCGCGGCTGCGGCTCATCCAGGACCGGGTGCGGGGAGTGGTCCGGCTTCCGTACGTGCCGGCTTGGCGGGACACCGACGATCCGCTGACGGTGCCGCCTGCCAAGCCGCTGATCGAGGCCGTGGCCGCGCTACGGGCCGCCCTGCTGTGAGGAGCGTGTGATGAACGACGTCCTGGCCGTGGTGATGGACGGCATTCCGAACCCCAGCGCACGGACCCCGAAAGGGCTGGCCGGGCCGCGCGACACCCTGCTCGGGATCTTGAAGTGGGGCGGGTTCGCGATCGCGGCCGGCTCCTTCATCTACACCGGGATCCGCATGCAGTTCGGCAGCCAGGGCGGGCGCGGGGCGACGACGGCGGCTGATGCGGTCGCCGAGCTGCCGATGAAGGTGCTGGGCACGCTGTTCATCGGCGGCGTGGGGGCGGGCATCCTCGGGATGTTCCTGTGAACCCCGGCCCGACGACCGCTGACGGGCCGAGGCGGCGCCGGACACCGATGGTGATGATGGTCGGCGGTGCGGTGCTGCTGGCCGCGCTCGGGGCCGCGATGGTCGGACACAGCCAGGGATGGGGCCGGGCCGATAAGGGGCCGCCGCCCGCCGCGGCACCTCTGGCTGCCGGGGACCAGGCGCCGGACAGGACCGGCCCCAGTCAGCCGTCTGCGACCGCGCCCGCCGAGCAGGAGCCGGACTGGGACGGCTTGAGGTTCATGGACGTGCGCGGCGCGCAGCTGCCGGTCTCTCCCGTCCACGGCCCGCGGCAGATCTCGGAGGCGAGCGCGTCGGGGTTCAGCCGCGACGTGGGCGGCGCGGTGCTCGCCGCGGTCCATCTGGCCATCCGCGTCTCCCCGCAGCTCGGCCCGGAGGTGTACGTGCCGAACGCCGAGCGGATGGGCGGGAAGGTGGGCGACCGGACCGCGTTCCTCGCCCATCTCGATGCCGACTACGCCGAGGCCCGCGCGGCATCCGGGCTGCCTGAGGGTGAGCCGCTGCGCATCTACGCTCAGGTCATCGGCTACGCCGTCCCGGTTCTCGACCAGGCGCCGCAGCGGGTGACGGTGCATCTGCTCTCGCGCGGCGCGGGGCCGGAGGGCGGCGAGGTGCTGGTGTCCGTGCCCGTCGCCGTGTCCTGGTCGGGCGGCGACTGGGTGCTCCAGGCCCCGGCCGGGGGGCGGTGGCCGGGCCGGCCCGTCACGGGGACCGCCGGCTACACCCTCCTCCCCTCCCCGGACGGGCCCTGATGTGCGGCATCACCGACCCGGCCGGGTGCGTCGTCGCGGCGGCCCGCTCGAGCATGGAGGCGATGGCCGTCACGATGGCCGACGCCGCCTCCTGGATGATCACCGAGAGCTTCACGTGGTGGGTGGACGCCGGCGACCGCGAGCTCAACACCGGCGTCGTCACGGCGGTGCGCGAGGTCACCATGCCGTTCACGGTGAGCGTCGCCGCCGCCGGGATGATCGTCCTCGGCATCCGGATGGTCCTCTCCGGCTCGCACGACTTGCTGCTGAGCATCGGCGAGGGCATCACGAAGCTGGTGTTCTGGACGGTGGCCGGCACCACCGTCCTCACCGCGCTGATGCGCGCCGCCAGCGGCTTCTCCACCTGGGTCCTGGACGACGCGAGCAGCAGCCGGCTCGGCACCAAGCTGCTCACGGCCTTCGATCAGCCCGTCAAGGACAACGTCGGCCTGATCCTGCTGCTGTCCCTGCTCGGTTTCCTCGCCGGGGTCGTGCAGTGGGTCCTCTCCCTCTTCCGGGAAGGGGCACTGGTCGTCCTCGCCGGTTGCCTGCCTCTGGCGGCCTCCGGCCAGCTGGGCCTGGGCACCCACTGGCTGTCCAAGATCACCGGGTGGTGCCTGGCCCTGATCTTCTGGCAACCGGCCGCGTCGCTGGTGTACTTCGCCGCCTTCGCGATGATGGAGAACGCGCGCGGCCCGCAGCAGATGCTGGTCGGCATCACCATGCTCGTCATCGCCGTCTTCGCCCTGCCCATGCTGATGAAGCTGTTCACCTGGGTGGTCGCCAGCGGTGGTGGTGCCGGAGGCGGCGGAGGGTCCTCCCGGCTCGCCGGGGCCGCGATGGCCTACCAGTTGCGCGGCGCGGCACGCAGCGGCGGCGGACGGATGAGCCCCGGGCAGCACGCCCGCATGGTCGACTCCTCCCTCCCGCGCCAAGGCGGCGGCGGCACGCCCCGTCCCGGCGGCCCGGGCGGACCGGCGCCCGGCGGCGCGCCGGGCGCAGGGAACAGCGGCGGGTCGGGCGCCTCCCCCACCGCGGCGGGAGCCGTCCCCGGATCCCGCACTGCGTCTCCCGCTGCCGCTCCCCCGGCGGCGAAGGCCGGGCCGGCGGCCGGGGCTTCGGGAGCATCCGGCGCGACCGCACCTGCTGGAGGAGCGGGCGGCGCAGCAGCCGGTGCCGGCGGTGCCGCCTCCGGAGCAGGCGCGGGCGGGACCGCGGGGGCGGGCGGCGCGAAGGCCTCAGCGGCAGCCGGGCCCATCGGCGCCGCCGCGGCGGCCGCCGTCATGGTGGGCGCCGCCGGAGCGAAGACCGCGGGCCGCGCGATGACCGAGGGCGCCGACACCCCGCCGCCCCCACCGAACTCCGGCTCCCGAAGGGATGCGACGTGACCTCACCGGTGCGCCTGTACGGAGGCTGGCGGCAGACCCGCGGGGTCGGCCTGGGCAGTCTCACCACCGGCCAGTCCCTCATCCTGCTCGGCCTGCTGGTCGCCGTGATGGCCACCGCAGCCCTCGACATCCGGCTCCTGCTGTACGTCGGCCCCGCCGTGGCGGTCGCCGCCGCGCTGACGGCCCTGCGGTGGCGGGGCGAGCCGCTGCTGGAGACCCTGCTCACCGCTGTCCGGTGGCGACGCGGCGTACGCGAGAGGCAGGACACCTTCACCTCCGGCGTGGTGACGCTGCATCAGCCGGCCCGGGACCTTCCGGGCCTCCTCGCCCCGGTGGCGATCCTGTCCTGTGAGGACGGGGACGGCGGGCACTACGGGATGGCCTGGCATCGCCGCAGCGGCCACCTGACCGCCACGTTGCGGGTCGCCGCCGTGTCCACCGCGCTCGCCGACCAGGAGGCCGTCGACGGCTGGGTCGCCCAATGGGGCGCCTGGCTCGCCCGCCTCGGCCACTCCCCCCTCGTCCGGTGGATGACCGTCACCGTGGACACCGCCCCCGACCCCGGCAGCACCCTCGAGGACTACGTCACCGCCCGCCTCCACCCCCACGCACCGGAGGCGGCGACCGCGCTCATGCACGACCTGGTCGCCGCCTCCCCCGCCGCGTCCGCAGCGGTGGAGACCCGCGTGAGCATCACCTTCGACCCCGCCCGCTCCCCCGAGCCGTGCGAGACCTTCGCCGAAGCCGTCGCGGAGACCGGCCGGACCCTGACCGGACTGCAGCACGCCCTGGGCGCCTGCGGCGTCACCGTGCTGGGCCGCGCCAGCGCCGCCCGGCTGGCCGGCATCACCCGCGCCGCCTTCGACCCCGCCTCCCGCCCCGAGGTGGCCCGCGCCCTCGCCCTGGACCCGGCCACCGGCCGCGAGTCCTCCCCCGAGACGCTGCTGGAGTCCGGAGCCGCCGGCCCCGTCGCCGCCCGCGAGCACCGCAGCCACTACGAGCACGACTCCGGCACCTCCGTCTCCTGGATCTGGACAAGCGCCCCCCGCCAGCACGTCACCTCCGAGGTCCTGGTCCCGCTGCTCGCCCCCACCCGGCACCCCAAGCGGGTCACCCTCGCCTACGAGCCCCACCCCGCGGAAGCCGCCGCCGACCATCTGGAGAAGGAGGTCAACGCCGCCGCCTTCCGCACCGCCGTGCGGCAGCGGCAGCAACGCGCGGAGACCGCCACCGACCTCGCCGACCGCGCCCGCGCCGAACAGGCCGCCCAGGAGGAAGCCCAAGGCGCGGGCCTCGGCCTGTACTCCATGGTCGTCACCACCACCGTCCCCGACCCCGACACGCTGCCCCGCGCGGTGGCCGACGTCGAACAGCGCGCCGGCACCTCCAAGGTCAAGCTACGGCGGGCGCACTGGTCGCAGGCCGCCGCGTTCGCCGCCACGCTGCCGCTGGGCATCTACCTGCCCGACGCCGCACGCCGCCGCACCCGCTGACCACGACCCGCCGCCGAAAGGCTTCTCATGCTGTCGTCAGAGGGCGCTGATTCAGCGCTCAATGGCAACGACCATCTGCGGCAGCACTCTGTCGGCGATGGAACCCGAGGGCACGCTTCCCGTGCGGACTGCACCCATGGCGCGGTAGAAGGACTCGGCGTTCGGGTCTGCGTCGATCGTGAGCTCAGTGAACCCCAGGTCTCGTCCAGCTGCGATGGTGCGTTCGAACAGCAGGCGGCCGAGCCCTTGGCCGATAGCCTGCGGCTCGACGAACATCATGCCCATAACGCCCGTGGGAGGCTCTCCCTCAAGGGTGGCGAAGCCCAGGACATGGCCGTCTCTGTCAGCCACCATGGCTCGTCGGCGTTCAACGTCGTTCGCGGCAACTGTGAGCTCATCGCGACAGGCTGCCAGGAAGTCGGCGTCATAACCCCAATGCGCCTTGGACCGCAGCGCCAAGTCTGTGAGCACGTCGGCTTCCGTGACCCGTGCGGGCCTGATCAGCACGTCCATCTCGTCCCCCGCTCAGGTGTAGGTCTCTCGATCTTTGCAGCATCCTGCAGTTGCGCGGGGACAGCGCGCCATGGCCTCTGGCAGGACAGCCGAGCGCTCAGCACCCTCCGGGTGCCACAACCGCACGAACAGCTGGGGTTCACCCCTGTCCTGAAAGGTAGGGCCGCCTGATGGCCGACACGACTATGCCGGCCCTTGGCCCCACACCGCCCTCATGGGGCTGGCCGGGCCCCGAGATGGGGCGCGTCGCTCACGCCGCCCGCCCGCCCCGCTACCAGGCCACCACCGTCCAGGGCTGCGGCCTGTTCCCCTTCACCGCCGGCTCCGGCGCCCCCGCCATCGGCGTCCCCGTCGGCCGGCACATGATCTGGGGCGAGGTCGTCGCCCTGGACCCCATCGACTGGGTACGGGCGAACATCACCACCAACCCCGGCGTCTTCGTCCTCGGAGAACCCGGCGTCGGGAAGTCCGCGTTCTCCAAGCGCATCGCCGCCGGCCTGGTCGCGTTCGGCACCGGCGTCGTCGTCCTCGGCGACGTCAAGGGCGAGTACGCCGGCCTCGTCACCCGCCTCGGCGGGCAGGTCGTCCGCATCGGCTGGGGACAGGACCGGCTCAACCCCCTCGACTCCGCCGCCCTCGGCCAAGCCGCCGGCTCCCTGGCCTTCACCCACCCCGAGAGGGCTCAGGCGCTGCATGCCGAAATCCGCGCCCGCCGCCTGGACCTCCTCCTGGCCCTCTGCCTGATCGCGCGAGGTTCCCGAGGCGCCCCGGTCACCGACGCCGAAGAACTCGCCCTCGGCGGCGCCCTGGACCTCCTCGCCCGCCAGGTCTCCCAGCCGGTCATCGGCCAGGTGATGGCCACCATCGACACCGGCAGCCTGGAGATGCGGCAAGCCGTCCTCGCTCGCAGCCCCCAGGAGTACCGCGACCTGACCGACGGCATCCTGCGCACCCTCGCCCGCATCTGCCAGGGCCTGCTCCACGGCCTCTTCGACGGCCCCACCACCACACCCGCCGACCTCACCGCACCAGCGGTGTCCATCGACATCAGCGCCCTCGACAACGCCGCCGACGACATCGTCGCCGCCGCCCTGCTGTGCACCTGGGCCTACGGCTTCGGCGCCATCGACGCCACCCGCGCCGTCGGCGACACCCGCCCCTACCTCACCATCCAAGACGAGATGTGGCGCTCCCTGCGCGCCGCCCCCGGCCTCGTGGAACGCACCGACCGGCTCACCCGCCTGAACCGGCAGAAGGGCATCGGCTCCATCATCACCACCCACTCCCTCGCCGACCTCGAAGCCCTCCCCACCACCGAGGACCAGGCCAAAGCCCGCGGCATCGTCGAACGCTCCGCCATCACCGTCATGGGCGCCCTCCCCGACCTCGAACTCACCCGAGTCCACCAAGTCCGCGCCCTCACCACCCGAGAACGCGAGATGGTCGCCTCCTGGTCCGCCCCCGAATCCTGGGAGACCGACCGACCCCACCCCGGCCGCGGCAAGTACCTCATCAAGAACGCCGGCCGCCTCGGCATCCCCGTCGAGATGCACCTCACCCCGACCGAAGCCGACCTGTACAACACCGACACCGCCATCCTGCAGACTCCCAAGTAGCGCGCAGCGGTCGATGAAGAGCTCACGGCTCCATGCTGGTCAGGTTCGAACGACCACATCGGGGTGGGCCCGGAGCCATGGCTCCGGGCCCACCCCGATCGCGTTTCCTACAGCACCGCCCCGCCCGCGACTTCACTTCATCCAGGCGCGCAACTCCTTGACCAGCAAGTCCAGCAGGTCGGCAGGCAGGTTCTGCCCCAGCACATCAGCCAGCTCCGCCACGTCGTTCTGACTGGCAGTCATGACGCGCTGCCGGAACTCGACTGGGAGCAGGGACGTGCTTTGCGCGAGTGGAATCGTGGGCGAGGTGCCCGTCGCCGCAGGCCTGCCGACCTCTGCCGACCCGCTGGAGTCCCAGTTGTCGTCGCCGACCCCTGTCTTGTTGTCCGCGGACAACGAACTCCGCTCAGTGGACCCACCGCCGGTCGGCTCGACGACCTCGCGCGCGGGAGCGGCGCCCGAAGCCGACGGCGTCGTCCCGCCGGCCTGCTTCGGTAGCTTGGCGTCCGCGGGCAACTCCTGGGACTTCGGGGGCGACTCGGTCTCCCGGGCAGCCTCGGCGCGTTCATCAGCCTTCGCCTTCTGCTCCTCAGGGGACAGCTTCCCGAGGTTGCGGACATGCTCGACCTTGCGCGCTCCGGAGACGAGGTCCTTCTGCAACTCAGGAGACAGCTTCAGCAGCGACAGCTTCGAGGAGATGGTGTTCTGCGGGATACCGAGCCGCTTCGACGCCCTTGTCTGGCTCCCGTAGTGCTCCACCAGCCTCTTCAGCGCATGCGCCTCCTCCAGATCGGTCATGTCGTCGCGGTGGTAGTTCGCGACGAACGCCGCCTCCAAGAGCGTCTCGTCGGTGGCCACACGGGCGTTGTCCACGCGCACCGGAACCGTCGCGACTCCGACACGACGAGCCGCCTCGAGGCGACGGTGCCCGTCCACGACCAAGTACTGCGCGCCGCCCTCCAGTTCGGACGCCCGCTCCGGCCGCTCGCGCAGCCACGCGTCCGTGGTGGCCACGATGATGGGCAACAGGATCCCGACCTCGCGGACATTCTGCACGGTCTCATCGAGATTCCGCAGATGGTCGCGCGGGTTGTCGGGGTTGTCGCTGATGACAGTCGTCGGCAGTTCGGTGACGGCGGCGCCTGCCCCATCACCTCCTATAGCGGAGTTGATGAGGTTGCGCCGCGAGCTGCGCGCCGTGGTGGCTGCGCCGAAGGCGGAGGATGCGCCGAGCGCGTCGGCCTTGCTCATCGTGCTGCCTCCCTGGCGACCTGCCGCATGCCATCTGCCTGCTCACTGGTGGGTGCGTAGGACAGCAGAGGCTTCCCGACCCGTACCGCTTCGCGCTGTTCTTTCAGATCGCCGATGACGGCGAGGACGCGGGGATCGCCGAGCTGCTTCCAGTTCTCCAGGGACGACGTCGCGACGTACCCGCGACGGGAGTCGTAGAGGTTCACAACCAGCCCGAGGTAGTCGATATCGAGGCTGAGGTCTTCGCAAAGGTCCCCGATCTGCTGCGCGAGCATGCCGTAGGCGGTCGCGGAGGAGTCCTCAGCCAGGACAGGGATGATGACGCCGGACGCGCCGGCGGCTTCGCCTCGCCGGCGACGCCCGTAGTACAGGGCCGCATCCATGGCGATGCCGAGACTGGGCGGGCAGTCGACGACGATGATGTCGTACTCGGCTTCCAGCGGGCGCAGGGCGAGTTCGAGTGACGCCTCCTTCTGGAAGCCGCGCTTCTGAGTGGCGACAACGGCGATCTTGGGGTCGAGGAGGAATCCGTCGTAGCAGGCGGGCAACAGGTGCAGGCGCTTCTCGAACCGCTTGTCCTCTATCACCCTGACCAGGTCCCGCAGGTCGCCTTCGCCGTCGCCGCACATGTGCGAGACGAGGCTGTCGCGGCCGGGCTCGATCTGCGGTACGCGGAGCTGCTCGCTGAGGTGGCCCTGCGGGTCGTAGTCGATGAGCAGAACCCGCTTGCCCTCTTCCGCGTATGCCTGGGCGACGCCCGCGGACACGGCGGTCTTGCCTACGCCGCCCTTCTGGTTGCACACGATCATGCGCTGCACTTCGGTGCCGCCTGCGCCGTGCTGCGGAGACGGGTGGGCATCGAGCCACCGGCTCACGCTCTGCGCGAGGCCCTGGGTGAAGGAGACGTCCCGGTCCGTGCAGGTCTCCTTGAACTGGTCGTAGAGGCCGGCGGGGAGCCAGGTGCTGAACGACTCGGCACCGGCGGTGTCGACGGGGGAGGAGCCGACCGGGGCTTCACGCCAGCCGGTGACGGCTGCCGTCACTGCGTCCTGGATGTCCAACCCGAGTTCAGCAGTACGAACTTTGAGTGCTTTTCGGAGCACCGCAGGCAGCTTCGACGCTACCTTTTCCCGGTCTCCTTGGGGGTACGGAGAGGCCATGACGTCACCTTACTGACTCGGGAGCCACGACTGGTACCAGTTCGTCGCTCCTGACACAGATTCACCCGTCCGGACCGCGCGCCCTTCCAACAATCACGCCGTGATAATTGCCCCGAGCGCGCGCGACGGACCGCTACCGCCCAAGCAGCTATCACGCCGTGATACCCGGCGCCCAGGGACAACGAGACAAGCCGGGAGCCGCATCCCGACCACTCGTCACTGACCGGGCGGGTGAGACGCTACGGGCGCGTGAACGTGACGACGACATTGATCCCGGCCCTCGCCATCGCAGCGACCACGGGGATGTACATCACGACCCTGTGGCACCAGCAGCGCACCGGAGAACACGCAAGGTTGCGGGAACGGCGCGTGGAGCTCTACGTGGATCTGCTCAGGCACCAGCATCCGTACCTCGCCGCACCGGACATGGATCCCAACCCGCAGGCCCACTTCGGGCCGCAGACACCCGAGGAGAGAGCGCTCCTCGAGCACCTTTCAGCCCGTGCCGACGCGTTCGCCTCTGAGCCCTTCGCCGAAAGGCGGCGCGAGGTTGTAGCTCGAGTTCATGACATGCGCCTCGAGGCCTTCGACGTTCAGAACGGTGACGCCACGAGCCCGGATGAGAAGTCGGAGCTGTTGCGGCTGGAGCAAACGCGAGACTCCGCGCGGGAAGTGTTGCGGGCCCGGATCCGTGCGGAGTTGAAAACGGGCAAGTGACGACGAGTCTCCCGGCCCCTCGGTGTAGCCCGCCATCTCGATCACTGCCAGCGGGGGGTCGGCGTGCCATCCGCGTCCAGCCCGTACGGCCACAACCTCTTCGTGGCTTCCGAGTGGGGAGCCCTGGCGAGGCCGTGGTCGGCGGCTTGCCGGTAGAGGGCTTCGGCGCCTTCCCGGTCACCGGCTTCCTCCCGCAACTCGGCCAGACGCTGCAGGGCAAAGGCGTCGCCGCGTTCGGCAGCCTGCTGACCGAGGGCTTCGGCGCCTTCCCGATCACCAGCTTCCTCCCGCAACACGGCCAG
>NZ_AUFD01000043.1:0-13608 GCF_000426325.1 Streptomyces sp. CNS606
GGCCCGGCGCGTTCACCGCGGCGACCGACACGCCCTCCACCAGATGCGGCTCGACCTCCTCCGGCGTGGCGCGGACGGCCCACATCGCGCCGCCGTCGGGCAGCGCCTGCATCAACGACGCCCGCGCCTTCACCAGCGCACAGGCGTCCTCCAGGGTCAGGACGCCCGCGACGTGCGCGGCCGCGAGTTCACCCACCGAATGCCCGGCCAGATAGTCCGGCTTCACACCCCACGACGTGACGAGGCGGAACAGCGCCACCTCCACCGCGAACAACGCCGGCTGCGCCCACCCGGTCTGCCGCAGCACACCGTCGCCGTCCTCGAACATCACCTCGCGCAGCCCGTCGAAGTGCGCGCACACCTCGTCCAGGGCGGAGGCGAACACCGGGAACGCCTCGGAGAGTTCACGCCCCATCCCCGCCCGCTGACCACCCTGCCCCGAGAACACGAACGCCGTACGCCCGCCGACCGCCAGGTCACGGACGACGTCCGGTGACGGCGCGCCGGTCGCCAGCGCCTCCAGCCCGGCGCGCAGTGCGGTCGCGTCGCCGCCGAGCACCACGGCGCGGTGGTCCAGCCCGGAGCGGGTGGTGCCGAGCGACAGGCCGACGTCGGCGCCGGACAGGCCGTCGGTGACGGCGCGGAGCCGGGCGGCCTGCTCGCGCAGGGCCGCCTCGGTCTTCCCGGACAGCGTCCACGGCACCACGGGGAGCGCCGTCGGCGGTGCGGCCGGGGTCTCCGGCTCGGCGGTGTCGTCGTCCGCCGGTGCCGGGGCCTGTTCCAGGATCACGTGCGCGTTCGTGCCGCTCACGCCGAACGCGGAGACTCCGGCCCGCAGCGGGCGGTCCCCCTCGGCGGCCCACGGCCGCTGCTCGTCGAGCAGGCGTACGTCGCCGGCGGTCCAGTTGACGTGCGTGGACGGTTCGCCGACGTGCAGGGTCCGGGGCAGCAGCCCGTTCCGCATCGCGAGGACCATCTTGATGACGCCGGCGACGCCCGCCGCAGCCTGCGTGTGACCGATGTTGGACTTGATCGACCCCAGCCACAGCGGACGGTCCGCCTCCCGGCGCTGTCCGTACGTGGCGAGGATCGCCTGCGCCTCGATGGGGTCGCCGAGCGAGGTGCCGGTGCCGTGCGCCTCGACGGCGTCCACGTCGGACGCGGTGAGGCCGGCTCCGGCGAGGGCCTGGCGGATGACGCGCTGCTGCGACGGCCCGTTCGGCGCGGTCAGACCATTGGAGGCACCGTCCTGGTTGACGGCGGAGCCGCGGACCACGGCCAGCACGCGGTGGCCGTTCTTCCGGGCGTCGGAGAGACGTTCCAGCACCAGCACGCCGGCGCCCTCGCCCCAGCCGGTGCCGTCGGCGTCGTCGGAGAACGCCTTGCACCGGCCGTCGGTGGCGAGGCCGCCCTGCCGGGCGAACTCCACGAACGCGCCCGGCGTCGACATCACGGTCACGCCGCCGGCCAGGGCGAGGGAGCACTCGCCGGAGCGCAGCGCGTGCGCCGCCTGGTGCAGGGCGACCAGGGACGACGAGCACGCGGTGTCGACGGTGACCGCGGGCCCTTCCAGGCCCAGCGCGTAGGAGACGCGGCCGGACAGCACGCTGCCGGAGCTGCCGGTCATGACGTAGCCGTCGACGCCCTCCTCGCCGGTGACGACGACGTCGTAGCCGGAGGGGGCGCCGCCGACCCAGACGCCGACGCGCTCGCCCTTGAGGGACAGCGGGGCGATGCCGCCGCGCTCGAGGGCCTCCCAGGCCACCTCGAGCAGCATGCGCTGCTGCGGGTCCATCGCCAGGGCCTCGCGCGGCGCGATGCCGAACAGCCCGGCGTCGAACTCGGTGGCGTCGTCGACGAAGCCGCCGACCGTGTCGGCGTCGACACCGGGCACGACGCCGTCGACGTCCCAGCCACGGTCCAGGGGCACGCCGCCCATGGCGTCGACGCCGTCGGCGACGAGGCGCCACAGGTCCTCCGCGGAACGGACGCCGCCCGGGTAGCGGCAGCTCATCGAGACGATCGCGATGGGCTCCCGGGCGGCTTCCTCCACCTCACGCAGCCGTTGACGGGTCTTGTGGAGGTCGGCCGTCGTCCACTTGAGGTAATCGCGAAGCTTGTCCTCGTTCACTTACGGACCGTCTCCTGTCGGCGTCGCCGCGGAAGTCGGTGCGAGGACGCTCCTGGCTGGAGAGGACCTACTTACCGAACTCCCGGTGGATGAAATCGAACAGCTCGTCGTCGGAGGCTGTTTCCAGCTGCCGGGTCACGGGCACGTCGGTGTCGACGGACTGCCTGTCGCCCACCCGGGAGATTAGGCTCCGCAACCTCTCCTGAAGGGCGTCGAGGTCGTGGTCTGGGGAAAGAGCTGAAATTTCCGCCTCGATCTTGTCCAGACCCTGCATCACGACCTGCTCCGGGGACTCCTCTTCCTGCCCCTCACCTGCGAATTCTCCGCACAGGAGGGTCGTCAGATCGAGGGGTGTCGGGTGGTCGAAGACCAGCGTCGCGGGCAGCTGGATCCCGGTGGCGGCGGTGAGCCGGTTGCGCAGTTCGACGGAGGTCAGCGAGTCGAATCCGAGGTCCTTGAAGGCCCGGCCGGCGTCGACCGCCCGCCCGCCGTCGTGGCCGAGAACGGCGGCGACGGCGTCCCGTACGAGGTCGAAGAGGGCGGCGTCGCGTTCGGCCGCCGGCATGGCCCGGAGGCGTTCGGCCTGCCCGGTGCCCGCGTCCGCGGTCTCGCCGGCGGGGCCGTCCGGGCCGTCCGCCCGCAGGGCCCGCCGCACGGCGGGCAGCTCGTCGAGCAGCGGCCGGGGGCGCGCGGCGGTGAAGCTGGGCGCGAAGCGCTCCCAGTCCACGTCCGCGACGGCCAGCGCCGTCTCGTCGTGTTCCAGCGCCTTCGTCAGGGCGGCCAGCGCGCGCTCCGGCGGCATGGTCAGCACGCCGCGGCGGCGCAGGTGCTCCTCGGCGCCCGGGTCGGCGGCCATGCCGCCGCCGCCCCAGGCGCCCCAGGCGACGGAGGTGGCGGTGAGGCCGCGCTGCCGGCGGTGCTGGGCCAGGGTGTCGAGGGAGGCGTTGGCCGCGGCGTACGCGCCCTGGCCGCCGCTGCCCCACACGCCGGCGTTCGAGGAGAACAGTACGAAGGCGTCCAGCTGGGCGTCGCCGAGCAGCGCGTCCAGGTGGGCGGCGCCGAGTGCCTTGGCCGCCGCCACCTGCTGGAACTCGCCGAGGGTCATCTCCGGCATCGCGGTGGCCTGCACCACGCCGGCCGCGTGCACGACCGTCCGCAGCGTCTCGCCGTCCTCGCGCAGCCCCGCGAGCAGGGCGGCCACGGCGTCGCGGTCCGCGACGTCGCAGGCGGCGACGGTGACCCGGACGCCGAGCGCGGTCAGGTCGTCGCGCAGGGCCCCGGCGCCCGGGGCGTCGGCGCCCCGCCTGCTGGTGAGCACCAGGTGTTCGGCTCCGGCAGCGGCCAGCCAGCGGGCGACGTGTGCGCCGATGCCGCCGGTTCCGCCGGTGACCAGGGCGGTGCCGCCGGTCTTCCAGTCGCGCCGCGCCGGCAGGTCGCCGAGGGGGGCGTGCACCAGCCGCCGGGCGTGGACGCCGCCCCTGCGTACGGCGACCTGGTCCTCGCCGCCGGTGTCCGCGAGGACGTGGCGCAGCCGGCCGGCGGCCTGCTCGTCGAGGTCGGCGGGCAGGTCGACGAGGCCGCCCCAGCGGTCGACGTCCTCCAGCCCGAGCACCCGGCCCAGTCCCCACAGCTGGCCCTGGGCGGTGCCGTCGAGGCGGTCGGCCCCGGTGGCGGTCACCGCGTTCCGGGTGGCGTGCCACAGCGGCGTCTTCAGCCCGAGGTCGGCGGCGGCCTGGGCGAGCAGCAGTGTGGCCGCCACGCCGCCGGGGACCGCCGGGTGGGCGGGGTGGGGTTCCTCGTGCAGGCCGAGCAGCGACAGGACTCCGCGGGCCGGGCCGTCCTGCGGCGTGTGCTGCCGCAGCAGCTCCGCGAGCGCGTCGCGGGTGGCGTTGGCCGCATCGACGTCGACGGTCCGTACGTCGATGCCGGGCACGTCCAGGGCCCGTGCGACGGCGTCGCGCCAGGCCGGGTCGCACGATGCCGGGGCGAGCAGCAGCCAGGTGCCGGCGAGCTGTTGCGGCCGGCGGCCGGTGAGCGGGCGCCAGGCGATGCGGTAGCGCCAGGCGTCGAGCGAGGCCGCGTCCCGGCGGGTGCGGCGCCAGCGGGCCAGCGCGGGCAGCACGTCGGTGAGGGCGTCCGGCGCGAGGCCGAGCGCGTCGGCGAGACCTTCGGTGTTCTCGCCCTCGACGTCCTTCCAGAACGCGCCGTCGACCGGGTCGGCGCCGCCGGCCGGGTCGGTGGCGGTGGCGGTGGCGGCACCGGGCCAGAAGGTGCGGCGCTGGAAGGCGTACGTGGGCAGTTCCACCGGGGCCGGTGGGACGCCGCCGAGGACGGCCGTCCAGTCGACGTCCACGCCGGTGACGTACGCCTCGGCGAGCGAGGTGGTGAAGCGGCGCGGGCCGCCCTCGTCGCGGCGCAGCGAGCCGCCGACGAAGACCCGCCCGGCGGTGACGGCCAGGTCGTCGAGGGTTTCCTGGACGGGCACGGTGAGGACGGGGTGCGGGCTCATCTCCAGGTACGTGCGGTGGCCCTGGTCGGCCAGGTCGCGGACGGCGGGGTGGAGCAGGACGGGCTGCCGCAGGTTGCGGAACCAGTAGTCCGCGTCGACGTCGCCCTCCTCGATCCACGCGCCGGTGACGGTGGACAGCATCGGGGTCTCGGGCCGCCGGGCCACGGTCGGGGCCAGCGCGATGGCCAGCTCCTCGCGGATGCGGTCGACGTGGGCCGAGTGGGACGCGTAGTCCACCGGGATGCGGCGGATGCGGATCTCCCGTTCGGCGCAGTCGCCCTGCAGCCGGTCGAGTGCGTCGGCCTCGCCGGAGACGACGACGGAGCCCGGGCCGTTGACGGCGGCGACGAAGAGGCGCCCCTCGTAGCCGTCGAGGAGTGCGCGGGCCGGTTCCTCGGCGAGCATCAGCGAGGCCATGCCGCCCTCCCCCGCGAGCGCGGTGAGCGCCCGGCTGCGGAGGCAGACGATGCGGGCGGCGTCGCGCAGGGACAGCGCCCCCGCGACGCAGGCGGCGGCGATCTCGCCCTGGGAGTGGCCGACCACGGCGTGCGGATGCACCCCGGAGGAGCGCCACAGTTCGGCGAGGGACACCATCACGGCGAACAGCGCGGGCTGTACGACGTCCACACGGTCGAACGTCGGCGCGCCGGGCTCGCCGCGCAGCACCTCGCTCAGCGACCAGTCGGTGAACTCGCCGAGCGCGGCCTCGCAGTCGGCGAGCTTCGCGGCGAACACCGGTGAGGCGTCGGCGAGTTCGGTGGCCATGCCGACCCACTGGGCGCCCTGGCCGGGGAAGACGAAGACGGTCCTGCCGGGCGCGCCGGCGGTTCCGGTGACGACCTGCGGGGCTTCCCGGCCGGCCGCGAGGGCGGCGAGTCCGGCGGCCAGTTCGTCGTGGCCGGCGCCGACGACGGCGGCCCGCCGGTCCAGGGCCGCCCGGCCGGCGGCCAGCGACCGCGCGACGTCGGCGACGTCCCAGTGCCCGGCGCGGGCGGTGGCGGCGGACAGCAGGCGGTCGGCCTGGGCGGCGAGGGCCTCGGGGGTCGCGCCGGACACCGTCCACGGCACGACGGCCGGCGCGGCCCCCTCCGTCGCGCTCCCCTCCGGCGCGACGGGCTCCTCGGCGGGCGCCGCGACCGGTTCGGGCGCGGGTGCCTCCTCGAGGACGACGTGGGCGTTGGTGCCGCTGACGCCGAACGCGGACACGGCGGCGCGCCGCGGCCGTCCGTACGCGGGCCAGGTCTGCTGCTCGGTGAGCAGGCGGACGGCGCCGTCGCCCCAGTTCACGTGGCTGCTGGGCGCGGACACGTGCAGGGTCCGGGGCAGGGTGCCGTGCTGGAGCGCCAGCACCATCTTGATGACGCCGGCCAGACCCGCGGCGGCCTGGGTGTGGCCCAGGTTGGACTTCACCGAGCCCAGCCACAGCGGGCGGTCCGGTGCGCGGTCGCGGCCGTAGGTGGCCAGGAGGGCCTGGGCCTCGATGGGGTCGCCCAGCGTGGTGCCGGTGCCGTGCGCCTCCACCGCGTCGACGTCGCCGGTGCCGAGCCCGGCGGCGGCCAGGGCCTTGCGGATGACGCGCTGCTGCGCGGCGCCGTTCGGGGCGGTCAGCCCGTTGGAGGCGCCGTCCTGGTTGACGGCGCTGCCGCGCAGGACGGCCAGCACCGGGTGGCCCTTGCGGCGGGCGTCGGACAGGCGTTCCACGAGCACGACGCCGGCGCCCTCGCCCCAGCCGGTGCCGTCGGCGTCGTCGGAGAACGCCTTGCACCGTCCGTCGGGGGACAGCGCGCGCTGCCGGCTGAACTCCAGGAAGGCACCCGGGGTGCTCATCACGCTGGCGCCGCCCACGAGGGCGGCGTCGCACTCGCCGGACCGCAGGGCCTGCGCCGCCAGGTGCAGGGCCACCAGGGACGCCGAGCAGGCGGTGTCGACGGTGACCGCCGGGCCCTCCAGGCCGAAGGCGTACGCCACGCGCCCGGAGAACACGCTGGCGGAGCTGCCGGTGGCCAGGTAGCCGGCGACGTTCTCGTCGGACTCGTGCAGCGCGGCCGGGTAGTCCTGGCCGTTGGTGCCGGCGAACACGCCGACCTGGCTGCCGCGCACCGAGCGGGGGTCGATGCCCGCCCGCTCGAACGCCTCCCAGGAACACTCCATCAGCAGCCGCTGCTGCGGGTCCATCGCCAGCGCTTCGCGCGGGTTGATGCCGAACAGTTCGGCGTCGAACTCGGCGACGCCCTGCAGGAATCCGCCCTCGCGGGTGTAGGAGGTGCCGGGGTGGTCCGGGTCCGGGTGGTAGAGGGAGGCGGTGTCCCAGCCGCGGTCCTCCGGGAACGCCCTGATGGCGTCCGCGCCGTCGGCCAGCAGCCGCCACAGGTCCTCGGGGGTCTCCAGCCCGCCGGCGAAGCGGCAGCTCATGCTGACGACGGCGAGCGGCTCGTCGTCCGCCGGCCGCGGCACGGTGGTCTGCGCGGTCTCCTCGGCCGGGTCCGTGCCGCACATCTCGTCCAGCAGGTGCCCGGCGAGCGCTTCCGCGGTCGGGTGGTCGAAGGCCAGCGTGGCCGGGAGCGCGAGGCCGGTGAGGGCGATGAGGCGGCCGCGGAGGTCGAGGGCGAGCAGCGAGTCGAAGCCGAGGTCGGAGAGCGGGGCGTCGGGCTGCACGGGCTCGATCGACGGGTGGCCGAGGGCGGCCGCGGCTTCCGTGCGGACGGCCTCCAGCACGGCGGAGTGCCGTGCGGCCGGTGCCAGGGCCCGCATTTCGCGCCGCAGCGCGGCGGTCTCCTCGGGCGCGGTCGCCGCCTCCCCGTCGGCGGGATGGGCGGGGTCGAGGAGTGCGGTCAGCAGCGGGACGCGGCCGGCCGCGTCCCGTCCGGCGGCCACGCGGTTCCAGTCGGCGTCCGCGACGGCGGTGTGCGCGTCCTGACCGGTGAGCGCCCGGCCGAGCGCGGCCAGGGCGCGTTCCGGCGCCATGGGTGCGAGTCCGCTGTGGCGCATCGCCTCGCCGGAGACGTCGGCGGCCATGCCGTCGCCGGCCCACGGACCCCAGGCCACGGACAGCGCCGGGAGCCCGTCGGCGGCGCGGCGTTCGGCGAGCGCGTCCAGGTAGGCGTTGGCGGCGGCGTATCCGGCCTGACCGACCGACCCCAGCAGGCCGGCCAGCGAGGAGAACAGCACGAACGCGGAGAGGTCGCGTCCGGTGAACAGCTCGTCCAGGTGGCGGGCGGCCGTGGCCTTGGCCGACCACATGGAGGCGAGCTGGTCCGCGGTCATGGTGTGCAGCAGGGCGTCGTCGACGACGCCGGCGGCGTGGACGACGGCATCGACGGTGACGCCGTCGCCGTCGAGCCGGTCCAGCAGCGCGGTGAGCGCGGCACGGTCGGCGGCGTCGCAGGCGGCGAGCGTCACCCGGGCGCCGGCGACCTCGAGTTCCTCGCGGAGGGCGCCGGCGCCGGGGGCGTCGGGGCCGCGCCGGCTGAGCAGCACGAGGTGCTCGGCTCCGTGTTCGGCGGCCCAGCGGGCGACGTGGGCGCCCAGCGCGCCGGTGCCGCCGGTCAGCAGGACGGTGCCGGACAGCGCCGGCGTCGTGTCGGTGTCGGCCTGCGCGGGTGCGTCGCCGCGCACGAGGCGGCGGGCGTACACGCCGTCGGCGCGTACGGCGATCTGGTCCTCGCCGCCGGAGGCGAGGACGCCGAGCAGCCGGTCGAGGTCCTGCCGGGTGGGTTCGGCGGGCAGGTCGGCGAGCCCGCCCCAGCGGTCGGGGTGTTCGAGCCCGGCGACCCGTCCGAGGCCCCAGACTGCGGCCAGTTCGGGACGCGGGGGTGCGTCGGTGCGTTTCGTCGCGACGGCGCCGCGGGTGACGCACCACAGCGGGGCGGTGATCCCGGCGTCGCCCAGGGCGCGGACGACGTCGGCCGCGGCCTCGACGGGTGCGGTGTCCGGTCCGCCGCTCCGCGCGGGACCGGACAGGAAGAGGACGCCGTCGACGCCGGTGTGCGCCGCGAGGAGCGCGGTGAGCGCCTCCCGGTCCGCGGCGGGGTCGAGGGTGACGGGCACGGGCTGTGCGCCGTGGGCGGTGAGCGCGTCGGCCAGGGCACGGGCCGCCGGGTCGTCGCCCTGGGACAGCACGAGCCGGCGTCCGGTGGGCCCGGTGCCGGAGGCAGCGGTGACCGGCTGCCAGCCGACCCGGTAGCGCCAGCCGTCGGCGGCGTCCGGGCCCTGCGAGGCCCAGCCCTTGAGCCAGTACGGCTGGTGCTCGAAGGGGTAGGTGGGCAGGTCGGTGACGCGGGCACCGGTGGGGGCGAAGAACGCGGCCCAGTCCGCGTCGCCGCCGTGCGCCCACAGGCGGGCCAGGGCGGTGATCGCGGTGTGCGGCTCGGGCTTGTCACGGCGCAGCAGCGGCACCGCCAGGATGCCGTCCGCGCAGGTCTCCTCGACGGCGCCCACCAGGGCGGCGTCGGGTCCGAGTTCGAGGAACCGGGTGACGCCTTCGTCCGCCAGCCGTGCCGCGGCGTCGGCGAACCGGACGGTCCCGCGCAGCTGGTCGACCCAGTAGTCGGCGGTGAACTCCTCGACCGGCTCGCCGGTGAGGGTGGAGACGACGGGGACGCGCGGACGCCGGTGGTCGATCTCCGCCGCGGCGCGGGCGAAGTCCGCCAGCATCGGGTCCATCAGGGGGCTGTGGAAGGCGTGGCTGACCTCCAGCCACCGCGACTGCCGCCCCTCCTCCAGCACGGCCGCGACCTGTTCGACGGCCTCGCGGGCGCCGGACACGACGACCTGGCCGGGGGCGTTGACCACGGCGAGCGACGCGCCGTCCACCAGGTGCGGTTCGACCTCGGCGGGCGTGGCGCGCACCGCCCACATGGCGCCGCCCCCGGGCAGCGCCTGCATGAGCGAGGCGCGGGCGGCGACCAGCGTGCACGCGTCCGCCAGCGACAGCGCCCTGGCCGCGTGCGCCGCGGCGAACTCGCCGACGGAGTGGCCCGCCAGGTAGTCCGGTTCGAGGCCCCACGACTCGGCCAGGCGGAACAGCGCCACCTCGACCGCGAACAGCGCGGGCTGCGCCCAGCCGGTCTGCCGCAGCAGGCCGTCCGGGTCGTCGAACATCACCTCGCGCAGCGGACGGTCCAGCAGGCCGTCGAAGTGCGCGCACACCTCGTCCAGGGCGGAGGCGAACACCGGGAAGGCCGCAGCCAGTTCACGGCCCATGCCGGCCCGCTGACCGCCCTGGCCGGAGAACACGAAACCGGTCAGCCCGGCACGCGTCCGGTCGGAGACGACGGCCGGTGACGCTGCGCCGGCCGCCAGGGCACCGAGCCCGCTGCGGATTCCGTCCGCATCGGCGCCCAGCACCACGGCGCGCCGGTCCAGCCCGGCCCGGGTGGTGGCGAGGGACAGCGCGACGTCGAGGGCCGACCGGTCCGGGACGGCGGCGAGCAGCCGTTCGCCCTGGCGTGCCAGCGCGGTGGGGGTCTTGGCGGACACCGGCAGCGGAAGGAGCGGCAGCTCCACCGGCCCGCCGGCGGGTGCCGCCGGCGGGGCGTCGCCGGTCTCGGCGGGGGCCTCCTCCACGATGACGTGCGCGTTGGTGCCGCTGATGCCGAACGAGGAGACGCCGGCCCGCCGCGGACGGCCGGTCGGTGCCCACTCCCGGGGCTCGGTCAGCAGCTCCACGGCTCCGGCCGACCAGTCCACCTGTGACGACGGGGTGTCCGCGTACAGGGTCTTCGGCATGACGCCGTGGCGGAGCGCCAGCACGGCCTTGATGACCCCGGCCACGCCCGCGGCGGCCTGGGTGTGCGCGAGGTTGGACTTCACCGAGCCCAGCCAGGCGGGACGGCCGTCCTCCCGGTCCTGCCCGTAGGTGGCGAGCAGGGCGTGCGCCTCGATCGGGTCGCCCAGCGAGGTGCCGGTGCCGTGCGCCTCCACGAGGTCCACCTCGGCGGCGGTCACGCCCGCGTTGGCCAGCGCCTGCCGGATGACCCGCTGCTGCGCGGGACCGCTCGGCGAGGCCAGTCCGTTGGAGGCGCCGTCCTGGTTGATCGCGGAGCCCTTGACGACGGCGAGCACCCGGTGGCCGTTCCTGCGGGCGTCGGAGAGCCGTTCCAGGACCAGGATGCCGACACCCTCGCCCCAGCCGGTGCCGTCGGCGTCGTCGGAGAACGCCTTGCACCGGCCGTCGCCCGCCAGTCCGCCCTGGCGGCCGAACTCGGTGAAGCTGCCCGGAGTCGCCATCACCGCGACGCCGCCGACCAGCGCCATGGAGGACTCGCCGGAGTTGAGCGAACGGGACGCCCAGTGCAGCGCGACCAGCGACGAGGAGCACGCCGTGTCCAGTGTGACGGCGGGCCCCTCCAGGCCGAGGGTGTAGGCGACACGGCCGGAGACGACGCTGGTGGCGTTGCCGATCAGCAGGTGGCCCTGCACGTCCTCGGGGATGTCCGGCCCCCCGCCGTACCCCATGTTGTTGCAGCCCACGAAGACGCCGGTCGGGCTGGAGCGCAGCGAGGCGGGGTCGATTCCGGCGTGCTCCAGGGCCTCCCAGGAGGCTTCCAGCAGCAGACGCTGCTGCGGGTCCGTCGCCAGCGCCTCGCGGGGGCTCATGCCGAAGAACGCGGCGTCGAAGCCGGACGCGTCGTCCACGAATCCGCCCTCGCGCACGCCCCCGACGGCCGTCGGCCAGCCGCGGTCGGCGGGCAGTGGCGACAGGGCGTCGCCGCCCCGTTCGAGCAGGCGCCACAGGTCGTCGGGCGACCGCACGTCGCCGGGGAACCGGCAGCTCATCCCGACGATGGCGAGGGGCTCGTCGACGGCGGAGACCTGTCCGGCGACGACGTCCTCCGCCGCGTCCCCGCCGAACAGCTCGTCGCGGAGGTGGGCGGCCAGCCGGCGCGGCTGCGCGTGGTCGAACACCAGCGTGGCGGGCAGCCGCAGACCGGTCACGGAGCTGAGCCGGTTGCGCAGTTCGACGGCGGTCAGCGAGTCGAAGCCGAGTTCGCGGAACGCGCGGCCGTCCTCGATGCCGTCCGCGTCGGCGTGGCCCAGCACGGCGGCGGCGTGCGTGCGCACCAGGCCCACCAGTTCGCGGAGCTGTTCGGCCGGCGACCGGCCGCCGAGGCGGCTGCGCAGCACACCGCCGTCCTCGTCGGCGGCCCCGGCGGGACCGTTCTCGGGCTCCTGGGCCAGTTGGACCGCGGGCAGTTCGTTCAGCAGCGGTCGGGGGCGGGCGGCGGTGAATCCCTTGGCGAAGCGTGCCCAGTCCATGTCGGCGACGACCGCGCAGGTCTCGTCCCGCTCGACGGCGCCGCGCAGCGCGGCGAGGGCGAGTTCCGGTTCCATCGACAGGATGCCGCGGGCCTGGAGGTGCTGCGCCATCCCGGCGTCGGCCGCCATGCCCGTTCCACCCCAGGCGCCCCAGGCCACGGAGGTGGCCGTGCGCCCGCGGAGGCGCCGGTCCTCGGCGAAGGCGTCGAGGAAGGCGTTCGCGGCGGCGTACGCGGCCTGCCCGCCGCTGCCCCAGACGCCCGCGTTGGACGAGAAGAGCACGAACGCGTCGAGGTCGCGGTCGCCGAGCAGTTCGTCGAGGTGGAGCGCTCCGAGCACCTTGGCCCGCAGGACGTCGCTCAGGTCGCTCAGGCCGGTGTCGGCGAGCTGCTGGAACTGGCCCACGCCCGCGGCGTGCAGGACGGCGGTCAGCGGATGTGCGTCGGGCACGGCGTCGAGGGCGCCCGCGAGCGCGTCGCGGTCGGCGACGTCGCACGCGACGAGCGTGACACCGACGCCGAGTTCGGCCAGCTCCGCCTGGAGTTCGGCCGCTCCGGGGGCGTCCGCACCGCGTCGGCCGGTGAGGACGAGGTGGTCGACGCCCTGGTGGGCGAGCCAGCGGGCGGCGGCGGAACCGATGCCGCCGGTTCCGCCGGTGACGAGGACCGTGCCGTGCGGCTGCCACGTGCGGGAGGTGTCGCGGGCGGCGGACCGGGCGTGCACCAGTCGGCGCACGAAGGCACCGGAGTCGCGCAGCGCGATCTGGTCCTCTCCCCCGTCGGCCAGCAGCGCCGCGAGCCGTTCCGCGCCGCGTGCGTCCAGCCGCGCGGGCAGGTCGACCAGGCCGCCCCAGCGTTCCGGGTGTTCGAGGCCGACGACGCGGCCGAATCCCCAGACGGCAGCCTGGACGCGGCTGCGCTGCGGGTCGGACGGGCCGATGCCGACGGCGCCGGAGGTGGCGATCCACAGGGGTGCGTCCACGTCGGCGTCGCCGAGTGCCTGGACGAGCGTCAGCAGTCCGGCGAGCCCCCTCGAGGTGGCGGGCGAGGCGAGGTGGGGCCGTTCGTCCAGGGCGCTGAGACAGAGCACGCCTGCGACCTCGGGAACGTCCCGCAGGCGCGAGGCGAGCACCTCGCGGTCGGCGACCTCCTCGTCGGGGAGCGTGAGGGTGTGCACGTCTGCGCCGTGTGCGGCGAGCGCGTCCGTCACGGCGACGGCGTGCGCGGAGTCCGCCACGGCAGCGGGCAGTGCGACGAGCCAGGTACCGGAGAGGGCCGGAGCGGCGTCGATGCGGCCTCGCGGCCGCCACTTCACCTCGTAGCGCCAGCCGTCGGTGGTGTTCTGCTCCTGCTGCTGCCGGTGCCAGCCCGCAAGGGCCGGCATCAGCGGATCGAGGACGGAGGTGTCGGTGTCCAACGTCGTCGCCAGCGCTGCGGCGTCGCCGCGCTCGACGGCCGCCCAGAACTCCGCGTCCACGACACTGCCGCCACCCTCGGAACCAGAGGCGTCCTCCGTCGTGGCGAACGTCGGCCAGTACGACTGGCGCTGGAAGGCGTAGGTGGGCAGGTCCACGGTCGGCGGCGGAGTGTCGCCGAAAGCGACCGTCCAGTCCACATGCGCCCCACGCACCCAGACGGCGGCGAGCCCGGCGAGGAACCGGTCCAGACCGCCGTCCTCACGACGCAACGACCCCGTCACCACAGCGGGTTCG
>NZ_AUFD01000044.1:0-12016 GCF_000426325.1 Streptomyces sp. CNS606
ACCGGTGGCACGGGCGCGTTGGGCGCGCGGGTCGCGCGGTGGGTGCTGGAGCGTGGTGCCGAGGGTGTGGTGCTGGTCTCCCGCCGGGGCATGGACGCCCCGGGTGCGGCTGAGTTGCGCGACGAGCTGACGCCGCTCGGCCGCGTGGACGTCGTCGCCTGCGACGCGGGTTCCGCCGCCGAACTCGACGCCCTCTTCGACCGTTTCGACCTCTCCGCCGTCGTGCACTGCGCGGGCGTGCTGGACGACGGTGTGGTGGACGGTCTGACCGCCGACCGGTTGGCGGGCGTGTGGTCCGGGAAGGCGGGCGCCGCCTGGAATCTGCACCGTGCGGCCGGGGGCCGGGAGCTGGACGCGTTCGTGCTGTTCTCGTCCGCGGCCGGTGTGTGGGGCGGTGCCGGGCAGGGCTCGTACGCCGCCGCCAACGCGGCGCTGGACGCGCTGGCCGACCACCGCCGGGCCCGGGGCCTTCCGGCCGCGTCGGTGGCGTGGGGTCCGTGGGCGGAGGGCGGCATGGCCGCCGACGACGTGGTGCAGGCGCGTGCCGAGCGCGGCGGTCTGACCCCGCTCGACCCCGAGGTGGCCGTCGGACTGCTGGACTCCGTCTCCGGCTGCGTGACCGTCGCCGACGTCGACTGGACGACGTTCGTCCCCGCCATGACCGCGCTGCGCCGCTCCTCCCTGTGGGAGCACGTCGCGCCCGCCGGCACACTGCCGGCCGCCGCCACCCCGGCCGAGGGCGGTCTCCGCGAACGCCTCGCCGGCGTGTCCGCCGCCTCCCGCCGCGCCACCGTGACCGAGCTGGTGCGCGGCCAGGTCGCCGCCGTCCTCGGCTTCGCCGAGGGCTCCGCCGTCGGCCCGTCCACGGCGTTCCGCGACCTCGGCGTGGACTCCCTGATGGCGGTCGAACTCCGCAACGGCCTCACGGCCGTGACCGGCCTGAAACTGCCCGCGACGGTCGTCTTCGACTACCCCTCCGCCGCGGCGCTGACCGACTTCGTGCTGGGCCGCCTCTTCGGCGACGACGACACGGCCCCGTCCGGCCTGCCGGACGCCGCCCCCGCCGCCGCCTCCGACGACCCGGTGGTCGTCGTCGGCATGGGCTGCCGCTTCCCCGGCGGCGTGGACACGCCGGAGAGCCTGTGGACCCTGCTGGCCGACGGCGTCGACGCGATGGGCCCCTTCCCCGCCGACCGTGGCTGGGAAGCCCTGAAGGACCGCCTGCTCGGCGACTTCGCCCCCGTGGGCGGCTTCCTCGACGGCGCCGCCGACTTCGACGCGGCACTGTTCGGCATCTCCCCCCGCGAGGCCCTCGCCATGGACCCGCAGCAGCGCATGCTGCTCGAGGTCGCCTGGGAGGCGCTGGAGCGCACCGGCGTCGGACCGCTCTCGCTGCGCGGGCAGCAGGTCGGCGTGTTCGCCGGCACCAACGGCCAGGACTACCCGGCCATGCTCACCCTGTCGGGCGAGACCGCCGACGGCTACGGCAGCACCGGCAGCGCGGGCAGCGTGCTCTCCGGCCGGGTGTCGTACGCGCTCGGACTCGAAGGCCCCGCCGTCACGATCGACACCGCGTGCTCGTCGTCGCTGGTGGCCCTGCACCTGGCCGCGCAGTCCCTCCAGTCCGGTGAGTGCGCGCTCGCCCTCGCGGGCGGCGTCACCGTCATGTCCACCCCCGGTGCCTTCATCGAGTTCTCGCAGCAGGGCGGGCTGTCCGGTGACGGCCGGTGCAAGGCATTCTCCGACGACGCCGACGGCACCGGCTGGGGCGAGGGCGCCGGCGTGCTGGTGCTGGAACGCCTCTCCGACGCGCGCCGGAACGGCCACCGCGTGCTGGCCGTCGTCAAGGGCACCGCCATGAACCAGGACGGCGCGTCCAACGGCCTGACCGCGCCGAACGGGCCGTCGCAGCAGCGGGTCATCCGCCAGGCGCTCGCCCACGCCGGGCTGACGCCGTCCGAGGTGGACGCCGTCGAGGCGCACGGCACCGGCACCTCGCTCGGCGACCCGATCGAGGCGCAGGCCCTGCTCGCCACGTACGGGCAGGACCGGGAGGCGGACCGTCCGCTGTGGCTGGGGTCGATCAAGTCCAACATCGGGCACACGCAGGCCGCGGCGGGCGTCGCGGGCGTGATGAAGATGATCCTCGCCCTCCAGCACCGCGCGCTGCCCCGGACTCTGCACGTGGGCGACCCGTCGTCGCACGTGGACTGGACCGAGGGAGCCGTCGAACTGCTCACGGAGGCGCGGGAATGGCCGCGCACGGACACCGCACGGCGCGCGGGCGTCTCGGCGTTCGGTGTCAGCGGCACCAACGCCCACGTGATCCTCGAAGAGGCTCCCGAGGCGGTCGGGCCCTCCGCCGAGGCCGACGGCGACGCGTCACCGGACGTGCTGCCGGCCCTTCCCTGGCTGCTGTCGTCGAAGACCGCCCCGGGCCTCGCCGCCCAGGCGGCCCGGCTGCGGTCCTCCGTCGCGGACCTCACCGCCTGCGACGTCGCGCTGTCCCTGGCGACGACGCGCTCGGGCCTGGAGCACCGCGCCGTGGTGCTCGGCGCGGATGCCGGTGAACTGCTGGACGGCCTGGGCGCGTTGGCCGCCGCTGAGCGGTCGCCCTCCGTGGTGTCCGGGCAGACCGGTGCCGGCCTGACGGGTTTCGTGTTCTCCGGCCAGGGCGGTCAGCGGGCCGGCATGGGCCGTGAACTGGCTGCGGCCTTCCCGGTGTTCGCCTCCGCCCTGGACGAGGTGTGCGCGCACTTCGACGGCCTGCTGGACCGTCCGCTGCGCGAGGTGATGTTCGAGGACGGCGACGGTGTGCTGCGGCAGACCGGCTGGGCGCAGCCCGCGTTGTTCGCGGTGGAGGTGGCGCTGTTCCGCCTCGCCGAGTCGTGGGGCGTGAAGCCCGACTACCTCGCCGGGCACTCCGTCGGCGAGCTGGCGGCCGCGCACGTGGCCGGGGTGCTGTCGCTGGAGGACGCGTGCACGCTGGTCGCCGCCCGTGCGTCGTTGATGCAGGCGCTGCCCGACGGCGGCGCCATGTGGGCGGTGCGTGCCACGGCTGAGGAGGTCGAGCCGCACCTGGTGGAGGGCGTGTCGGTCGCCGCCGTGAACGCGCCGGGCCAGGTCGTGGTGTCCGGTGCCCGTGAGGCCGTGGAGCAGGTGGCGGCCGTGCTGGGGGAGGGGCGGCAGTCGCGGTGGCTGGAGGTCAGCCACGCCTTCCACTCCGTCCTGATGGACCCGATGCTGGAGGATTTCCGCCGCGTCGCCGCAGGTGTCCGGTACGGCCGTCCGGACCTTCCCCTCGTCTCCACCCTCACCGGCGAGCCGGTCGAGGAGTTCACCGCCGACTACTGGGTCGACCAGGTGCGCGGCACCGTCCGCTTCGCCGACGCGGCCGCACGCCTCGCGGAACTCGGCGTCGCCCGCTTCGTCGAACTCGGCCCGGACGCGAGCCTGACCGGAGCCGTCGAGGAGACCTGCGCGGACGGCGTGCTCGCCGTCCCGCTGCTGCGCCGCGACCGGCCGGAGCCGCACACCGCCCTGACCACCCTCGCCCGCCTCTGGGCGCACGGCGGCAGCGTCGACTGGGCGGCGTTCCTTGCCCCCACCGGCGCCCGCGCAGTCGACCTGCCCACCTACGCCTTCCAGCGGCAGCGCTACTGGCCGCACGCCGACCGCCTCTCCCCGGAAGCGTCCGGTGCCGACCGGACCTCCGATGCGGCGTTCTGGGACGTGGTCGCGGGCGGCGACCTGGAGACCTTCCGCACCACCCTCGGCATCGAGGCCGACGCCCCGCTGTCCGCCGTGCTGTCCGCACTGGAGGGGTGGCAGGAGCGGCAGGACGGCCTCGCCGCCGTCGACGGCCTCAGCTACCGCGTCTCCTGGACGCCCGCCGGCCCGGTCACGGGCACCCCGGCGACCGGGAACTGGCTGGTCGTCGAGTCGGCCAACGCCCCGGAGCCCTGGGCGGACGCCCTGGCCGAAGAGCTGACCGGACGCGGCGCGGCCGTGACCCGCCTGCGGCTCGCCGCCGCCGACCTCGACCGGGCGGCGCTCACCGAACGGCTGGGGCAGTCCCCCTGCGGCCGCATCGTGTCGTTCCTGGCGCAGGACGCGAGCGACCACCCCTCCCGGCCCGGCGTCCCGTCCGGTCTGGCCGCCACCACCGTCCTCCTCCAGTCCGTCGCGGACTCCGGCCTCGACGCACAGGTCTGGGCCGTGACCTCCGGCGCGGTCTCCACCCGCCCCGACGACGCCCTCACCCACCCCGCCCGCGCCGCCGTGTGGGGCCTGGGACGGGTGGCGGCGCTCGAACTGCCGGACCGCTGGGGCGGTCTGGTGGACCTCCCGCAACGGCCGGAGCGGCACCTCACCGCCTCGCTCGCCGACGTGCTGACCGGCGGGGCCGGCGACGAGGACCAGCTCGCTCTGCGCGGCGGCGCCGTACTCGGCCGCCGCCTCGTCCCCGCGCGGACGACCGCCCACGCCGACGCCGACGCGTCGTGGACGCCGTCCGGCACGGTGCTGGTCACCGGCGGCACCGGCGCACTCGGCGCCCGCGTCGCCCGCTGGGCCGTCACCCGGGGCGCCCGGCACGTGGCCCTGCTCAGCCGCCGTGGCGCCGACGCGCCGCACGCGGCCGAACTCGCCGCCGAACTGGAGGCGGAAGGCGCCACCGTCACCTTCGCCGCCTGCGACATCGCCGACCGGGACGCCGTCGAAGCCGCCCTGGAACAGATCGAGTCCCAGGGCCCGGAGGTCCGCTCCGTCTTCCACACGGCGGGGCTCGCCCAGGCCGTGCCGCTGCTCGACTCGGGCCTCGACGACCTGGCGTCGGCGACCCTCGCCAAGACCGCCGGCGCCGCCCACCTCGACGCCCTGCTCGCCGACCGCGCACTGGACGCGTTCGTCCTCTACTCCTCCATCGCCAGCACCTGGGGGAGCGGCACGCAGAGCGGGTACGCCGCCGCCAACGCGTACCTGGACGCCCTCGCCGCGCACCGCCGTTCCCTCGGCCGTACGGCGACGTCCGTCGCCTGGGGGCCGTGGAGCGGCGGCGGCATGGCCGCGCAGGAAGGCGCCGAGGATCACCTGCGCAAGCGGGGCCTGCCCGCCCTCGACCCCGACCTGGCCATGGCGGCGCTGCACCGCGCCCTGCTCGGCGACGAACCCTGCGTCGCGGTCGCGGACATCGACTGGGACCGCTTCCTCCCGACCTTCACCGTCCGCCGCCCCAGCGTGCTCTTCGACGCGTTCGCCCCGACCCCGGAACAGCCCGCGGGGCGGAGCCGCGAGGGCGGCGACGCCGCACTGCGTGAGCGACTGCGCCCGCTGAACGCGCAGGACCGGCACCGTCACCTGCTGGAACTCGTCCGCACCGAGGCGGCGGCGGCCCTGGGCCACACCGACCTCACCGCCATCGAACCGGAACGCGCCTTCCGCGACCTCGGGTTCGACTCCCTCACCGCCGTCGAGTTCCGCGACCGGCTGCAGGCGGCGACCGGCCTGTCCCTCGCGGCGACGCTGGTCTTCGACCAGCCGACCGCCGCCGTGCTCACCGACTTCCTCGTCGACGAGCTGATGGGGACCGAACGGCGGGACGCGCTGCCCGAACGCACCCGTGAACCCCTGGACGAGCCCGTCGCCGTCGTGGCCATGAGCTGCCGGTTCCCCGGCGGCGCCACGGACCCGGAGGCGCTGTGGCGTCTCCTCGCCGACGGCTCCGACGCCATCACCCCCTTCCCCGCCGACCGCGGCTGGGAGCTGGACGGCCTCGACCCCGCCGAGACGGGCGGGCTCGGTACCCGCTTCGCCCGTGCGGGTGGATTCGTGGACGGCGCCGCCGAGTTCGACGCCGGCTTCTTCGGCATCTCGCCGCGCGAGGCGCTGGCCATGGACCCGCAGCAGCGGCTGCTGCTGGAGACCGCGTGGGAGGCCCTGGAGCGCGGCGGCATCGCACCCATGTCGCTGAAGGGCGACCGGGTCGGCGTGTTCGTCGGCGCCGGAACCTCCGGCTACCTCAGCAACGTGCACGAGGTGCCCGAGGGCGTCGGCGGCCACCTCATCACCGGCAACTCGGGCAGCGTCCTGTCCGGGCGCGTGGCCTACGCGCTGGGGCTGGAGGGCCCGGCCGTCACCGTCGACACGGCCTGCTCCTCCTCCCTTGTCGCGCTGCACCTGGCCGCGAACGCACTGCGGTCGGGCGAGTGCTCGCTCGCCCTCGCCGGCGGCGTCACCGTCATCGCCAGCCCGGACGCGTTCATCGACTTCGCCCAGCAGGGCGGCCTCGCCGGCGACGGCCGCTGCAAGCCGTTCTCCGACGACGCCGACGGCACCGGCTGGGGCGAGGGCGCGGGCCTCCTGCTCGTCGAACGCCTCTCCGACGCCCGGCGCAACGGCCACCCGGTGCTCGCCGTCATCCGCGGCTCCGCCGTCAACCAGGACGGCGCCTCCAACGGCCTGACCGCGCCGAACGGGCCGTCGCAGCAGCGCGTCATCCGGCAGGCCCTCTCCGAGGCCGGGCTCGCGCCCCACGATGTGGACGCCGTCGAGGCGCACGGCACCGGCACCTCGCTCGGCGACCCGATCGAGGCCCAGGCGATCCTCGCCACCTACGGCCGCGACCGGGACGCCGCACGTCCGCTGTGGCTCGGGTCCGTCAAGTCCAACCTCGGGCACACCCAGGCCGCGGCCGGCGTCGCCGGCCTGATGAAGATGGTCCTGGCCCTGCAGCACGAGACGCTGCCGAAGTCCCTGCACGTCGGCGAGCCCTCGACGCACGTGGACTGGTCGGCCGGAGCCGTCGAACTCCTCGCCGACGCCCGCGCCTGGCCGCGTACGGACACCGCACGGCGTGCGGGCGTCTCCGCCTTCGGCGTCAGCGGCACCAACGCGCACGTCATCCTCGAAGAGGCCCCCGAGCAGGCGGCCGAGGACGACACGGCGGGCACCGCCACGCCCCTTCCCGTCGTGCCGTGGGTGCTGTCCGCCCGCGCCCCCGAGGCACTCGCCGACCAGGCCGGACGTCTGCTCGACGGCACGGACGCCCTGTCGGCGGGCGACGTCGCCCTGTCGCTGGCCACCACCCGCACCGCCCTCGAACAGCGCGCGGCCGTGCTCGGCGCGGACGAGGCCGAACTCCGCGCGGGCCTGACGGCGCTGGCCGCCGGAGAGGGCGCCGCCGGCCTGGTCCACGGCGTCGTGGACGGCGGCCTGACCGCGTTCGTGTTCTCCGGCCAGGGCGGTCAGCGTGCCGGCATGGGCCGTGAACTCGCCGCCGCCTTCCCGGCGTTCGCCACCGCCCTGGACGAGGTGTGCGCCGAGTTCGAGGGTCTGCGCGACGTGATGTTCACCGACCCGGACGGTGTGCTGAAGCAGACCGGCTGGGCGCAGCCCGCGCTGTTCGCCGTGGAGGTCGCCCTCTTCCGCCTGCTGGAGTCCTGGGGCGTACGGCCGGACCACCTCGTCGGCCACTCCGTCGGCGAACTGGCCGCCGCGCACGTCGCCGGCGTCCTGTCGCTGGCGGACGCCTGCACGCTGGTCACCGCCCGCGCCACGCTGATGCAGGCGCTGCCCGACGGCGGCGCGATGTGGGCCGTCCGGGCCGCACCGGCAGACGTGGAGCCGCACCTCGTCGAGGGCGTGTCGATCGCCGCCGTGAACGCCCCCGGCCAGGTCGTCGTCTCCGGGGCGCGCGAGGCCGTCGAACAGGTCGCCGCGGCGCTCGCCGACCGTGACGGACGGTGGCTGGAGGTCAGCCACGCCTTCCACTCGGTCCTGATGGACCCCATGCTGGAGGACTTCCGGCAGGTCGCCGCCCGCCTCACCTACGACCGCCCCACGATCCCCCTCGTCTCCACCCTCACCGGCGAGGTGGTCGAGGAGTTCACCGCCGACTACTGGGTCGACCAGGTGCGCGGCACCGTCCGCTTCGCCGACGCCGTCGCACGGCTCGCCGCGCTCGGCGCGACCCGGTTCCTGGAGGTCGGACCCGACGCGAGCCTGGTCGCCGCCGTCACCGAGACGTGCGGCGACGACGTGCAGGCCGGATCGCTGCTGCGCCGCGACCGGTCCGAGCCGCAGACGGCCGTCACCGCCCTCGCCCGCCTCTGGGCGCACGGCGGCACCGTCGACTGGGAGGCGTTCCACGCTCCCGCCCGCGCCCGCACCGTGGGCCTGCCCACCTACCCCTTCCAGCGGCGCCGCTACTGGCTCGAGGGCGGCAGCGGCCCGCTGCACGTCGGCGCCATCGGCGCCGACCCCGTCCAGCACCCGCTGCTCGGCGCCGCGGTGGAGCTCTCCGACGGAGGCGGCCACGTCCTCACCGGCCGCCTCTCCACCAGCGCCCAGCCCTGGCTCGCCGGTCACCGCGTCGCCGACGAGGCCGTGTTCCCCGGCACCGGCTACCTCGAACTGGCCGTCGCCGCGGGCGACCAGCTCGGCTGCGCGCGCATCGAGGAACTCCTCCTCGAAGCCCCCCTCGTCCTCCCCGCGGACGGCGCCGTCCGGCTCCAGGTCGTCGTCGACCCGGCCGACGACCACGGCACCCGCGCGTTCACCATCTCCTCCCGCCCCGAAAGCGCCACGGCCTGGGCCCGGCACGCCCGCGGCACGCTCGCCGGCGCCGGCGGCCGTACGCACGACACGCTCGCGGCCTGGCCGCCGCGCGGCGCCGAGCCCGTGGACATCACCGGCCACTACGCGCTGCGCGCGGAGAACGGCTTCGGCTACGGCGAGATCTTCCAGGGCCTCACCGCCGTGTGGCGGCGCGACGACGCCCTCTTCGCCGAGGTCGCCCTGGCCGACGAACACCGCGGCGAGGTCGACCGGTTCGGCCTGCACCCCGCCGTCCTCGACGCCGCGCTGCAGACCCTGTCCTACGACGCCCGCACGGCCGGCCGCGCCATGCTGCCGTTCTGCTGGAACGACGTGACGCTGCACGCCACCGGAGCGTCGCTGCTGCGCGTCGCCGTCACCCCGTCCGGCGCAGACGGCTACGCCGTGACCGTCGCCGACACCTCCGGCGAAATGGTCCTCACCGCCGACGCACTGACGCTGCGGCCCTTCACCGCCGCACAGCTCACCGCCGGCCTGACGGCCCCGCAGGAGACCGACGCCCCCCGCCCGTCCCGCACCCCGGCCCGCCGCAAGGCGGCCGCCGCGGTGTCCGGCGGCGGCAACGCGCTCCGCACCCGCCTGGAGGCGCTGCCCGCCGACGAGCAGCGGGCCGCGCTGATGGAGATCGTCGGCCGCCGCGCCGCGCTCGTCCTCGAACAGCCGGCCGGGCAGGCCCTCGGCGAACATCTGCCGTTCCGCGACCTCGGGTTCACCTCGCTCACCGCCGTCGAACTGCGGGAGGCGCTGTCCGAGGAGACCGGGCTGAAGCTGCCGGCCACCCTCGTCTTCGACTACCCCACGCCCCGCACCCTCGTCGACCACCTGCTCGAGCAACTGCTGGGCGGCGGCCCGGACACCGCCGACGCCGCGCCGCAGGGCCGCTCGGCGGTCCTCGCCGACGACCCCATCGCCATCATCGGCATGAGCTGCCGCTACCCGGGCGGCGTGCAGAACGCCCAGGAGCTGTGGGACCTGGTGGCCACCGGCACCGACGCCGTGTCCGGCTTCCCCACCGACCGCGGCTGGGACCTGGACGCCCTCTACGACCCGGACCCCGACAACCCCGGCACCTGCTACGTGCACGAGGGCGGATTCCTGCACGATGCCAGCCGGTTCGACGCCACCTTCTTCGGCATCAGCCCGCGCGAGGCCGTCGCCATGGACCCGCAGCAGCGGCTGCTGCTGGAGACGTCCTGGGAGGCCATGGAACACGCCGGGCTCGACGCGAACGGACTGCGCGGCAGCAGGACCGGCGTCTTCGCCGGCGTCACCTACCAGGACTACGGCGGCCTGCTCAACGCGGCCATCGACGACTTCAGCGGCTTCCTCGGCACCGGCAACTCGCCGAGCGTGCTCTCCGGCCGCGTCGCGTACTCCTTCGGCCTCGAAGGCCCCGCCCTGACCATCGACACCGCCTGCTCCTCGTCGCTGGTCGCCCTGCACTCCGCGTGCCAGGCGCTGCGCGAGGGCGACTGCTCCATGGCACTCGCGGGCGGCGTCACCGTCATGTCGACGCCCATCTCGCTGGTCGAGTTCAGCCGCCAGCGGGCCCTCGCCAAGGACGGCCGCTGCAAGCCGTTCTCCGAGGACGCCGACGGCGCCAGCTGGGCCGAAGGCGCGGGCATGCTGCTGCTCGAACGCCTCTCCGACGCCCGGAAGAACGGCCACCGCGTGCTCGCCGTCGTCAAGGGCGGCGCGGTCAACCAGGACGGCGCGTCCAACGGTCTGACGGCACCGAACGGTCCCTCGCAGCAGCGCGTCATCCGCCACGCCCTCGCCAACGCCGGCCTCCAGCCGTCCGACATCGACGTCGTGGAGGCGCACGGCACCGGCACCTCGCTCGGCGACCCGATCGAGGCGCAGGCCGTCCTCGCCACCTACGGCCAGGACCGGCCCGAGGGACGGCCGCTGTGGCTCGGCTCGATCAAGTCCAACATCGGCCACGGACAGGCCGCGGCGGGTGTCGCGGGCGTCATCAAGATGGTGTCGGCGATGCGGCACGGCGTCATGCCGAAGTCGCTGCACGTCGGCGAGCCCACCTCGCACGTCGACTGGTCCGACGGCGACGTGGAACTGCTGGCCGAGGCGCGGGAATGGCCCGAGACCGGCCGTCCGCGCCGGGCGGGCGTCTCCGCGTTCGGCATGAGCGGCACCAACGCACACGTGATCCTGGAGCAGGCACCGGCGGAGGACCCCGTCGCCCCGGTCGCCGACACGGAGCCGGGCGTCGCCCCGGCCGCCGTGCCGTGGCTGGTCTCCGCCCGCAGTGACGCCGCACTCAAGGGCCAGGCGGCTGCGCTGGCGCCGCTGGCGCAGGGCGATGCGGACGCGGCGGCGGTGGGCTGGTCCCTGGCCACCGCGCGGTCCCGGTTCGAGCAGCGGGCCGTGGTGACGGGTGACCTCGCTGCCGGGCTCGCCGCTCTGGCGGAGGGTGAGCCTGCGGACGGTGTCGTGACGGGCGTTTCCGGTCCCGTCGGTCGGACGGCGTTCGTGTTCCCGGGTCAGGGTGCGCAGTGGGTTGGTATGGGTGCCGATCTGTTGGAGTCTTCGCCGGTGTTCGCTGGGTCGGTGGCCGCGTGTGAGGCAGCGATGTCCGAGTATGTGGACTGGTCGCTGACGGCTGTTCTGCGTGGTGAGGAGGGGTCGCCGTCGCTGGAGCGGGTGGATGTGGTGCAGCCCGCGTCGTTCGCGGTGATGGTGTCCCTCGCCGCGCTGTGGCGGTCGTACGGGGTCGAGCCGCAGGCCGTGATCGGGCATTCGCAGGGTGAGATCGCTGCCGCGTGTGTGGCGGGCGTTCTGTCGCTGGAGGACGCTGCCCGCATCGTATGCCTGCGGAGCAGGGCGATCGCGGAGATCGCGGGCTCTGGTGGCATGGCGTCGGTGGCCGTGTCGGCGGAGCGTGCGGAGGAGTTGATCGCTCCGTTCGAGGGCCGCATCTCGGTGGCCGCGGTCAACGGGCCCTCGCAGGTGGTCGTTTCGGGTGAGGCGACGGCTCTGGATGAGCTGGGTGTCGTGTGCGAGAAGGCGGAGGTCCGCTTCCGTCGTGTGGCGGTGGACTATGCGTCGCATTCGGCGGCGATGGAGGAGCTGAAGGACGCCCTTGCCGCCGCTCTCGTAGGCGTGACGCCGCAGGCGGGCGGCGTTCCGTTGATGTCGACGGTGTCGGCGGAGTTCGTGGATCCGCTCGCCATGGACGCCGACTATTGGTTCACCAACCTGCGGCAGCGGGTGCGGTTCTCGGAGGGCGTCACCAGGCTGGCGTCTGAGGGTTTCGGTGTGTTCGCGGAGATGTCGTCGCATCCGGTGATGACTTCCGCCGTCGAGGCGACGGTGGACGCGATGGGTGGCGAACCCGCTGTGGTGACGGGGTCGTTGCGTCGTGAGGACGGCGGTCTGGACC
>NZ_AUFD01000045.1:0-11764 GCF_000426325.1 Streptomyces sp. CNS606
CTGCTCCCCGCACCCGCGGGGATGGTCCCATCTACCAGGCCCTCGCGCTGGTGGCTGTGTCAGTTACCGGGGATGTCGTTTCGACCTGAGTTCGGGAGTCACTCGAGGCGCTTTCTCATGATCAATGTCGATGAGAATTGATGTCACTGGGCGGCTGCGGCAGCCAGGGACTGCCGCAGCATGAGAGTGACGCGAGTATCGGAAGCGGCCGTGGCGCCCGTGTGGTGTTGGGATCTGGTCGCTTAGCCTCGGTCGGCCGTGTTCAGGTGGTGTTCCCAGGTGAGCAGGTCGTAGGTCCGTCCCTTGTCGGTGACGGCCTCGGGGGGCGCGTTGGATGGGCGGAAGCCAGCGGCTTGTGCGATGGCGATGCTGGGCTGATTGTCTGGTTCGATCTCCAGGATCACTCTCGGCAGGGCGACCGTGGTGTGCGCGAAGTCGGTCATGATTCGGAGCGCGCGTTTTGCTAGGCCCCGTCCGCGGTGGGTGGCTCCGACGATGTAGGCGATGCCGCCGGTTGTCTGATTGAGCAGGACTTCTCCGAGCGCCAGGCGCCCATCGGTGGTGATCGTCAGATGGATCCGTTCGTTGTCCCGCCGGGCCCGTTGTGCGCTGTGCAGGTAGTGCAGTGCGGCGGTCTGGTCGAACGGTGATGCCAACGGGGTCCGGTACGCGACGTCGGGGTCGTCGAACAGCTCTTGCATGACGGCGAGGTCGTCACGGTTCCACTCACGAAGTACCAGACCGTGCTCGGCGAGCCGCAGGGGATACGTGTCCATGACGACATGATGCTGGTGGTCGGGCGGGTCGTTCCCGCGTGGCGGCCGGTTCAGCTGGCTGTGCGATCTGCCTGCGCTTTTGTGTGTGCCAGGCGGTAGGAGTCGGTGCCGGTCTGGAGGATGGTGCCGTTGAAGGTGAGGCGGTCGACGATGGCCGCGCAGAGGCGGGGGTCGGTGAAGGTTTTGGTCCAGCCGCCGAAGGACTCATTCGAGGCGATGGCGACGCTGTTCTTCTCCTCGCGTTCGGTCAGGACCTGGAAGAGGAGTTCGGCGCCGCGGCGGTCGAGTTCCATGTAGCCGAGCTCGTCGATGCAGAGCAGGTCGACGCGGCCGTAGCGGGCGATGGTCTTGTTCAGCTGCTTCTCGTCTGCTGCTTCGACCAGCTCGTTGACGAGCTTGGTGGCCAGGACGTAGCGGACGCGGAAGCCCTGCATGGCTGCTTCGGTGCCCAGGGCGATCAGCAGGTGGGACTTGCCGGTGCCGGAGTCGCCGATGAGGCAGAGCGGTTCGCCCTTCTTGACCCACTCGCAGGTGGCGAGGGTGTTGATGGTGGCGGGGTCGACGTTGGAGTTGGCCTCGAAGTCGAAGGCCCGCAGGCTCTTCTCCCGGGGGAAGGCCGCGGCTCGGATGCGGCGCTCGGACCGGCGGCGGGCTCGGTCGTCGCACTCGGCCATCAGCAGCTCGGCCAGGAAGGACCGGTAGGACATCTGATCGCGGGCGGCTGCGTCGGCGACGTCGGTGAACTGCTGACGGATGGTGGGCAGCCGCAGCATCCGGCATGCCTGGTCGATGGAGGCGGTGGCAGCTTCTTCGGTCAGCCCGCGCTTGCGTCCGGTCATGATCCTTCTTTCTCGCCGGCCGTGCGGCCAGGCTGTTTGAGGAGCTGGTCGTAGCGGCTCACTGAGGGCAGCGGCCGGTCATCGGGCGGCAGGTGGGACAGCTTCCAGTCGGCGAGGAAGGTCACCGAGGCCCCGGACGATTCGCTCTTCCGGGAGCTTGCGGCCTGCGACCGGGCTGGACTCGGTGCGGGCTCGCCATCGGACTCGGCCAGCTTGCGGGCCTCCAAGGCGACCGCGTCGGCGGTGAGGGCTCCGGCCCGGTAGGCAACCGCGATGCCGGCGACGACCTGTTCATGGTCCATATGGCGGGCCAGCAGCAACACCTCGATCAAGGCGCGGGTGCCGGCCGCGTCACCGTGGGCGGCCTTCGCCGCGGCCCACCACTTGTCGTGCACGGGTGTGAAGCGACCCGCGGAGCGTGCCTGTTCCAGCGCCGTCGAGCCGGGGAAGGCACCCGGCTTGCGCAATAGAGCTTCCAGATAGTGGTCCAGGACCAGGCGGGATCCGTGCCGGCCGCCGAGACGCTCGTGCTGGGTGACCAGCTGCCGGCCGTCGAAGACGAGTAGGTCGTTGGCGTGCAGCAGCACCCTCAGCTGGTGGCCGATGAACCGGACCGGGACGGAGTAGGTGTTGCCGCGGACGCTGATCTGGCTGAACCGGTCGACCCGCGGGGTGAACCACCGGCCGGTCTCGAACGGCTCGGTCGGCAAAGGTCGAAGCAGGTGTTGCTCCTGGCGGAAGTACTCGCCGACCGGGCGGGTGCGGCCCCGCAACCGGCGGGCCTCGTCTTCCAGGTCCCACTGGTCGACCATGGCGTTCAGTTCGGTGAGCGAGGCGACCTCGGGCACGGGGACGAAGTGGTTGCGGCGGAAGTAGCCGATCTGGCCCTCGACCCCGCCCTTCTCGTGGGCGCCCTCGATGCCGGGACGGCAGTAGAACGGCTCGATCCCCCAGTGCTCCCGGAACACCGTCCAGCGGTCGGCCTCCACCCGGCCGCGGGAGAAGCCCAGAACCCGCTCGACCGCGGCCTTGAGGTTGTCGTAGCGGATCCGGGCGCGTGGGACCCCGCCCAGCACCCGGAAAGCGTGCACGTGCCCTTCGAAGAACGCCTCCTGACCGGCGGTGGCGAATACCCGGTGCACCGCTTTGCCGGAGAAGGACAACCGCAGCGAGAACAGGTAGACCTTCGTCAGCTCACCCGCCAGCACCACGTGGAACTCACCGAAGTCGACTTCCGCCTCGGCCCCGGGCAGATGCGTCTGCGGCACGAAGGCCGCCTGCGGCCCCACCCCTGCCTCGCGCCGCACCTGCAGCCGCCGGTCCTTCACGTAAGCGCGGACCATGGGATACGAGATGTCGACGGCCTCGTGCTCATCGACCAGGCGGTCGAAAATCCGCTGAGCGGTATGCCGCTGCTTGGCCGGCGCATCCAGATCAGCACGCAGGATTGCATCGATCACCGGCTTGTACGGATCCAGCCGAGACTCCCGACGCCGCGGAGCCTTGCGCTGCTGCGGCCACTGCCCATCCAGAGCACTACGCACCGTCCGCCAGGTCACGTTGTGCTTGCGCTGCAGAGCCCGCTGCGACATGCCCTCCCGGTGATCACGGCGGATCGCGGCGTATAGATCGACCTTCGACTGCGATTTCCCCATCGGCCCCCCAGCGGCAGAAGCACATCCACCGTGCCACCGCAAGGACCCAGGTGACTTCAAAACAAACTGACACGGCAAAGCCGGTCAGAAGGTGACTCCCACAGTCACCTCGGAACGACTCCCGCTCTCAGATACAAAGCCACGCTGGTCATGCGCGACTGCTCCCCGCGCCTGCGGGGATGGTCCCCACGTCAGCCAGGTCGAACTGGGCAACAACAACTGCTCCCCGCGCCCGCGGGGATGGTCCCCGATCGTCACGGCCTCCCGGGAGGCCGGTAAGCTGCTCCCCGCTCGCGCGGGGATGTCTGACGGAGGGGCAGCCGGAGCGGTGGTCTCCGCGTGAACGGGGGCCTGTTCCAGTGCCGTATCAGCAACGTTCGCCCCGTCCGGCGGGATGGGGTGGCGGCAGGTAGCTGTTGGACGGGGTCGGCGTAGTCTCGCGGGGTGCATTCTCGTCTGAGCTTCGAGAACCCTTCTGCGCTGCCTCACGAGGTGGTGGTCGAGACGATGGAGCGGGCTCTGCGCGACCGTTCGGCGGAGAGCGAGGCGGCAGGGGTGCTGGTCGGGACGGCGTTGAATGACGGTGACGCGGAGTTCGTCGAGCACTGGTGCGTGCAGGTCGGGACGCGGGCCGTGTCGGGCAGTCCGTTGCTCGGGCTGGCGGGCCTGTGCCTGGGACACGCTGCTCGACGCTTCGGACGCCTCAGCGACGCAGCCCTCGTGCTGGCGCAGTCGCTGGCGACGCGGGCCGAGGCCGACCCGACGGACGTGGACGGACGAGCCGTCGACGGCTACGACGACGTCCGGAGCTTCCTGCACCTGTGGTGACGACCGTTGTCGCCGTGGCGGGTCAGGCGGCGTTGACCCGGCTGACCAGGGCTTTGAGGCGCCTGTCCGCGGCGTTCTTGTTCCGCCAGATGATGTAGCGGCGGATCATGCTGCCCTGGGCCTTGGGGTGGGGTGGTCGGTGCCGTCGAGGGCGAAGTAGCGCAAGGCGGTGAACTGGGCTGGAAGCCTCGATCGGGTTGAGCCGGGAGCTGTTGGTCGAGGTGTAGGCGATCTCCAGGTTAGAGGTGGTATGTCGATCACATAGGCAGACACCCAGTCCATCGAGGTGCCAAGTGGCAAGATGCTACGCACGGCCAACTACTGCCGCACGAGCCGCGAGGGGAAAAAGTACGGCTTTGGCGAGGACGACTGAGAGACGCCCAAACTCTTCGAACCGTCTGCCCGCCGGGATGGTCCCCAGGCCAGGCTGGCGACGGGCAGCGCCACCTGCTGCTCCCCGCATCCGCGGGGATGACCCCGGTGAACTGGGGCGGCTCATCCAGGCGCTCTGCTCCCGGGCGGCCGTGAGCTCTCGCAGGCGGGCCTTCTGCTCCCCGCGCCCGCGGGGATGGCCCCTGCATGGTGCTCACCGAAGGATTCGACGCGCCGCTGCTCCCCGCGCGCGCGGGGATGGTCCCCTCACCCGGGGCTTCAACGGCTCGCCCAGCACTGCTCCCCGCGCGCGGGGATGGTCCCCAGACTGGGCGGGCACCGGGCGGGGGCCGCCGCTGCTCCCTGCACGCGCGGGGATGGGCCCCCCGGCGAGTGCGTGCAGTGCCGCAAAGACGCCTGCTCCCCGCACGCGCGGGGATGGTCCCTCGCCTGAGCAGCACGAAGGGCGCGCCCTCCGCTGCTCCCCGCACCCGCGGGGATGGTCCGGCACCGCCGGGGGACCCGGCCTTGAGCACCGCCTGCCCCCCGCAGGCGCGGGGAGGGCCCTGCGGAGGGCGGCCGGATGGTCCGGCCCGTCCTGCTCCCCGCGTGTTTTGGTCCGCGTCGGCTGGTGCACCAGCACCTGCTTCCAGGGCCTGTAGGAGATCGCCTCATCAGGTTGTTGGGATAGCGACGTGAGTTGTGCGCGCCGTTTGGGTCATGTTTGTGGGTGTGGCCAGTGCACTGGGCGGGGGCTGGTCCACCGCTCCGTGGCGGGGCATTCGCCGGCTCTCCCGTCGGCGTCCCAGTGTGCGACGTCTGCGGGGTGTGGTGGGGGTTCGACCGTTCGGTGGCCAGTGCAGTCGGGGCAGGCTCGGTGTCCATGCCGGGTGAACGCGAGCCGGGATGGCGGGGGTCACTTTCCAGGTGGCGCCCCGCACGGTGTCGTCCGCGGAGTGTTCTGCTTCCTGCGCCTGTGGCGGTGGCCTCTTCACGTTCGATGCTCGACTGCTCCCATAAGCAACGTCGGACACGAAAGACCTTCATGTTCTATTTGCCGGAATCGGTGAAAGTCGCTGGAAGCGCGTCATCGCGGTAATAGACTCGCAGGTCAGACAGTCTGCTCCCCGCATGCGCGGGGATGGTCCCATGCCGTTACGCATGTGAGTGGTGAGATACCACTGCTCCCGGCGCCCGCGGGGATGGTCCCGCCTCGGGAAGTCCCTCGGTCCGGCCGCCGGACTGCTCCCCGCACGCGCGGGGATGTTCCCGCCGAGGTCGGGCACGAGCAGCAGGCCGGCAGCCCCGCCGCGCTTCTGGACAGCGTCGTCGCGGTGGCCACCGGACCTGAATGTGCAGTGAGGAGTCCACTGAGCGGGCTCGCTGGTGCGGCCGGTGGCTGCTGGGCCTTCGCGGGCCCAGCTCACTGCTGCCCGGCGTCGCCCGGGGAAGTGGACCGCTCCGTCCGCCTCACACCACCGGCCCCGGCCGCGCGGGACTTGAGGAGTCTGGGATCGCTCCGTGCGCCCGTGGGCCGGACGTGGACAGCTGGTGACAGATGCGGTGCCACACCGATCGCTCCGTGCGCCCGTGGGCCGGACCCGCGTGCAGGGCGCCGATCCGCGTCACCCGGTGATCGCTCCGTGCGCCCGTGGGTCGGACGGACGTGTCATGATCGTGGACACAGGTGCCTCCGATCGCTCCGCGCGCCCGTGGGCCGGACTGCCCGGCGGCCTCCGGCACGCTCTGGCCGTTCGATCGCTCCGCGCGCCCGTGGGCCGGACACTTCCCGAGCTGCGGTTTCAGAACAGAGTTACTTGCTCGTAACCGGTGGGTGGGGGTGGGAGCGCCAGCGGATTGCTCCGCTGGGGTGGCACCGCCGGGGCGGTGTCTTCTCGCTTCGTCGCGGGATGCCTTCCGGCCCGTGGGCCGGTGGGTCTTGTTCCTGCTCGGCGAGCGTTTTGCGTCTCCCCTCTATCAGGGGCGACGGGTGGTGCGGTGTCTGCGAGGGCTGCGTGGGTGGCGATGTTGCGGGAGGCGTTGAGGTCCCGGTCGATGCGTAGTCCGCAGCCTGTGCAGTGGAAGGTCCTGTCGGCGAGTGTGAGGCGTGGATTTTGCCGTCCACACGCTGAGCAGGTCTTGCTGGAGGGCCACCAGCGGTCGAGGACCGCGAGGCGGGAGCCGTACCAGCAGGTCTTGTAGGTGAGCTGGCGGCGCAGCTCGCCGGGGGCGGTGTCGAGGATGGAGCGGTTCAGGCCGGCTTTGGCGCGCACGTTGCGGCTCGGGGCGTCGATGGTGCCCTTGGCGCTGCGGGTCATGCCAGCGACGTGCAGGTCCTCGACGGCAACCTCGGCGAACCCGGTCGCGAGTCGCTTGGTCAGCTGATGCAGCGTGCTTTCGCGCCGGACGGCGACTTCGTGATGGAGACGGCCGACGCGCCGGACGGCCTTCGCCCTTCGCTTCGACCCCTTCTGCGTGCGCGCCAGTGCCCGCTGCGCCTTGGCCAGGCGCTGGGCAGCGCGTCGCAGGTGGCGGGGGTTCTCGACATACAGCGAGGCCCGGTCATAGGGGTGGAGGGGTTGGGAGAGGGCAGCGAGGTGCTTGACGCCGAGGTCGACACCGACCCGTCCCCGTCTGCGCTGCGCGCGGGTGGAGCGTTGCGGTACTGACTGGTCGACCTTGCACAGGACGGAGGCGTACCAGCGGTGCCCGCAGCGGGCCACGGTCACGGACTGCACGACGGCCCGGCCGCGGTCGATGAGGCGTGCGAGGCGTTTCCCGAAGTCGTGGAGGCGGACTTCGCCGATGGTCGGCAGGCGCAGCCGGCGGTAGCCAGCCAGCCGGATGCCGGGCTTCTTCACGTCGTGGTGAAGGCGAAAGGAGTCGCGGGCGCGGCCCTTCTTCTTGAACCGCGGGTACCCGACCCGCTGCCCGGCACGTGCACCTGTGAGGGAGGAGAGCCAGTTCTTCCACGCGGTGTCCGCGTCGGCCATCGCCGCCTGGAAGCAGTAGGTTTTGACCTCCCACCACCACGGACAAGGCCGGCGCGGTCCCAGAACGCCGTCGGGAAGGTCTTGAACGCGGGAGTCACCCTTGAACGAGTTCAGCCGCTTCTGAATCGTGGGCTTCGTCGGCACCGGCACCCGCACCTGCTTGCGGGCCTGCTCCTCGGCTACTCCTTCGGCGAGGAGGGCGCCGACCTGGCGGCGCCACTCCCGGTGCGCGGCGACCTTCTCGCCCAGGGCCCAATTGAACGCCCACCGCGCCGCACCTGCGTGCTGCTGCAGAGCCCCGACCTGGGCGCGTGTCGGGTCGAGGGTGAACTTGAAGGCGCGCAGGACCTCCGCCATGCCGCTCACCCCTTCGCTCAACTTGCCGCCTACCGTGTGGAACTGACGGTACGAGGAGGCACTGACAATCGGGCCGCCCTTCGGCGCGGTGGCCGAAGGGCGGCCCGGCAGAGAGCCGCTTTACGCGGTACGCCCCAGACGGGAAGTAGTCGGCCCTGCCCGTCCGGCGCGCTCAGCAGCGAGGCGCCGGAGCGCACCGGCGCGGGAAACGTCTGCCTCCACACCGCGGGGCCCGGCCGGTTCCGCCTCGCGCAGCATCTCCTCCTCGGCGGCGAACGCGGCGCGGCGGTACGCGTCCAGGGCGCGGTCCTGCCGCTGGCGGGCCTCGGCGACGGCCCGGTTCACCTGCGGTTGTGCGGTCTTCGCCGCCTCGTGAGCGGCGAGCGCCTGCCGGTACCCGGCGCAGGCGTTCTCCCGGGTACGGACCGGTTCGGGCGGCTCAGTCGTCGCGGCTGCGGCGGCATCCGATTCGGTGGGGCGTCCACCGGTGACGGGGGAGGGCGCCGTCTTCCAGGCCAGGACACGGATCGTGCGGACGGCTTCGCGGCGGGCGTGTCGGTTCGCGGCCGCGATGAGCTGCCGGGTCATCAGCCGGGCCTGCGTGGCGTAGGCGGGGGAGTCGGCGCGCAGGTCCAGGCGGCCGGTCTCCGCGTCGTAGGCGTGGGCCTGGACGTGGTCGGCGAGCCGCGGTGCAGCAGCGGCGGCGATGTCGGGCCAGGCGTCGAGGAGGTTTCCGCCGGCGGCGGGGAGCTCCCAGGCCCGTTCGCCCAGGAGTGCTTGAAGGACGGCGCCGAAGCCCTGCGGCTCGCGGCCGGTGTCGCGGGCGGTGGTTCGGCGGCGTGGCCGGCGTGCCTTGGCCGCGGTGGCGCCGTTCTTCTTCGCGTTCGCGCGGGCCGCTTGGAGGGCGATGCGGGGGAGGTCTGCACCCGAGGGTTCCGGGAGGTCCGGCGTCCGCTCGCCGTCAACGGTGGGGTCGGTGGTCATCGCAGCAGTTCCCCCGTTCACCGTCGTCCCAGAGCGGACAGCCGACGGCGGACACCGCCGGCCTCGAAGCGGAGGACCCGCCTGACCAGCTCGGAGCCGAACACCGCCACGGCCGCCCCGCGGCCGAGCGTGGTGAGCATGCTGGTTACCAGCGTGGTGTCCCCGACCATCCACTCGCCCCACGCCTGGTCAACCAGCTCGGCGCGCTCGGCCGCACTCATGCCGCCGATGCCGTCGAGTCCGTCCTGCCACGCCGAATCGTAGGCGTCCGGGACGGACTGTGCCGGGCGTTGGACGGCGGCCGCGAACACGGACTCGACCTCCCGCCGCACGGCCCGGCCGAGGGGCGCCTGCCAGTCACCCTCGGCACGTTCCTGCCGGGCCCGGACCTGCCGGATACGGTGCCGACGCGCAGCCTCCCGGGACGCCTCCCACCGCTCCACCAGCACCTGCCGCTTGGCGGCGGTGTCGACGTGCTGCTCGACGCCGCGGACCCGGTAGGCCAGCAGCCCAGCGGGCCGGTGCGACCCGCGGTCCGGGGCCGGGGTGGTCTCCAGCCACGCCTGCACCTCGACTGCGCTCCACCCGGCGTCGGCGAGGTGGCGGACGACCCAGGCGACCTGCGGCACCGCCTCGCCGCGCAGCCACGGCACCTGGGCGACGAGCTCGGCGGCGAGCTGGAAACGGCGCCCGACCTGGTTCAGGCTCTTGCGGCCACTGGCAGTGCGCTTCGGTTTCTTCGGGGTGGCGGATTCGCTGGCCCCGCTTGCGAGCTTGTTCTCAGAGGGAAACCAGGTAGTACCCGCAGCAGAGGAAGTAGAGCAACCACCCCGCATTGGGGTGCAACGCGCCCGGCCCGCAACAGCCCCGGAAGACCCCTGCTGACCAGTCGTCCCGGAGGGCCTCACCGGACCACCAGACGCCTTCCTCAAGGACCGCCGCGACGTGCTGCGGACCTTCCGCGCGGCCTTTCTTCCCAGTTTCGCCACCAGCTTGCGGCCGGCCTCACCGTCGATGCCGGTCACCCGCCGCCCTGGCCCGTCTCCGATCGTGCGGATGCCGAGGGCCTCGTCGAACTGCGGCGGCACCACCAGCGCGAACTCCGACGCCCGCGCGGCCGCGCCGCGCACACGGGTACCGCGCTCGACGTACGCGAGCAGCCCGGCCTCCCGCAGCATCGCCAGGTGGTACTTCACCGTCCGCTCGGACAGGCCGGTGCGCCGCACGAGGTAGTCCACGCCGGGACGGCACGGGGACAGCTCGGCGCAGAGTTGGGCGACGCGCAGGGTTGTGCGGTCGAAGGTGCGCGGACCGGTGCGGCGCCGCGGGGTGTAGAGACCGGAACTGGCGACCCAGTGGACCGCCTGCATCCAGCTGTATCCGTCGCCGGCGACCCGGCACGCCGTGGTCGAGAGCCATTGCCGGGCCGCTGGCACCCACAGCGGCGGCAGCACCGCCGGGTCTGTGTGGTCCGGGGTGGTGGTGGGTGCCCGGCGCGGTGCCGGGATGGACGTCTTCGGTGTGTGAGCCGGAGGGCCGGGCGCGGTAGAGGCGCCGTTCGATGGTCGGCTGGTGTGTGCGGTACGCACGCGTGTGGTCTCCCCGAGTGATGAGGGGAGCCGTGGACGGAGTGCCGGAGGATTGAAAAACAGACAAATCGCGCACTGGTGGTGTGCACGTGCACGACGTCTGCGTATCCTGAGCGCAGGTGAGGCCACTTCCGATTGGAAGTGGGCACCTGCGGTTGACGAGACCGCTCACGACTCGATTGCTTGGTAGGCGCTGAGTCGACTTGGACGGCCGTTCCTGTTTGCCGACAGGGCGGCCGTCGTCTTTTTCTACGTCACGAGTCCCTCCCCGCGGCTTTCGGGTACTTCTCGGCGAGACGCTGGAGCAGGTGGCGGTACGCCTCAAGGTGCCGGCGTTGTGGAGTGGTCTGGCCCAGCTCCCAGCGTGTGACGGCGAGCCGCTTCACTCCGACGGCTTCGGCGACCTCGGCCTGTGAGAGGCCGGCTGCCTTGCGAAGTTGCTGCCGGATGTGAGGGGCGGGTAGGGGGTCACGGTCAACCAGGGCGTCGACCCGCTCGATGGGGTCTGCCATAGAGCCACCTCTCCGAGTGATTGACGATGCCAAGAAAGATACACAGTTAGAGGCGTCTCTGCGGGCTGAAACACGGTCGTCATCACAGAAGTTGAACGAGATCCCGAGCTGGTGGGCCATCAGGAGCCACCTGCCCGGCCGCGGTAGTAGGCGGCGAGGACAGCTTCGGCTCCAGACCCCTGGGCGGTGACGATCCGCTGGCAGCGGGCGCTGCGTAGGTCGCCGGCGGCGCGTATGCGTAGGTGCTGGACGTCTGGGGGGCAGTAGCCGTCCTCGTCCTGACGCAGTCCCTGCAGGGCCGCTGGTCGGCTTCCGAGGTTGTTCATCATGCTGGTGGCCGTGTACGCGGACACTCGCCCGTCCCGGTCCTCCGCTGCGATGACCCAACCCCTATCGGCAGGGAGGGCGGTGACCTCGACCCTGGCTACTTGGAGCAGCTGTACGCGCGGGTCGTCGGTGACTTCCGCCGTCTTGTAGTCGTCGCCGGGGGGACAGAGCACGTGCAGGTCGGTTGCCGTGTTGGGGTGGACGCGTAGCCAGGTGCCCAGTGGCCGGTCGGCGCCCAGCACGAACGGGCTGTCGCCCAGCTCGGCCGGGGGAGTGCGCCACAGCATCGGCGGGGCGAAGTCGGCCTCCGCCAGCAGCCATGCGGCGTCGGCGGGAGCCATGGCGGACACCCCCGTAGCCGCCACGACCGTGCCCGCGGTGATGACTCGACCGTCATCGAGGACGAGCTCGGCGCGCTCGTCCGTTGCGCGGACGGCCGTGGCCGCACCACCGATGAGTTCGCACCGCCCGTCGGCCTGGATGCGTTTCAGGTCTGTGCGCAGCGCGTCGGCGAGCGCCCGCCCACTGCTCC
>NZ_AUFD01000046.1:0-8576 GCF_000426325.1 Streptomyces sp. CNS606
CCACCGTCAGCGGGCCGTCGTGCTTCGGAGCGGCGAAAGCGGCCGCGGGCATGTCGGCGTCGGCCGGAGCGACCGCGGCGGCCGGGACGGCCGAGCTGAGAGCCGCAGCCGTCGTGACGGCGGCGATGAGGGTCTTGCGCACTGCGTCTCCTTCGTCGAACGCCCGAAGGGCTCGGGCACCGTGAACGGACTTTAGGGGCATTCCGCAGTGTTCGATCTTCCGCGCATGGGGTGTCGTCAGAGTCCACCCGAGGGGCGGAGCGCGAGCGGTGCACGACGTGGGTCGTCGCCGGGCTGCAGAGTCACTTCGCGCTGTCGCCTCGCTTGGGCGTGGTCATGGGGCGGTCAGGGCACGTGCGGTGAGTCCGATGCCGACGGCGAGGATGAGCGCGGAGGTCAGCACGGGGCCGAGCCGGGACAGCAGGCGGAAGGCTCTCGTTGCCCTTGGCCGACTGCGTTGCGCCGAAAGGGAGAGGCGGTCGCGGACCCGGACCAGGAGGAGGCCGGCGGCGGTGAGGGTGGCGGCCATTCCCGCGCCGTACCCGAGGACGAGGAGGATTCCGAAGGGCGTGCGGCCCAGGGCGACTGCGCCGAGGAGGACGACGAGTGCGGAGGGGCTGGGAACGAGGCCGCCGGCGATGCCGAGCCCGACGAGTGTCCGCCTGGTCGTTGGGAGGGGAGCGGTGGGTGCGGGGTCGGGCGCGTGCTGTGGGGAGCCTTCGGGGGCTTTGGTGAGCACGGTGACTGCGCCGGCGGGTTCGGTGTGGGCGGCTTTCGGCGGGGGTGCGTTCCGGCGGCGGGGCAGCAGTCCCGCTGCCTGCGGGCGCGTGGGGCGGTGGCCGTCGGGGTGATGCTGTGGGCCGTGGTGGTGGACGTGGTGATGGTGGTGTCCGTGTGCATCGCCATGGTGGTGATGGTGATGGTGGTGGCCGTGATGATGGTGGTGCCCTTGCAGCGCGCCGCGTAGCAGCGTGAGGCCGATCGCGGTCACGAGGAGTCCGCTGGCGAGGCCCAACCATCCGAGGACGCTTTCGCCGGTCAGATGGGTGGCCAGGGGCAGAATCAGGCCGAGGGCGAGTACGCCTGCGGTGTGGGTGAGGGTGACGGTGGCTCCGACGGTCACCGCATCGCGGGCGCGGCCGCGACGGCCGGCCAGGTAGGCCGCCATGATGGTCTTGCCGTGGCCGGGCAGTGCGGCGTGCGAGGCGCCGAGCACCATGGCGAGCAGGAGGGCGAGCAGCCCGACGGGAACGGTGAGTTCACGGCTGCCCACCAGGTGGTGAAAGGCTCCCTGGATTTCCCCGACTGCGGTGGTGAGGAACCCGGCGCCCGGCACGTCGGGGAGGGCCAAGGGTGCACCGGCGGCGCTTCCGTTGCCCGGTTCGGTACGGAACGCGGCGCGTCGCTGGTCGAGCGGCTCGGACAGGAGATCGTCGGGGTAGTCCCGCAGTGCGTCGGTGGGCGAGCTGCTCGGCGGCGGTGAGCCGTGGAGACTGACGCCGTGCCCACGGGCCGTCATCTCGCGCCAGCCCAGACGTTCGCTGTCGTGACGGTCCTCGACGCGGATGTCGGCGGGTGCGGCGAGGTCGGTGGGTGCGGTCAGCCGGCACTCCAGGCGGCTGGTCCGGAGCCCGGCTTCGCCCGGCAGATGGCGGAAGGTGCTGCTGCGGACCTGCCAGCTCAGGGGTTCGCCGGCGACCGTGACGGACAGGTCCCTTGCGCGGGCGGTGCAGCGGGCGCGGGCGTAGTCGGCACGTTCGGCCCGGTCCACGTGGCCGTTCGCGTCGGTGTCGACGCGTGCCCGCTCCTGGGCTGCCGCGATCTCTGCGCTGTCCACGACGAGGAGGTCGTCGATCCGGTCCTGGTGCAGCTGGAGCCCGTGGTGATGGTTCACGGTGAAGTTGCCCAGCGGATGTGCCTGGACGGGGGTTGCCAGGGCGGTGAGCGCGGCGCCGGCCGCCAGGGTGGCGGCGAGCGCTCGGCGGGCTCGCCGACCGGGTGAGGGGCGCAGGCGCGGGGTGGGGCGTGGGCTCATGTGACGGGGCCGTTCTGGGAGAGCGCCGCTCGCGCCGCGGGCGCGTGCAGGGGGTGGAAGCGGGGGTCGATGTCCAGCGCCGCATCGAGGTCGCGCCGCGCGGCGGCCTCGTCCCCGAGCGCGGAGTGGATCATGCCGCGGTGGAAGTGGTGGAGCGGGTCGAGGGTTCCCAAGTGCAGGGCTCGGTCCGCGAAGGCCAGGGCCTCCTCGTCGCGCCCGGCGCGGTGCAGTGCCCACGCGTAGGCGTCCTGCGACGCGAGGAACGGCTGCTCCTTCACTGCCGTCCGGCCGAGCCGGACCGCCCGTCCGGGGTCGCCGTGATCGGCTTCGAAGAGGACCGCTTCCGCGTCGGCGGCGACCTTCGCCTCATCGAGCAGCCGCAGCTGGTCCCGGTAGAGGTCGTACTGGGCCTCGGCGCGCCGGTGGTGCCCGAGGGACTCGTGGAGTTCGCCGATCGCCAGCAGGTGCGCGGGCCGCGGAACGCGCGCCGCGGCGGCGGTGTAGTCGCGCAGAGCCTTGCGTGTGTCACCGCGCGCAAGATGCGCCCGGGCCCGGGCTTCGAGAAGTGCGGGCTCCCGTGGCGCTGCCCGTAGACCGGCGCGGATCACTCGGTGGGCTTCCTCGGGGTCCTGACGCAGGGTGAGGAGCGCCAGGTGGTAGCGGGCGAAGACCGCGTCTGCGGGACTTCCCGCCGCTTCCAGAGCGCGTCGCATCAGCTCCGCCGCCAGGTCTGCGTCACCGCGCAGCTCCCAGGCGTAGGAGGCTCGGGCCAGAGAGGGAGTGGCGGGGAGGAGGTCGACCATCTTCTGCGTGGCGTCGAAGGACTGTTCGTAGTGGCCGAGTTGCAGATGGGCGTCTGCCAGTACGCCGTAGGAGGCGGCGTGGTGCGGGTTGATCCGCACGGCGGTGCGGGCATGGGCGAGGGCTGCGGCGAATTCGTGGCGTCCGGCGGCGAGCGCTCCCCTGCCGAGCTGGGCGAGGTGGTTGTCCCGCGGGTGAAGCGACATCGACCGGGCGAGCGCCTTGTCGGCCTTCGGGTAGTAGCGCGGATCCGCCGTGCGCTGGGCGTGTTCGGTGTAGGCGATGCCGAGCTGCGCCCAGGCGTCGTAGTCCTCGGGCAGACGCCGCAGCCGGGACTGCAGCGCTGCGATACGGCTTTCAGCTCTCTCATCCGACCGCTCGGTGCCGGTTCCGCCCGCAGGCGGGCCGGAGGCGGGGAGGAGGAGAGCCCCCGCGGCGAACAAGGCCGTGCCCATGAGGAGAAGCACGGAGGCGATCGTCAGGAGGCGGGCCGCCCGGCGCGGGACGACGAGGTGACGGAATCTCAACAGCTGGATGCTTTCTGCGGGGTGGCCGGTTCGCTGAACCGACCACTGGGAGAGGTGGGGGCGAGCGGTATGCCGCTCGCCCCCACCGTGAGACGCGAAGCCGTTCTCAGTCCTTCTTGCTGCGTCCTCGCACCAGGCGGAAGCCGCCGGTGCCCAGGAGCGCCAGGCCGAGACCGGCCAGGCCGGCCGACGCCGCGTTCAGCGGGTCGAGCAGGGAGTCCGAGCCGTTGGGCTGCCCGGCCTGCGATGCCGAACCGCCGCCACCGCCCGGAGCGTCACCCGGGCCGGTGAACGGCAGGGCGAGGTAGGGGAAGCTGTCGCCGAAGGGCACGTCGTTGGTGTCCACCAGGTCGCCGTCGGCAAGCTCGGGCACCAGCTCGCCGGTCTGGGCGGCACCCTCGACGGCCTGGAGGGAGATGTCCAGGACGTCGTCGGCCAGGCGGCGACCGTTGGGGAATCCGGCCAGGTCACCGGCCAGCACCCCGAGCCGGTTCGGCTCGGCGGTCGGCGGCACGGCCATGTTGAGCCGCAGCTCCTCGGCGGGCACGATCTTCTTCCGCTTCGCGTCCGCGTTGAGGCGGTGCGAGTTCAGGTCGGCGTCGATCGGCCCGCATGCGCGGCAGATGCCGGTCAGGTAGATCTCGAACAGGTCCCGCCGGGGCGGCTCCGGCGCGGGGATGCCGTAGATCTGCTCGATCAGCTTCGGCAGGATCGGGTCCAGGACCTTGTCCACCACCGGCTGCACCGTGCGGTCCTGGTGCGGGGAGAGGGTGTTGAAGGCGTCCTTGAACTTCAGCGGGACGACCACCTCGTTGACCAGAGGGTTGCCGAGCCGGGAGACCTGCCGCCAGCCGTCGTGGTCCTTGGCCCGCTCCTCGGTCACCCCGGCGCCGCGGCGGTCCGTCGTCGACCACACGCCGACGACGGGGTTGCGCCCGACGTCCTGGCGCAGCGCCAGCTTCTCCTTGGGGATCTGCAGCGCGACGCTGTTGACGTTGTATCCGGCCAGGGTGTCGCTGCCGCGCTCGCTGAGGTCTCCGCCGTAGAGGAGGTCGAAGACCCGCAGGTCGGCGAAGAACGGGTCCTCCGCCTGCCCGGCGAACGACGTGACGCCGCCGCCGACCGAACGCACCGCCTCATCGCGCAGCGCCCCGTAGTCGGGCATCGAAGCCGGGCCGACGTTCGACGGCGCCACCGGGACGTTCTCCGCCAGGGTGCGCGTGCGCCCGCGGGCGTCGGTGACCGTGAGACAGTACGTCTGACGCACGTTCAGGTCCGGGTCGTTCAGCGACGTGACCGGCCCCGTGTTGTACAGGAACTGGTTCTCCGCATCCCGGATCTTCGTGCGGAACTTCCAGGTGTAGGTCAGGTCCGGACGGCCGTCCCCGGTGTTGTCGATCTTGATGTTGTACCGGGCGGCGTCCTCGTCCGCGAAGCTGTAGAAGTTCGGCCCGCCGTCCGGCTCCTCGAACGGGATCCAGTTGGCGATCAGGGTGACCGTGTCGGGACGGTCGGGGCTGGTGAAGGCGTAGACGTCGGTGTTGTCGGCCCGAGGGTCACCGGCGATCAGGGGCGCTTCCCGGTGGCTGGAGGCGGAACTCACCCCGGGGGCCAGGGTGGTGACGCCCACGGCACCGACGAGCGCTGCCGCACCGAGGCTCAGCAGGGCACGGTCGAGTCTGCGGCGCGTCACGCGCGGACGGAAACGTGATGGGATCAAAGCGGGGCCTCTCACTGTCGTCGCCGGCCGACCAACGTGTGAGGGGCCATCGGGCAGCAGACGAGGCTGTACGTACGAAGCACACCCAAGCAGCCCGAACCCCCCGAAATCGCCAACCCCCGGCCGGTGTGATTCCGGCGTGCCGCACCCACTTCCGGCAGGTCGGCAGATGAGGCCGCTCCGCCCCCGGTTCCGCACCGGAACAGCTCACCCGACCGGAGCAGCCCACAGTTCCGTCGAGCGGGTGACGGGCGGCGCCGCCGGTGCGGGTGTGCGAACCCGTGGCCTGCCCGCGCAACTCTCTCAGCCAGGCACGCCAGCGGGATTATGGTGAGTTCTGAGACGTGGGAGGAGGTGTGCACACGATGATGCGTGCGGTATGGAAAGGCGTGGTCCTGGCCGAGACGCCGCAAACCGTGCGGATCGAGGGCGTGCACTACTTCCCGCCGGAGTCGCTGAAGCGGGAGTACCTCCAGGAGAGCTCCACGAAGTCGCTGTGCCCCTGGAAGGGCTTGGCTCGCTACTACACGATCGTCGTCGACGGACAGCACAACCCCGACGCCGCGTGGCGCTACCCGCACCCCAGCCCGCTCGCGCGGCGGATCAAGGGGCACGTGGCGTTCTGGAACGGCGTCGTGGTCGAAGGTCACAGAGAGCAGACGAGCGGCCCAGGACTCCGTGACCGGTTGTCGGCCCGGTTCGGGGGTACGGGGCATGCCCGGCCCGGATCTGTCCCGGAGCGGCTGCCGGTGTGGCGCATGGGCGTAATCGGGGGACTGGTGGGCATCTCCTGCTGTGTCGGTCCCACGCTCCTTGCCCTGCTGGGCATCGTGAGCGCCACGACCGCCTTCGCCTGGGCCACCACACTCTATGACGACTACGCCTGGTGGTTCCGCCTCGCTGGCCTCGCCGTTCTCACAGTCCTGGCCTGGGTCGCCCTGCGGCGCCGCAATCAGTGCACCGTGGCCGGACTACGGCGTGGGCGCCGACGGCTGCTCGCGGCCCTGGCCGTTGCCGCCGCGACCTACGGCGCCCTGTATTGGATCACCACATGGCTCGGCACCCTCGCATAGCCCGCGTGCTGTGAGCCGCAGGCGCACAGCCGGTGCGCCGGCCTGTAGCCGACCGCGCGGGGGATCGGCGTTCCTACCGGCGGGCGCGGTGTTCGGCTTCACGCCGGATGTCGGCGAGCGTCGCGGTGACGGTCGCATCCCAGCTCCTCGCGACCAGGGAGCCCCATCGCGCGCCGATCGGCCCGCCGTCGGTGCACAGCTCGCCCCGGTACTCCAGGCGCGTGCCACCCGTGCGTTCGGTGAGGTCGAAGGTCTCGGTGACGTGGGGGACCGGGCCGCGCAGGAGCCGGAAGGCGACGCGGTGGGGACGTTCGAAGCGCACGGTCTCCACCGTCGTGGTGGTCAGCCGGCCACCGGCCACCGGCGTGTAGTGCGCGGCGAGCACCATGTCTTCCCCCCTCTCCAGCACCCGCACCTTCTCCCGCATGGCGCGGGTGGTGCGGCCGAGGTAGGGCTGTGCGATCACCTCGAAGACCGTCTCCCGCGATGCGGCGATCTCCACGGTCTGAGGGCCGAGTGCCCGCATCCGGCGGCCCCAGCCGGTGTCCACGGTCACCGCGCCGGTGACCACCCCTGCGTATCCTGCCGCCACACCCGCGGCCGCCGCGCCCAGTACCGTCGCCCGCCGCAACCACGCCATCGTCGACCTGCCTCCCTCACCGGATCGCTTTCACCTACCTGGTGAACGCTACGTCCTCTTCCTCCGCCTTGGTTTCCCGGTCTGACCCCGCCCGGGGTCAGGTGGTGGCGAGGCAGTCGCGGAGGCGGAAGAGTCCGTCGCGGATGCGGCTTTTGACGGTGCCCAGGGCGAGGCCGAGTTTCTGTGCGACTTCGGGGTAGGTGTGGGCCTGGTAGTAGGCCATGGTGATCGACTCTCGCTGACGCGGGGTGAGGGCGTCCAGGCAGTGCCGGATGGCGGCTTGTTCTTCGCGGAGTGCGACTTTTTCGGCGACTTGGTCGTAGGGGATTGGGTGGTCCCGGAGGCCGGCAAGTTTGTCCCGGTGGGTTGCCGCTTGGGCGGAGCGGACCCGGTCCACCGCGCGGCGGTGTGTCATGGTCAGGATCCACGTCAGTGCGCTGCCGCGGTGGGGGTCGAAGCGGGGTGCGGTGCGCCAGAGCTGGACAAGGACGTCCTGGCAGACCTCTTCGGCATGGGCGGTGTCGCGCAGCACCTTGTGGGCGAGGCCGAGAATCCGGCCCGCGACGGCGTGGTAGAGAGCGTCGAACGCCTCTGTCTCGCCTCGACCCACGCGGGTGAGTAGCGCGTCGAGGCTCTCCCCGTCCGGCCGGGCCGATGTCGCCGAATTCTTGTTCGCCCGCACCCGCGGCTCCTTCTGAAGTTTTCACGCTCGCGCCGGCCCGGGCCGATTGAGTTCTGGCTGCGGGCCTCCCGGGTGAGCCTGCCACACCCCTCTCGCCCTGCCGGTGCCACCCGCCTGTCGTGCCGTTGAGACGGGGCCGGGAGGTTCAGGTGGCCGTATTGGTGAGGCGGGCGGTGACGACGAGGTTGTCCTGGTAGGTGCGTGTGTCTGGGTCCCAGCCGGTGCAGGTGATCAGCGTCAGCCGTGGGCGCGTGGTGGGCCGGTAGACGCGTGCGGGGAAGTCGTCGCGGGGATGCACCTGCATGCCGGAGACGGTGAAGGAGGCGGTCGAGCCGTCGCGGCGGTTCACGTCGATGCGGTCGCCGCGCTTCAGCGAGGAGAGCCGATAGAAGGCGGCGGGACCGTCGGTGTCGTCGACGTGCGCGACGACCAGGGCGTTGCCGCGCTCCCCGGGGGTGACCGAGCCGGTGTACCAGCCTGCGTCGTCGGCGTCCTTCGGGAGGGCGATGGAACCGTCGCCGGCGAGGCCGACCGCTTCGATGCGGGCGGCCAGACCGACCCGGTCGGCGGTGACCCGCACGGGAACCGAACGCGGCAGGCCCGCGGAGGACGGGGCGGGCTCGGCAGCGGTCTCCGGCTGATCGGGTGCCGTTGCGGCGGCGGGTGGTGCGGGTGGCGGGGTAGTTGCGGTGTCGGTGAGGCCGAGGGTGAGGAGTGCGCTGCCGGTGAGGGTGCAGGCGGTGGCCGCCGCGGTCAATAGACCGCGGCGGCCGGTGCGCCAGGTGAACGGCATAGGGCCTGTGCCGTTCAGTTCTGGCGGGTGGTGCGGCGGCGCAGCCAGTAGGCGCTGGCGCCGGCGAGGAGGAGGGCCCCGCCGGTGGTCGCTGCAGCGGCCGTGGTGGCTGTGTCGCTGCTCTGGGTGCCGCCCTGGCCGCCGGAGATGCCGCCGTGCGGGGACTTCTTCAGCGTGCCGCACAGCGCGGGGAAGGTGGCCTCGGCCGGGAGCTTCGGGTCCAGGAGGCTCTTGCCGAGGTTGAAGTCGTACTTGCCGTTGCCGTTGTAGTCGATGCCGTGCACCACCACGACGGCGGTGCCGGC
>NZ_AUFD01000047.1:0-8467 GCF_000426325.1 Streptomyces sp. CNS606
CCCCCCGCACCGGAGCCGGCAACCCAGCCGCAGCACGACCGCGATCCCAGGGGCATAGCGGGACTCCCCACCCGGCAGCAGCACTCCAGCCGGCCCACTCCCGCGCTCCCCGCCATCCCGCGCAGCGCCCGGGAGGTCCTGGCATGACCGAGAACGACAAGAAGGACCCGAGGACGACCCGGCGCACCGAGGCCCGCGAGACCCGCATCCCGCTGGAGTTCCAGGCCTTCCACCAACGGTTCTACCGGCCCTACCGCCGCTACGCCGAACTCCTCCTCGGGGACGAGGAGATCGCCAAGCAGGTCGTGCACCGCGTCTTCTACAGCCTCCTGGTGGGCTGGAAGCGGCTGATGGAAGAGGCCAATCCGCGCGAGAGCGCCTGGGGACACCTGAAGGAGGCCGTCGACGACTACCTCGTCAGCCAGGACCGCGAACCCGCCATCACCGAGACGGCGGCGTTCTACTACCGGTTCAGGGAGCAGATGGACGATCTCCGGGACAGGTTCGCCGCCCTGGAGACCGGCCTCGGCCTCTACGCCGCCATCTCCAAGCTGCCTCCCCGCCAGCTGGACGTGGTGGTCCTCCACTACGTCTTCGCCTTCAGCCGCGCCCGCACCGCCGACATCCTGGGAGTCGAGGAAGCCACCGTCCGCTCCCACCTGACCTATGCCCGCCGCCGGCTCGCCGACGAGCTGGGCATCGACCTCGACACCGACCGAACAGACAACTGAGAGGGACACCCGCACCATGCCCGTGCCGCGCACCTTGGACGACGTCCTCAACGACGCCTGCGCCTTGCCCGCCGATGACCCGGACGAAGAGAAGGAGCTGAAGGCCTCCCGCGAGCGGCTCGCGGAGGACTACTTCGACGCGGTGCAGCGCGGCACCGCCCAGGGCGGCTTCCCCCACCCCGCGCTCGGCCCGGCCCCGCTCAATGCAGCGGGGCCGGACCGGGCCGGCCCCGTCGCCCGCCGCGAGCGCGCCGCCCGCGACCTGCGCGCCCTCTCCTCTCTCGCCATCCGCACCCCCGACGCCGCCACCCACATCACCCGCCTGGCCACCAGAGAGATCGACGCCGACAACGCCCTGGTCTTCGCCTGCCTCCTCCACCTGGCCGACCGGGACGACCAGGCCGAGTTCTTCTGGCAGTTCGCCGCCGGAGCCGGCAAGACCGCCTCGGCCGAGTGCCTCTCACTGCTCCACACCGTCCGGGGAGAACTTCGCGCCGCCCGTCACTGGGCAGAACAGGCCGCCGACCTGGACGATCCCGAGACCCCACGGCACCAGGACCGCGACCACGAGGACGTCACCACACGGGTTCGGCGCGAACCACGCCTGCTGTACTCGCTGAACCTCCTGAAGGTCTGGCGCCTGCTGCGGGGGGAGGACAGCGAAACGCTCACCATGAGCGCCTTCCACGCCTGCGCGGGAACCCTCTCCCGAGCCCTGACCTCGGCCATCCAGCGACTTGGCACCGAGCCGGGCGAGGCCGTGTTACTGACCTGGCCGGACCGGAACGTGGCCGCTCAGCTGCAGGGGTGCGCCGCCAGGTGACCGCTGTCCGCCCGGCGGCCCCGCGCAGCCGCCGGGCGGACAGCCCAAGAGGAGGGCTGGAGAGAGGACGTGACGTGCGGTTCGTACTCCGAAGGCGCATACGCGGCCGTACCATGAACTCCGGTACCACCTCTCTTCCCTGATACCTCGTCGGCCGTACCGGCCGGCGGGCGCCCGCCGCGGCGGGCTGGACCGAAGAGGAAGGAGTACCGATGGAGGAGAAGCCGACGCCGAAGCGACCGGAACACCGGTGGACGCCTGCCGAACGATGGCAGGTCGGACTCGCCGGAGTGAGCGTCGCGGTGGCCGTCTTATTCGGGGTGATCTCGCTCTGGTAATCGGGCGGTCATCACGAGTCCGGAAGGCTCGGTCTCTCGCGCATAAGCGACGAGTCCGACCGCGACACACTCGGCCGGACTCGAAGCAGTAGCGCAGGGCCCTGCTCGGGGGCCACGACCCCCCGGGTTCGGGCCCTTCGTGCGCTCCCAGGAATCCCTCGGCATCTGCAACTCCGCTGGCTGACCAGCGAAAACGCGTCTCCAAGCGTCCCTGTACGCATTCCAGAGTACAGCCTTAACAGACGCCTAACCCCCGATGCTGCCGAGATAGGTCACAACGCACACAACCCCGATCCTGTACTTCTAAAGAGTGACAGGAACGGGTGCGACTCCGGGCCCCATGACGCAGCTTCCAACACCGCCCCCGACAGGGCGCAGCGCCTTCCGGACGCTGACGCCGTGCCGGTGCCGCTCAGGGGCTGCGGGGCGGGGTGTTGAGGTATTCGTGGGCTCGGTGGGTGAACTGGGCCGCTGAGGTGAGGGCGCGTTCTGCCTGCGCGGGGTTCGGTGTGTGGGTGCTGGTGAAGCGGTGGGCGCTGAGGAGGTTGGCGGCGGCCATGGTGGCGTCTGCTGCGGCGTCGAGGAGGTCGGGGTCGCGGTCGGCGTAGGTGGTGATCTCCGTCGCGGTGCGGATCAGCCGGAGTGTGAGGAGGCGCAGGAGGAGGTCTTCCTCAGCGGGGCCGGTGGCGCCGGTGGCCGTCAGGGACCGGTAGCCGGTGAGCAGGTTGGTCAGGCCGGTGGGGGGTTCTTCGGCCGGGTCGGCGCGCACGGCCGCGTCGAGTTCCGCCTTCGCGAGCATCGCTCCCAGCAGCAGTGGGGCGTCGCTCGGCGGGAGCCGGGCCGCTCGCCGCGCCGGATCGAGTGTTGGGGCGGCGTTCAGCTGCTCCAGCGCCCGGTACAGCGCGGCGGGGCTGGAGGGGCCGGCTCGCTTCCTGGCGGCCACCGCTCACCGCGCGGCCTGGTTCACACCACGACGCCAAGGGGTGTCACCGGCGGGTGGAGCTGCCCGCGGCCTGCGCGCGGCGGCGGCGTCGCTTGGACTTGACCGGCTTGGGCAGCGTCAGACTCGAGGTCCGCATCCGTTCGGAGACCCGCAGCATGTGCCCGATGTCGTCCTGATACATCGCCAGCACCTCGTGCTGCAGCACCTCCTCACCCAGGGGGTTGATCCAGCCGCTCAGCAGCCGCCGCAGCTCGGTGTCGATGCGCCGCAGCCGCCAGGTCACGTTCTCCGCGATCTTCGCCGGGTCGGTGGTGATCATGTACCCGCCGCGGTAGGCGAGGAAGGCCTTCCCCTTCTCCAGGGTGACGTGGTCGCGGATGTAGCCCTTGAGCCGCTCGAACTGCGAGTCGGTGGCGTGGATGCGGTCGGTCACCTGCTCCTTGGCGACCAGGACGTCCTCCCCGGCGTCCTCGAACAGATTCCACGCCAGCTCCGCAAGATGCTGCGTGGGCACCGGCGCGGTCCGCTCCAGCTGCTTCCCGGGCCCGCGCCCGGCCCGGGTCTTCGGCGGAGTCATGACAGGTCATCGCCTTCTTCGAGAATGCGGACCAGGCCCTCGTCCATCGTGGTGTCACCTGTGTCGAGGACCGTGTCGCACCAGTCCAGCGCGGCCCTGATCCGCCGGTTGTTGTCCTTGACCGCCCGCACCTCCCGCTCGGTGAACTCCCCCACGTGCAGACGCGGAATCTGCTCCTGGAGCTCCACCAGGAAGCCCGTCCCAACCCCCAGCAGCTCCAGCACTTCACTCGAGGCACGCGTGTAATCCACGGCCGGCTCCCGCCGCCGCACCTCCGCCTCGACCTCCCCCTCCCCGTCGTCCGGGGGGCCCGCGTACGCCGCCGCCCGCCGCGCGTCCCGCGCCTGCTGCCGCTGCTCATGATGCGCCCGGTACAAGATCCGCTGGTTGCTCGCCTCACCCATCACATGGTGGGCGACCTCAGGCCGGCGGATGAGCTCCTGGACCGCCTCGGCGGCGCTCTCGTCCTGGTCCAGCAGCACCCGCACCCGGTCCAGCTTCTCCTCCTTCGTCAACGGCCTGTGCGGAAGCCGCCCCGCCTGCCGCAACGCCATGTCCTCCGTCCACCGCTCCGCCCCTTCCGGCGGTGTCTTGATCAGCTCGAAGCGGTCCTCCAGCGCGTCCAGCGCCCTGTGGATGGACCACGAGACGCCCGGAGCCCGGTGTTCCTCGGGCCAGGCAACGCAGACGTGGCGGTAGCCGATCAGCGTGTGCACGTTGATGCCGATCTGGTCCGCGAACCTGTCCAGGACCACGAAGACACCGTGATTGCCATCGCGACGGTGTGTCCGCACCATCCGCAAGGTCAGGTCCCCGAGCTTGAACTGGATCCGCGTCTCCTCCTCGACCAGTTGCCGGCCCTCCTTCAAGTACCGGGCCCACTGCCGGTCGGTGTACCGCTTCGGGAAGGGGCTGACGATCTTCTTCCTCGGCATGATGCTCCACCTGCCGTCCAGCACCCCGAGAAGCTTCTGCGAAGAAACCGCAGGTCGGGCGTTGCGGAGGCCAACGCCTCCCGCGCGATCCGCAGCTCCCCGCTTCTCCCTCAAGTGTGCATCTGCGAACTTTCTAGGGCAAGGGGGATCAACTTCTCTGATGTTGATCCCCCGCTGGTGGGAGGTCTGCTCACCGTGGTGCGGGCCTGGGTGTGGTTCGCATGCAGAAACTCAAGCGCGCGGAAGCGGGTCCCCGCACTCTGCGGGGGTGCCGGCTCGTGGGGTCGGCTAGGGGGTGGTGGCCCGCTCGGCCTGCCGGCACAGTTCGCTGATGGCCGCGACGAGGGCGGGCTGGTCGCTGAGGTCGGCGGCCTCGGGGACGGCGGCGTGAGCGATCAGGCCAAGCATCTGATGCACGAGCTTGTCGATGTCGGGGTGCGACCGTCCCGTCCCGGCCGGGCCGGCCTCCGGTAGGGCGGCGGCCCGGCGGGCCTGGAGGTCGGTGTCCGCGGCGACGGTCTCGCGCAGCCGGACAGGCCAGCGCTGAGGCTCCTTGTCCGGGGCCGGTTTCCCGTTGCGTACGGCGTTCTCGATGGCCTGCTGGTACGCCTGCCGGGCGTGGATGGAGTCGTCGGCCCGCTGCTGAAGGTCCTCCACTTCCAGCAGCCACTGCGCGAGCCGGCGGATGTCCGGGGCGTGCTGGGCGGCCCACTGCCGCTCGGAGCGCCGGGCCCGCATGTCGCGTTCGGACTCGACGCGCTCGTGCTGGGTCAGGGTGCGGCCGTGGGCGTTGTCGGTGCTGCTGCGCAGCTGCAGGAAGCGGCGCTCGGCCGACTGGCGGCTGCGGACCTCCAAAGCGTCGGCCAGCCGCGCCCAGGTCACCTTCCGGCGGCGGGCGGCGCCGATGAGGCGGAACTCGTCCTCGAGGAGCTTGTCGCGCAGGGTGCGGATGACCAGCAGGCCGGCGAGGAGGTCGGTTTCGCCCAGCAGGCTGTCGGGAGCGTCGCGTTCGACGGACTGGAGGATCTCGTCGTACCGCTTGGCGACGTCGCCCAGGGCGTTCGTCGGGGTCAGGACACCGGGCACGTTGGCGAGCTCCCCGGCCCATCCCTCCGGGGTCTGAGGGGTGAACAGGTGGTTCCAGGCGTGCGCGCGGTCCACTTCCGCTGCGGGCTTTCCGGATGTCGCGTATCGGACGACGTTATTCGTCGTCCGATACGCGACGCTGTATGGCTGGGGCATGGAAATCTCCATCAAAGAATTGCGGCGCGTGCGGCTATTTTTCGATGCTCTGCGCAGCGGACTTGCGGGCCCGCCGGCGCCGCCAGGCCGCACGGGCCGCAGTGAACGCGGCCGCCGTGGCGGCGACGAGCAGTCCGCCGAGGTACTCGGCTCCGGCATCCTGAAGAACGGAAGGAAACATGCTGGTCACGCACGCTATGGGCAAGCGTGCGTCGTACTCCTCACGACAACTCGACGGTGGCTTAGGTGCCGCACGCCCCGGGCCCTTGGGCGACGGAAGGCGCTGGCCGCTTCCGCTCACGGCGACGCAGTCCTGGAATGCGCCGCGAATACACGGCGTCCTCGTCGGAGGCCAGGGCTTTGTCCTACAGGCATTCTTCAACGCCGTTCGTAGTGCTAACGACCATCCAGCGAATTCGCCACCGTTCGCCAGGGCAAGCCACCGACGAGAAGAAGTCTCGAAAGGTGCAAAATGCGCAAGAGGGTGTTCAGCCTGCCTCGAACGTTGCAGCGCGCGGACCGAACTCGCTCTGCAGATCGGCGGCTTGAGCGTCGCGCCTCCCGCCGAGCCGCTGCTCGCGAGAGCTGTGGCAAGGTGCTGACATGCCGGTCCCGATCCCTCCCGAGCCCGCGTACGAAGCCCTCCGCCGCGCGGCGACCGCAGCAGCGCGCGCGCTGTCCGAGAAGCCCTCCGCGTCCTCTCTTCACGCCGCGGCAGCCAACCTGTCTGCATCCCAGCGAGCGCGCACTGCTGCACTGGACGCAGCAGCGGCAGCTGCACGCGAGAACTGGTCGGCACGGCTCGTAGATGCGTTCGCCGTCACCGACGAAGTCCGCCGGGCGGCGACACAGCGATGGGCCCAAGAGGTCCTCCGTCCACCTGCCGTGCACCGCGAGACGACCCGCCGATGGATGGACCAGGCCATTCGGCCCGATGACGCCACTTCTACCCTCGGCCTTGCCTTCGACACGCCCCGCCTGACGCAGCTGCTGGGAGGCGTGGACGGGTGGCGGCGACTCAACGAGCAGACCCGCGAAAATGCGGCGCGGCTGCTGGAAGACGCCTTCGAGGAAGCCTCCGCAGGACAGACCGAAGAGGCACCCGAGGACCTGGTGGCCGGCCTTGAGGAGACCGTGCACGACTTCACGACGACCGAGGCTGGCTTCTTGCCGCCGGCAGTGCGGCGTGCGGCGTTCATCTACTTCGTGGCAGCCCTGGTACTCCTGACCCTCATGACGGCGTCCTTCACCGACGAAGTCACCGACGCTGTCCTGGGCAAGGCAGCCGACGCGATGCCCTTCGCCATCATCGCCATGGGCGCGGCAGGCACAGCATGGGACCGCTACGCGCGCCACTCAGATGACGATGACGATGAAGACGACACGGACGGAACCGCCTGACGGACCGACGCCGCAGGCTACGAACGACCCCGCAGCTGCGCCCAGCCCAGCCGCCACGGGCGGCTGGGGCCGCGGGTTGCGGACTCCGATCGTTGGGAGCGAGGACGGCGGACACGTCAGCGCTTGACCCGGCCGCGGATGGCGAGGACGGCCAGGGCGAGCAGGATGGGGGCGGTGAAGCGGAAGGTCAGCTCGGCGCCGGTGCCGACGGTGGTCAAATCCTTCCCGGAAGACCGGAACAGCCCCGACTCCAGCGTCACGTGCACCGCCTTACCGAACCGCTCACCGGTGACCCGGTCAGCGAGTGGTCCGTCCGGCTTCACTGGGTCGGGGGTGTCGGTGACCAGCGTGACGCTCTGCCCGGGGCCGGCCTGGCGGCCGGTGGTCGTCGGCTTCGGCGTCTCCTGGGGCAGCCCCCACAGCACCATGACCGTCACGGTGGCCGCCAAGGCCACCAGCAGCCACGCGATCGCGCGGGAAGCACGCAACCCGTAGCCGGAGACGGCCCAGTACGCCGCCAGCAGCGCCCGCTCCGCCCGAGGGGTGTCCTCGTCGTGGCGGCGCATCTCCATCTCGCCGTAGTAGAAGTCCGCCGCACCGGGCTCGTTCTTGCCGTCCTCGAAAGCCTTCCGCAACTGCCGGTACGTCGGCGCCAACGCCGCCGGCCCCAGCACCACCTCCCCCGCAGGCGCGGGCGTCCACCCCCGGGCGCCGGAAGGCCGAGCCGCCCGCCAGTGCTGCTCCTCGGGCAGGGTGCGGCGCGGGGTCCAGCGACGCACCAGCCGCCACCGCCGCTGTTCGGAAGGCGGGGTGGGCAGGGGGCAGCGTCCCTCCAACCGCAGCTGGTCGAGATGGATGGTGCCGGCGAAGCGGCAGTCGGTGAGGTCGACATCGGTGAGCACCAGATGGGCGGCGTCCACCCCCCGCAGGGAGAGCACCTGCACGGGCCGGTGGGTCAGTGCGGGCTCGGCCACCTCGGCGCCGTTGCCATCGGTGAAGGGGCGGGTGTGAGTGGCGACGGACACCGGAAACTCCATGACCGCGTCGGAGAGGTCTACAGCGGCGTGCCGCAACCGCAGCGCGGCAGTAGAGGCCCATCGAGTCCGCCGACAGCACAGAGTGGCGGCCGCGGCCTCCATGGTCACCGCAGTCTCGAAGACCGCCCCCGACAGATCCAGCTCCCCAGCACACACCAGCGGCCCCACCACCGCAGTCTGGCCGAACGCCACTCCCTTAAGTCTCGCGTCGCGGCCGAAAGCCACGCGTGTCAAGTCGACGTCGCCGAAGGTCGCACCGGTGAACAACGCGTGATTGCCGAAGGCCGCCAAGGCGAAACGAGCGCGTTCGCCGAATGTCGCCCTGTAGAAGTTAGCGTGGTTGCCGAAGGTCACGCTGCCGAGGTTGGCGTGGTCGCCGAAGGTCACGCTGTCGAAGTGGGCGTGGTTGCCGAAGGTCGCCTCGCCGAGGTTGGCGTGGT
>NZ_AUFD01000048.1:0-7826 GCF_000426325.1 Streptomyces sp. CNS606
GACGGGCTGGTCGACGACGGGCTGGTCGACGACGGGCTGGTCGACGACGGGCTGGTCGACGACGGGGTGGGTGGTGACGGAGTGGGGGCTCGCCGCTGGCGCGGCTCACGGGGGCCGGGCGCTCCGCGCCCTCGTGGGTGGTGGCGGCCGGTTGCCGTGTGTGGTGTGGGGGTGGTGCCGCCGCGCCGCTCCGCGGCGGGCGGTCGCTCCGCGACCGCGGGGGTGGGTTGGGGGTCGGGCGCTCCGCGCCCTCGGGGTGTGGGGCGGGGTTCGGGCGCTGCGCGCCCTCACTGCCTGGAGCGGGGGTCGGGCGCTGCGCGCCCTCCAGCTGAGGGCGTTCCGGGCGCTCCGCGCCCTGGGTGCGTCGCCGCTTCGCGGCGTTGCGGGCGGTACGGTGCTCCCGTCAAGCGGCGGTGTAGTCAGGTGAGTGCGGTGAGTGAGGTTCCACAGCGGCCGAGGGCTCGGTGGGGTGGGCAGGAGCGGCGGACGGTTTCCGGGTGGGAGGGCCTCGCTCGGATGTTCGGGGGCCTGGCGGTGGTCGCCGCTCCGTTGCCTGCTGCTGTCGCGGCGGTTGTTGCGGTGTGCGGGCGAGGTCTTGGGCTGCGGTCGCGGTGGCTGCTGGCCGTTGTGGGCGCGCTCGGGGTGCCGGTGGTGGTCGCGTTCGGTGCCTGGGCGTCGTACGGCGCGCCGTACCGGGAGATCGTGCGGGAGGCGTCCGGCGTGGACGCGGAGATCCTGCTGCAGGCCGGTCCCGATGGGTTGCTGTACGCCGTGCTGGAACGCGTGCCGGGCTGGGCACTGGGCCAGGCGCCGCTCGCGACGGCGGCCGGTGTGGCGGCCGGTGGGTTGTGGCTGGCGTGGCGGTGGCGGTTCCGTGCCCGGTGGCGGAAGGAGTCCGCGGTGCAGCTGCCGGGGCGCCGGCTGGAGGCCGCCGTTGCCACCCTGGCCAAGAGGGACGACCGCGAGCCCGCCCGGGACCTCTCAGGGCTGCGGGTTCGGTTGGGCGTGGACGCGGCCACGGGAGGGGTGTGCGACGTCCCCGGCCCGGCGCTGCGGCAGCACATGTTCGTCGCCGGGGCCACCGGCTACGGCAAGTCCCGCACGATCGAACGCCTGCTGCACGAGCTGCTCGTCACCGACCACGCTGCTGCGCTGCGGGTGCCGGTGGTGTTCATCGACATGAAGGCCGACCCCGACTTCGCCGCGGGGCTGGAGGCGATGGCGGCCGCGGCCGGGCGCCGCTTCCATCTGGTGACCGTCACCGGACGGGGCGCCACCTACAACCCGATCCGGTCCGGGTCGGTGGTGCAGGTGTGCTCGAGGATCGTGGAGACGCTGGACCAGGTCGCCGGCGGCGGCTTCTCCGAACCGCATCACCGGGAGGCGGCGGAGGTGTTCCTGCGGCACGCCATGAGCGCCTTGGACGAACTCGTCGCCGGCGGCGTGAGCGAGCAGTTCCCGGACGGCGCGCGGGCCTGGCGCCGTGACCTGCCGGACCTGTCGAAGCTGATGAGCGTGAAGGCCCTCGCCGACCGCACCCGGCTCCTGGGCGGCACCACCGGTCGCGAGGTGCACCGGTACCTCGAGTACCTGCACAGCGACGGCCGCGAACTCCAACGCTCCGTACCCGGACTGGCCGCGCGCATCGTCAACATGACCGCGGGCGACGCCGGCCGGGTGCTGACCGACCGGCACGACGGCATCGACTTGCACACGGCCATCACCGGCGGCGACGTCGTGCTCTTCAGCCTCTCTGCGGCCCGGGACGCCCGCGCCGCCCGGCAGATCGGCAGCCTCGCCCTCACCGACCTCGGCGCCGTCGGCGACCGCCTGCTCGAAGAGCGCTGGGGCACGGCGGGGGGCTTCTTCTTCGCCGGGGTGGACGAGTTCTCCGCCCTCGGAGGCTCCACCATGACCAGCCTCTTCCAGCGCATCCGCGGCGCCGGCGGCGGACTGCTCCTGGCCACCCAGGACCTCGCCGACCTCGACGCCGTCAGCCGCGAGTTCACCGCCGCGGTGATGACCAACACCAACGTCATGGTCCTGCACCGGCAGCGCTCCGCCGCCGAACCCCTCGCCGCCCTGCTCGGCACCCGCCCCGGCTGGGAGGAAGTCCTCCAGGTCCAGGACGACGACGGACTCCTGGGCACCACCAGCGGCACCACCGGCAGTTCCCAGCTGCGCCCCGTCCACGAGCGGATCGTGGAACCGGAGACGCTGCGCCGCCTCGCGCCCGGCCACGCGGTCCTCGCCATCGGGCACCCTTGCGACACCACCCGGACCGTGCGCGTCGCCCTGGCGCCCCGGCCCCAAGCGCCCGGCTGTGCCGCGCCGGTATCGATGACCAAGGCCAGCGTGGTACCGCCGATGCCGCGCACACCACCAACCCCGCCCGGACCGCCCGCGGCACCGTCGGCCCTCGAGACGCAGCCAGATTGGGAAATGCCTACGGGCCGGGCAGCGCCGACGGCCGGCGTGCCGGTCGTGGACGGTGCCGACATGTGGCACTGAGTTTCTACGCCGACGACGCTGTGCTCCTGTTCGTTGCTCGTTCGTCAGCATCACGGGCGGCATCGACAACATCCGCCAACTCATCGGCCGACTCCGTGGTCAGCCGGTAGAACCCCTGGAGGCTGGTCGAGCGCTCGAGGCGGCCGTCGACTACGTACTTCAGATTCCGGGTCTGGCCTCGACGGTTGCGCCAGGTCAGCCGTGCCAGAAGGGCACCGGGGACCGGGAGATCGAAGCGTACGGGCGTGGCGGCCACGTGCACCGCTGAGGCATCGCACCCGCCGGCACCGAGCATCGACCAGTCGTCGTGCCCGGGAAATCCCGGGTCTTCCCACGTACCAGTGGCGTCGCCGCAGCAGTCGCGCCGCTCCATGTCGATCACCCGCATCCGGCTTACGACGTACACGACGCACTGACTGACATGCAGCGCGTACACGTCGTCTCCGGCGCCAGCACCGGCCCAGGCAGGCAGGGAGGAGTGAATGCCGCTGAAGGCGACCGGCGGTCGCTGCCCCACACGACCCGCCTTTCGCAAGGCACGGCACGTGTCATGAGTCCACAAGACGGTGAAGGCATCAGGCATGCAGTGAGCCTACGAATCAGGACTGACAGCCCAGCTGGCCGCTCCCACAGGCGACCTCCGCGCAGTTCGGCGACGGGGCCGTGCCTCCGGCGGCCCTCCGGGGGGCACGACGCGAGCCAGAGGGGGAGGGGGCGCCGCTCCCGTGTGCGGCTCTTCGATGGTTGCTGTGGGCGGGGCGGGGTGGGCTGGTCCCTCCGGCCGGCCGACACTCCGAACCCTGCCCGGAACCTCGGGGGGCCGCACGGCCAAGCCCGGCTGCGCTGGGTCGCCCTGCGGGCGAGCCGTGCAACCCCCCGAGAACCCGGGCCCACCGCGAGCGCCGACCGACCGGAGGGACCAGCCCACCCCTTCACCCCCGCCCTGCCGGGGGCCCGGCCGCCCCGATCCGGCCCTCGATCTCGCGGCACGAAACCTGCTCTGACCTGCGTGTCTTACCGGAACACAACCCGCTTTTGCTGTAGAGTTTTATTTGTCGGCGAGGGGGCGGCACCCGACCCGACGCCCCATCACCACAGCAAAAGGCACACACAGATGAGCATCCTCCCCGTCACCCCCACCAAGGTCTTTTACGAGGTCCACCAGGACGGCGCCGACTTCCTCCCCTTCGTTCAGGAGCAGTGCGGCGGCCACGTCGAGGCCATCAGCCTCGAAGACGACCGCGTGATGTGGGTGCACGAGTACGGCAAGGACCTGGGCCAGCCCCACAACCCCCTCGCCACCGCCGCCATGCAGGCCGCCGGATGTGTCTTCCCCGGCGACTGGGTCGCCGGAACCGCCGTCATCACCGGCCGCAAGGGTCCGGAGACCGTCCCGCTGACGGACGACCAGCTGGCCCGCACCTACCGGGAACTCGCGATCCACTGACGCCCCCTGCGCGCTGCGGTCGGGAACGGCACCCGCCCGCAGCGCCACCCAGCCCCATCACCCCCCCCAGGCAGACAGGACCAACCGCAGTGACCACCACAGCCCCCCGCCTCCCACACCCTCAGGCCCGACGCCCAGCAGGTCGTAGCCCTCACCGGCCACGCCTGCGGCTGACCCCGCCCCATCAGTTCGCTCAACTCCTCCTGCTCGTCCTCAGCGGCCAACGGCCCGCGCACTCCCTGCTCACCCACACGCGCGGGCCCGCCTTCGGCCAGGTGACCGCCCTCGCCCACGGCGTACCGCTGCGCCCCCAGGGAGCGGACAGGCGAGCCGCCGTCCTGGCCAGCGTGCACGACCAGAGGCCCTGCACAGGGGTCATCGAAGTCTGCGCGCGCATCAGGGCCGGAGGCCGCGACCGGGCGTTGGCGTTCCGGTTGGAGCACGGCCCCGACGCCCGCTGGCGCTGCGCCGCCGTGCGCCTGGGCTGACCAAGCCCACGACCCCGCTGCGGACGGGAACGGCACCCGCCCGCAGTGCAGCCCCATCACACCCACCCCAGGCAGACAGGACGATCCGCCATGCCCGAAACGGCCATCCGGCCCCCGAAGCCCATCAACCCCAAGACGGCCAGCCCCGAGCAGATCACCGAGGCCCGTCAGATCCGCCGCCGCTGGCTCGACGACGCCGCCGACTGGGCCGTCCGCTCCCTCACGCAGGACGACGCCTGGCGCTCGTTCCTGTGGACCGCCGCCATGCACCCCAGCCGCCCCCGCGTCACGAACCTCGCGCTCATCGCCGTTCAGGCGCCGCACAACGTGGCCCACACCTACCGGCAGTGGCGCGCAGAGGGCCGCCAGGTCCGGCGCGGCGAACCCGGACTCCTGATCTACACCTCCGTCATCAAGGAGAGCGAGGACGAGGGCGGCAGCCCGGAGCTGCGCGGATTCGGCGTCGGCACGCTCTTCGCCTACGACCAGACCGACCCCGCCGACGGGGCACCGGCCGACGGCCACCAGCAGCCGGGACCGCCGACGCCCCGCACCGCCGAAGAACTCGACGCGGCCGCCATGGTGGCCCTGCACGCCCTGGAGCAGCGCTACGACCGCGCACAGGGCATCCCTGCGGCCCTCGCAGCCGTCGCCGTCTCCCGAGGGCTCAGCCCGGACGAGGCCGCCTCAGCGGCCCACCTCGCCGCACTTGCCCTCGACGCCCCCGAGGTCGGCTCCGCACCGCCGCCGCAGGCCCAGACCGAGGAGACGGACGAGGTACGCGACGCGGCACAGCGTGTCGTCGAACACGGCCGCGCCCTGGCCCAGCAGTTCGCCGCGCTCGCCCTGCCCCCGTTCTGACCCGCCCGGGCCGGGGCGGACACCACGCCGCCCCGGCCCTCCCCACGCATCGAGGGAGCCATATGGCACCGCAAACCGCCCCCAAGCTCACTACCCCCAAGCTCACCGACACCCAGCTTTCCTGGCTGCTCTCACCCATCCACGGCAGCCGCATCGGCAAGGACGGCAAAGGCTTCGCGCACGTCGAAGCCTGGGACATCCGCCGCCACCTGATCCGCTGCTTCGGATTCGGCGGCTACAGCACCGAGCTGCTGTCCGCAGACCTCGTGACCGAGCGCGAGACCCCCGCCAGCGGTGGCGGCCGATCCCGATGGACCGTCGTCTACCGCTGCGCCGTACGGCTCACGGTCAAGGTCGCGGGCAGCGAGCTGGGCCGCTGGCACGGCGTCGCCACCGGCGACGCGACCAACCTCCCCAGCATCGCGGACGCGCACGACCTGGCGTTGAAGACCGCCGACAGCCAAGCGCTCAAGCGCGCCGCCGTGAACCTCGGGGATCAGTTCGGGCTCAGCCTCTACAACAACGGGTCCCTTGGCGCCGTGGTGCTCAGCACGCTCGCCCACACCGCCGGCGGGGACCTGCCCGCCTCCGATCCGCCCGTACAGCCCGAACCGCAGGCCACCCAACAGCCGGCCACTCCGGACCCCCAACCGCACACGCACGACGACGAGACCGCCGCGCCGCCGAGCGCAACGCCACAAGACGAACGGCAGCAGGAATACGCGGCCATGATGCGCGTGGCCGCGAAGGTTAATTTCACCGACGGGCTACCTGATCAGTTCCGCAGCTTCTTCGGAGCCGCGATCGAGGAAGGCACCGCCGACCAGTTCCGGCAGGCTCGACAGCTCATGGAGAAGGCATGAACCTCCGGGAAACCGCCCTTCGCGAAGCCGAACTGACGCTCCGCATCGGACAGCTCAAAAAGGAGCTGAACACCGTACGCGAGGCCACACAGGAAGCCTTGGAGCAGGCCCACGAAGAGACCGGCACTCGACAAATCTCCGTCACGCTGCCCGACGGCCGACGCGTCGGAACCATCAGCGTCAATGAGGACACCAACAAGGCGGAAATCGCCGACGAAGAGACATTTCGGGAATGGGTATCCGCCAACTACCCCTCAGAAATCCTGAGGAAGTTCGTCGCGGAAATCCGCCCCGCCTTCGCATCCAGCATCCTCGCGGAAATGACCAAGGCGAACGCACCCTGCATCACCGACCCCGAAACCGGCGAAATCCGCGAAGTGCCCGGCGTCGAGATCCGCACCACCAGGCGCGGCGGCCACACCCTCCGATTCCGCGACGACGACGCCAAGGAAGCCGTCCGCGCCACCCTCCAGGCCGGATAGCCGACCCCAGCTAAGTCACGCCGCCTGGCAGCGCTCTGACAAGGCACAAGACGCCGGGGGTGTGCTCCCGCCAGCACACCCCCGGCACACCCCACAGCACACCCGCAGCACACCCCCGGGAGCACCAGCAATGACGACAGCCCACAGTGACGCAATCTCACAGCTCCTCCCCGATGGAGACGAACTGGCAGGCATGTTCCGTCAAATGGAAGTGGCGGAAGAAGAAATCAGCAAGGCTCAAGCACGCCATGGCGAAACGGGTATGGGCGGCCTCATCTGGCGCAGCTTCCTACTCCTCCAGCCGCAGCACAGCAGCACGCGTATGCGCAGCGAAATCCTGTACCGGTCCCACTGCCACGAACTATTGGAACGCGTGGTCATGGGAGCCGATACACGACCGGCCACAGACGCCGAGATGATCGCCTTCCTATCTGAATGCAGCCTAGCCGCGCCGCTAACCTCCACCGCAACATGCCTGTATTTCCGCCTGGCTGACCGATCAATCCCCGAACTTGCCCGAGTCACCGAACCCGCTATCGACCTAACTGCCTATGAGAAAGTACACGGCAACCAGACAGACGGGCACGAAGACCATTTGCGCAAGAAACTTCGGAGTGAGAAAAGGAAGCTCTGACAAAGAGAATACTCGCGGCGTTTCATCAACTGCGCTGCTCTCCTCGCGGGCTCCGAATAACCCCGGAAGGGCCAAGGGGTGTCCTCTGATTTCCCCAAGCTCTACCCGTGATGCATCACCCAGGAAGTGCCGACACGGACACCCGTTCAACATGCACACGGCCCCACCTGTCAACCCGTCAGGTGGGGCCGTGTGCATGCCCCCCCTCGGCCGCCTAACGGCAAACGGTGAACTGTCGGGCATCCCTTCGAGTCCGCCTGCTCGCCGCGCACGCCCCGGCATAACCGCTACTTGGCAGCGTCGAGACGCCCCCTATGGCCCAGACTGCCTGCCCGTGCTGCAACCCCCCAGTCACAGTCAGAGCGTGACACGACGTCAACATCCGCCGGAGGGTGCGCGGTGAATTGCGGAGCAATTCACAAGTAATTCGCGGAGCGAATTACGGGGAAATCCCGTCGGGATTTCCCACATGAATTGCGAAGCAATTCATGTTAACGCCGCGTAGCGGCGTGCGTCGTTCCTGCGGAGCAGGACGCGCGC
>NZ_AUFD01000049.1:0-6542 GCF_000426325.1 Streptomyces sp. CNS606
GGAGTGGACCAGGAGCACGGCGGGATCATCCGGCACGGGGCGAAGCTGCTGTACGCCTACTGCAACGCGACGGTGCCGCGGATCTCGGTGGTGCTGCGCAAGGCGTACGGGGGTGCGTACATCGTGATGGATTCCCAGTCGATCGGGGCGGACCTGACGTTCGCATGGCCGACGAACGAGATCGCGGTGATGGGCGCGGAGGGTGCGGCGAACGTGATCTTCCGGCGGCAGATCGCGGCGGCGGACGACCCGGAGGCGATGCGGGCCCGGATGGTCAAGGAGTACAAGGCGGAGCTGATGCACCCGTACTACGCGGCCGAGCGGGGGCTGGTCGACGACGTGATCGACCCGGCGCAGACGCGGCAGGTGCTCGTCGACTCGCTGCGGATGCTGCGCAGCAAGCACGCGGACCTGCCCTCCCGCAAGCACGGCAACCCGCCCCAGTGACGGGCCCGTCCCGCACCGCGAAGCACACCCCGACCGACCGACGCAGAGAGACGGAGAACGAAGTGAGCACTGCAGGCACCCGACTGGTCCGCGTCGAGAAGGGCCACGCGAGCGACGAGGAACTCGCCGCCGTCACCGCCCTGCTGCTGGCGCGCGCGACCGCCGCCCCGCTCCAGGCCGCCGCCGGCCACAGCGCGGCCGCCGCCCGCGGTGCGGCGGGCAAGGCCGGCTGGCGCCGGCTGGAGCGCACGCCGGGCTTCCGGGCCCCGCACAGCTGGCGCCACTGATCCACCGGCCGTCCCGGGGGACGGCACGACGAAGCCCCGTACACCTCGGTGCACGGGGCTTCGTCATGTGCGGCGCGGCGCGGGTCGTCAGCTGCGCGGGTCGTCCATCAGCACGGTGCGGAGCGGATTCGCGGTCTGCAGGGGAAGCTTCGTCTCACCCGGTCCCTCGACCGACTGCGGTGCCAGCTCGTCCGCGCTGTCGAGGTGCGCGAGAGTGGTGCGGCGGGGGTTGGCTATGGTGCTGATGCGCATCGTCGTCTTCACGTGTCGTGTTCCCCAGCGAGTCGCTTGTCGTTTCGGTACGGCGTGTAAACGCCGAGCGTAGGCCCCCGATTCCCCAGCGCCATGTGATTCAGACAACCCCTGGCCTGTGAGTTTCCTCACTTACTCACCAACAAAACCGGCATATCGGTCAGGCTGCGGGGAGCGGCAAAAGGGGTGAACGTGAGGATCGTGACCAAGTGCGCCGCACTGCTCGCTACCGGGGCAGGGAGGTGAGCCGCCATGCTCGTACGGATACATCCGGCATATCGGGTGGACGCCTCTACGGGAGGTGATCGCATGTCTCCAGAGCGTCACGCATGTCACAGGGTCATCCACAGGCCTTGTTGCAGATCCGGCACTGTGCTGGAATTCCACGGACCGCCGCGGGATAACAGCCGGCGCGCAGGGGGCGCACAGGAGCGCCGCGCGGCGGTCGAACGGGACGCGCCGGTCACTCACGACCGCCCTGGGGGCCCGGGAAACCCCCCTATCGATACCGTCCCGCTGCGCTGAGCGGGGGGACGCCTGGTCCAGAGGTTGCGACGCTAGTGCAGGGACGTTTCAAGAGGGATGGCAGCGCTGCGGGAGACCCGGAGCTGCGCGGTGCGACCGACCGCGGCTCCTCGCCCCAGCGTGCCCGGGAGAGCAGCCCGACGGCGGCCGTCCAGGAATCCGAGACCACGGAGACGCTGTCCGGCGGCCGGTCCGCGGGCGACGGCGGCACCGTCGGCAGGAGCCGGGAGTCCGGCGGGCCGGGGTCCCGGCTGGCCCTGCGCAACTGGCGCATCAGCACGCGCCTGGTCTCACTGCTGGCCCTCCCGGTAGTCGCGGCCACCACCCTCGGCGCCCTCCGCATCGAGGACTCCCTCTCCAACGTCGATCAGCTCGACAACATGCGGCTCCTCACCGAGATGACGGAGCACGCCACCGAACTCGCCGCCGCCCTCCAGGAGGAGCGGGACAAGGCGGCCGGCCCGCTGGTCAGCACGGGCAACGAGAAGGACGACTCGGTCGTCTCGACCCGCGAGGCCACGGACCGGGCGCGCGCCGCCTTCCGCGAGGCCTCCGGTGACATCAACCCCGACGACCAGGTGCTCGCCGGCGTCCAGGCCACGGTGTACGACATCAGCCGTCAGCTCCAGGACCTCAAGAGCATCCGCGAGAACGCGTACGAGAACTCGAAGTACACCTCGCAGACCGTGGACCGGTACAGCCGGCTCATCGACTCGCTGCTGTCCCTCTCCCAGGACATGGCACAGGCGACCAGCAACCCGGACATGATCCAGAGCACCCGCGCGCTCGCCTCCTTCTCCTCCGCGAAGGAGTACGCCTCCATCCAGCGGGCCATCATCAGCGCCGGCCTGGCCCACAAGGGCGGGCCCGAGCTGTCCGAGAACGACCGTCTGTACGCCAAGAGCGCGATGGAGGCCGAAGCATCCAGCCTCGGCTCGTTCCGCGCCGTCTACGGACCGCAGGAGTCCGAGGACCTGCTGGAGCCGCTGGACGGCGGCATCGTCAACATCAGCGCCGCGAACACCTACCGCGACCGGGTCCTCAGCTCCGACGACGGCATCGCGCAGGAGGACCGCTCCTACCTCGACTGGTACGACCAGGACTCCACCAAGATCTACGAGATGGAGAAGATCGAGGAGTCCCTGCTCAACGACATGGAGCAGGAAGCCCGTACGCTCCGCTCCGAGTCGCAGCGCAACGCGATCATCAACGGTGCCCTCATCCTGCTCGTGCTGGGCATCTCGCTGGTGGGCGCCTTCGTCGTCGCCCGTTCGATGGTGCGGTCGCTGCGCCGTCTCCAGGACACCGCCCAGGACGTCGCCCGCAAGCGGCTCCCCGAGCTGGTCAAGCAGATGTCCGAGGCCGAGCCGCAGGACGTCGACACCTCGGTCGAGTCCGTGGGCGTGCACAGCCGGGACGAGATCGGCCGGGTGGCCGCGGCGTTCGACGACGTCCACCGCGAGGCCGTGCGGCTCGCCGGCGAGCAGGCCCTGCTGCGGGGCAACGTCAACGCGATGTTCACCAACCTCTCGCGTCGCAGCCAGGGCCTCATCCAGCGCCAGCTGTCGCTGATCTCCGAACTGGAGTCCCGCGAGGCGGACCCGGATCAGCTGTCCTCGCTGTTCAAGCTGGACCACCTGGCGACCCGCATGCGCCGCAACGGCGAGAACCTCCTCGTCCTCGCGGGCGAGGAGCCGGGACGCCGCTGGACCCGGCCCGTCCCGCTCGTCGACGTGCTCCGCGCCGCGGCCTCCGAGGTGGAGCAGTACGAGCGCATCGAACTCAACTCGGTGCCCTCCACCGAGGTCGCCGGCCGTGTGGTCAACGACCTGGTCCACCTGCTCGCCGAGCTGCTGGAGAACGCCACTTCGTTCTCCTCCCCGCAGACCAAGGTCAAGGTCACCGGTCACGCGCTGCCCGACGGCCGGGTGCTGGTCGAGATCCACGACACCGGCATCGGCCTGTCCCCGGAAGACCTCTCCGCGATCAACGAGCGGCTGGCGAACCCGCCGACCGTGGACGTCTCCGTCTCCCGCCGCATGGGTCTGTTCGTGGTCGGCCGCCTGTCCCTGCGGCACGGCATCCGGATCCAGCTGCGGCCCTCCGACTCCGGCGGCACCACCGCGCTGGTCATGCTTCCGGTCGACGTCGCCCAGGGTGGCCAGGCGCCCAAGGGCAAGCCGGGCGCCCGCGGCGGTGCCCCGAAGGGCGGCGGCGGCCTCGCCGCGGCGCTCCAGCGCCAGCCTCGCGGCGGCGTGGGCTCCCCGTCGGCCGGCCAGTCCCCGCTGGGTGCCGGCGCCTCCCGCGGGCAGGTCGGGGGAGGCGCGGCCCGTCCCGCACTGCCCGGCGGCGAGCCGGGCGGCAGTCCTTCCGGTCTGCCCAAGCGTCCCGTCGGTGGCGGTACGCCCGTCGGCGCGGGCTCCGGTGCCCCACAGGCGTCCGGCGGCGACTTCTTCGGCGGCGGCGCGCCGGGAGCCGGTGCGGGCGGCCCGCAGCGCCCCGGACTGCCGGTGCGCGGCGGCGGCCCCGCGGGCGAGCTGCCCGGCGGCGGTGCCCCGTCCGCCGCGGGTGCCGGCGGCTTCCCGAGGTCGCAGAGCGGCGGCCCGAGCCGCCCCGGTGGCCCTGGTGACACCGCCCAGTTCGAGCGTCCCGACTTCGACGGACCGCCCCCGGCGGGGCGTCCGGCGCCCGGCGGCGCGCTGGAGCCGCCCCGGCCGAGCTGGGCTGCGGCGGACGCTCCGCGCGGTCACGACGAGCCGGCCACCGGCGACTACCCCCGGGCCGTACACCCGCAGGGCGGGCCGCAGGACACCGGAGAGTTCGCCCTGCCCGCCGGGCCGTCCGCTTCCGGACCGGGCCAGGGTGGTCCCTCCTACGGCGGCCCGTCGTACGGGGCCCCGTCGTACGGAGGCCCGGGCCAGGGAGGCCCCGCAGAACTCGGTCAGGGCGGCCCGTCGTACGGCGGCCCGCCCCACGGGAACGACGACTTCGGCATCCCCGCGGGGCCGTCGGCCGGCGCCGACACCCGTACCCCGATTTTCGAGTCGATGGAATCGAGTTGGTTCCGCGGCTCCTCCGGGTCCCAGAACCGGAACGCCGGTACCCCGGCGTCCGCGAACGGTGACCCGCAGTCGCAGGCGCACACCCCGCGCCTCGGCCCCGCCTCCGCCGAGATGCCGCCGCGGCAGCCCGCGCGCGGCATGCCGAACGGCGAAGGCCCCGGCACCGGCGGCTCCCACGACACGGGAGCCAACTGGGGTGCCGCCCCGAACGACGAGCGCTGGCGTCAGGCGGAACAGCTGCGCCAGCCCGCCGCCGGGGGCGTCACCACGTCCGGCCTGCCGCGTCGCGTGCCCCGTGCCAACCTGGTGGCGGGGACCGCGCAGCAGCAGGACGGCACCGCCCGGTCCGGTCCCCAGGTCTCGCGTGCGCCCGATGACGTGCGCGGGCGGCTGACGAATCTCCGTCGTGGCATCCAGCAGGGCCGTCGGGCCGGTGCGGACGGCCGCGGCATCGGCCCCACCTACCAGCAGGAGCGTTAGTTGAGTCCGATGAGCCAGGCGGCGCAGAACCTGAACTGGTTGATCACCAACTTCGTGGACAACACCCCCGGGGTGTCCCACACGGTGGTGGTGTCCGCGGACGGCCTCCTCCTCGCGTTGTCCGAGGGCTTCCCCCGCGATCGTGCCGACCAGTTGGCGGCGGTCGCGTCGGGGCTGACCTCGCTGACCGCCGGGGCCTCCCGTATCTTCGAGGGCGGCAGCGTCAACCAGACGGTCGTGGAGATGGAGCGCGGCTTCCTCTTCATCATGTCCATCTCGGACGGCTCCTCGCTCGCCGTCCTCGCCCATCCCGATGCCGACATCGGCCTCGTCGGGTACGAGATGGCCCTCCTGGTGGACCGCGCGGGCACCGTCCTCACCCCGGACGTCCGCGCGGAACTGCAAGGCAGCATCCTCAACTGAGTGTCAGCTCCCCCCACATGAGCCCAACAGTCCGCATCGCCGACAGAATGCCTCGCCCGGAGGAGCCATGATCCCGCCGCACGCCTCGCCCGGCCCGTACGGTGCGCCGCAACACCACGCCTCCTACGGCGATGACGGCGACCAGCCGCTGGTGCGTCCGTACGCGATGACGGGCGGCCGTACGCGTCCGCGCTACCAGCTGGCGATCGAGGCGCTGGTGAGCACCAGTGCCGACCCCGCGCACCTCCAGGGCCTGCTCCCGGAGCACCAGCGCATCTGCCACCTGTGCCGTGAGGTCAAGTCGGTCGCGGAGGTCTCCGCGCTGCTGGCGATACCCCTGGGCGTGGCCCGGATTCTCGTCGCCGACCTCGCCGAGGCCGGGATGGTGGCCATCCACCAGCCCGGTGGCAATGCCGAGCCCGGCGGCGCCCCCGACGTGACCTTGCTGGAAAGGGTGCTCAGTGGACTTCGCAAGCTCTAGCCCGCAGGCGGGGCAGCCGGCGCACGGAGGCGGGGGCGGCGTCCCCGCCCCCCGGTCCACGACCTCGGCCAAGATCGTGGTGGCCGGCGGCTTCGGCGTGGGCAAGACCACCTTTGTCGGCGCGGTCTCGGAGATCAATCCGCTGCGTACCGAGGCCGTGATGACCTCCGCGTCGGCCGGCGTCGACGATCTGACCCACACCGCGGACAAGACCACGACCACGGTGGCGATGGACTTCGGCCGCATCACCCTGGACGACGATCTGATCCTGTACCTGTTCGGTACGCCGGGTCAGGACCGGTTCTGGTTCATGTGGGACGACCTGGTGCGCGGTGCGATCGGTGCCGTGGTGCTGGTGGACACCCGCCGGCTGGCGGACTGCTTCCCGGCCGTGGACTACTTCGAGAACAGCGGTCTGCCGTTCGTGATCGCGCTCAACGGCTTCGAGGGGCATCAGCCGTACACGCCGGAGGAGGTGCGGGAGGCGCTGCAGATCGGCCCGGACGCGCCGATCATCACCACCGACGCCCGGCACCGCGCCGACGCGAAGAGTGCGCTGATCACCCTGGTCGAGCACGCGCTGCT
>NZ_AUFD01000050.1:0-6007 GCF_000426325.1 Streptomyces sp. CNS606
CGGCCGAGAGTGGTGAGGGTGAGTTTTGGGAGGTCTTGGAGTTAGTTGTTTTGATGGTTCGCCGGGTTTTGTCGGTGGGTGATTTGTGGCGAGTCTGCTTGGTGGTTATGAGGGTGGGCAGGGGGTGTTTTGATGGTTCGCTGAAGTAGGCAACGAGTGTCCCGCTGATTCACGGTTGTGGGGGGCGCTTGGGTCGTTTCCGGGTAGTGGTGGCGGTGAATGTCAGCGCGGCTGTGTTGTCGGGTCGTCCGGGGTGTGGGTCGGGCCTCGGATGTTGCCGAGGGTGTCGGGCGCCAGCTCGTCCCGTGCTGCTTCGTCGTCAAGGCCGGAACCGTCCGACAGTTGATGTGCTGGTGTGAGGAGTGGCGCGAATCAGGGGTGGGTGCCTGTGGGGGGGTATGTGACAGTCTGTGAGATCCGTGGGGTGTCTTGTGGTGTTGGGGTGGGGTCAGGGGGGTGTGAGGGTGTTGAGGCGTGCGGCGAGGTCGGGGTGGTGGGGGGTGAGGTAGGGGCGGGTGGCGGTCAGGGGGGTGACCAGGTCGGCGGGATCGTCGTGGGCGAGGGCTGCGTGGAGTTCGTCGAGGGGGCCGCGGGCGGCTGCGGGCAGGTCGGTGAGGGCGGTGATCTGGCCGGCGAGGCGGCGCAGATCGGCGGCGTTGGCGCGGGCCCAGGTGGCGTTGGTGCGTCTCGTGGCCCGGGCCTGGCGGGTGGCCGTCACGCGCTGCTCACCGGTGGTCCCGGCGGGTCCGGGCCGGCCGCGCAGGTATCGGCGTTCGGCGGCCTGGCGGCTGGTGACGCCGAGGGGGCGGGCGAGGTCGGCCCAGCTGGCGCCCGCGTCGCGGGCGGTTTCGATCAGGCCGGTCTCCCATCCGGCGAGCTGTTCGCGGACCTGTCGCAGCAGCGTCAGGGAGGTCAGGGCCTGCTCCGGGCCCGGCTCGACGGTGTCGGGGCTGCCGGGGGTCTCGTGCTGGGCTGTGTGCAGGGCGTCGTTTATGGCGTCGAGGGCCGCCGCGGCGGCGAGGAACGACGCCGGGCTGTGGGTGTCCGTGCTGGTTGTGGACGGCTGGTCGGCTGCGGTCACGGGTACCTCCCTCGTTCAGTCATCACATCGATGACATCATGTTTGTCATCCATTGGATGACATGCTACAACGGTGTCAGTGCAGCGCATTGGCAGCAACTGCCTACAACCCGCTGGAGGTGTTTCACCATGTTGATGCGCACCGACCCCTTTCGTGACCTGGACCGGCTGGCACAGCAGCTGACGGGCCCGGGCACCTGGTCCAAGCCCTCGGCGATGCCGATGGACGCCTACCGCGAGGGCGACGACTACGTGGTGGCCTTCGACCTCCCCGGTCTCACCGCGGACGCGATCGACATCGACGTCGAGCGGAACATGCTCACCGTCAAGGCCGAGCGCCGGCCGGTGGCGAAGGCCGACGACGTGCAGATGGAACTGTCCGAACGGCCACTGGGCGCCTTCTCCCGCCAGATCGTGCTCGCCGACACCCTCGACACCGAGCACATCCACGCCGACTACGACGCGGGCGTGCTCACCCTGCGCATCCCGATCGCCGAGCGCGCCAAGCCCCGCAAGATCTCCGTCGGCGTCGGCTCCGGCCGCAAGGAGATCTCCGGCTGACACCAGCAGCCCGGACCGGTGCGGAGGACAGGCACCTGATCTCCCCTCTCATCACCTGTCCTCCGCACCCCTGGACAGTCCGGACAGAAAAAAAGGGGGGCGGCCGAGATGACTCTGCAACACCAAGCGTTCCTCGACCACGTCAGAGAACACGGTCAGTACCAGACCAGACCAGACCAGACCGGGCCGGAAGCGGAACGAGCGGCACGCGTAGTCCTCGCCCTCCTCGGCGCGCACCTGGCCGGCGAGGCCCCCGAGCCCAGCTCTCCGCACGCCTGCCGGAGGAGTGCGCACCGATCCTGCTGAACCCGCTGCAGAGCCCCGAACCCCTACCCCCGAACGGTTCGTCCGCGCGACCGCAGCCTGGATCGAAGGCGCCACCGAGCACACCGCGACCTGGGACGTCAGCGCCGTCCTGTCCACCGTCGCCGACACCGCCGGCGCAGACCTGACGGGGCAGCTCCTGCTCCAGCTCCCCACCGGCTACGACCTCCTCTTCGGCCCCCAGCCCACCTGACCACCTCTCACCCGGGGGTGCTGCACCCGGGTGACCATGAAAGGCACACACCGCAGTGACCACCGACGTACGCGCACCCCAAGCACACCAGCAGCCGTACTCGACGGCCTACGAGCAGATGCTGGAGAAAGTCCGCTACGAGGGCGCCTACCCCACCCGCGAAAAGGCCGACGAAGCCGTCCGCCTGGTCCTCGCCGGATTCGGACGCCAACTGACCGGCGACGAACGCGTCGACCTGGCCGCCCGCCTGCCCCTGGAAGCCGCACGCATACTGACCACACAGATCCCCCACCCCCAACCGCTCACCGGCTCGGCCTTCGTCAAAGACCTCGCCACCCGCACCCGCGCCCCCTGGCCACCACCCGCTGGGACACCGGCTCCGTCTTCGCCGCCGTCACAGCCCACGCCGGCCCCGACCTGACCACCCGCATCCTCCACCAACTCCCCACCGGCTACGCCCTCCTCTTCGGCCAAGCCGAACTCACCCCAGCCGCCTAGACGGCGGGACCCGGGGCGGACAGCGACGACCCCCGCGCCGCTGTCCGCCCCGAGCCCCGGCTCCCGCAGAGCCACCATCACCGCTGCCTGTCCGGCCGCCCCTGCGGAGCCCACGGCGGCGCGGACTCCGACGCTGTCTGCGAACGCGACCTCGGCATCGCGGCCGCTACAACTGTGCCCAGGCCAGTCCGAGTTCGGCCAAGGCCGCTCGCCGCTCCTCGCTGAGTTTCGCCCGCCTGGTCTTCTGGTTGGTGAGCCATACCCCCAGCCTGACGGGCACCGGTGCGCCGTCCTCGACGACGTCGCCGCCCCCCGCGGGGTGGAGCAGCTCTTCGTGTTTGCGGGGGACGGTCAGGTGGCCTTCCCTGCGCAGGTATTGGCGTGCGGCGGCCAGGCCGCGCCCGAACGCGTCCAGCCCCTTCAGTCCCGGCACCCGGGCCGGCGCCCCGCCGCTCCCCGCGCCGGCCCCGTCGTCCCCGCCCGCAGGCACCGGCGCCGGGACGCCGAGCCGCTCCAGCAACTGGCGCTGCCCGGCCGCGAGTTGCGCCCACCCGGCCGCCGACGTCTGCCGCGCCAGCCAGGTGCCGACGTCGATCCCGTTCACCCGGACACCCGGAGGCACCTCCGGCAAGGTGTCCTCGCCCTCCACCAGGTAGGCGAGGGCGGCGTAGCGACGTTGCCAGGAGACCGCCCATTCCGGGTTCCAGCGTTCGTCGATTTCCCGCAGCGCCGCATCCCGTTTTTCGGTCACGGTCATGACGCCTTTTCGCAGGTTTTCCAGCCATTGCCCGACGGCGAATCCATCGACCACCGCATCGCGCGGCGCGCACAGCGTGCCGAATTCCGCGTGATACGCACGCGCCGCGACAATCCCATTCTGGAACCGTGCGTCGGCGACGTCCCAGACCATGCCGAGTCCGTCCAGCATTTCCCACCGGTGCGGGCGCAGCACCCCATCACTGAAAGCACGCCGCTGCTCGCTGACCCACCGCCCGACCGGGTAGCCCTCCGCACGGCCGTCGCCGCCGTCCAGGTCGATGACGGTGCCGGTAGGCACCTGCGCATCGCCGTGCCGCGCCACCCACTCCCGCAGGGCCTCGTAGCCGGTCAGCCAGATCTCGCTGTCGGGCTGGATGACGCGGGTGCGGAGCCAGCGGGCGATGACGGCCGGGTCCCGCGGCTGGGAGAACCGCAGCAACGGCACCCCCGCCCCACCACCGACCGCCCCGCCCTGCCGTTCGCTCTCGCCGTCGTACTCCTCGCCCGCCTGCTCCCCGCTGTCCTCGTCCAGGCCGTCCTCACCCCGCTGCTCCTGGCCCTCACCCCGCTGCTCCTGGCCGTGCTCGTCGGTGCCGCCCGCGCGGTGGCCGGCCCCGCCGGATTCGGGCTTGCCGGGGTCGAGTTCGAGGACCGTCATCGGGTCGCCGGATGCGGTGCGGGTGGCGAGCATGAGCCGTTGGGCGATGCGGGCATCGTGACTTTTCAGGCCCTGCAAAATTTGGACTAGGGGCCGGTAGGCGCCGGAGGTCATCATGGCGTCGGGGTGTTCGCCGGGGGCGAGGTAGACGGGGACGATGATGCGGGCGACCTTGCCCTCGCCGGGTTCCTGCCGCAGCGCCCGGCCGAGGATCTGCACGATCTGCACCGGAGAGGAGCGTGCGTCGGCGAGGACGACGCCGTCGACGCCGGCCCGGCCGCGGATGTCGACGCCTTCGGCGAGGACCTGGCAGGAGGCGAGGATCTGCGCGTCCGCGACCCACCCGTCCTCAGTCACCCCGTCTGCGAACCGGGACAGCACCTCCCGCCGGTGCGTGGCCGGGTGCTCCCCGGACAGCCACTCCGCCCCCACCCGGGCCGGGTAGGAGGCCGGATCACCGGCATGCAGCTCGGCCGCCGTCCCGGGCAAGGACCGCGCCATCGCCATCGCGGCCAGCGTGGTGGAGTGGAAGGTGAGCAGGGACCGGCCGCCGACATCGTCCAAATGCGTCAGCAACGCGGCCTGCAGCGCCGCCAGACGCCGCCCCCACACCTCCTCGGCGCCCGCCTCGGGTCCGGGCGCCGCCGGGTCGGTGATCTCCAGGACGTCGATCTCCCACCGCGCCAGCAACCCCCGCTCCACCGCCTCCATCAGCTCCAGCTCGAACAGGACGGGGCCGTACAGCGCCTCGTCGTCCATGGAGGCCACCAGCCGCCCCTCACCGCCGGACGACGGCGGAGCCTCCCACAACCGCGGCGTCGCCGTCATGAACAACCGACGCACCGCCGGCACCCGCTGATCCAGCGCCGCCGCCCACGCCTTCCCCAAGTCGCCGGACGTACGATGCGCTTCATCCACCACCAGCAGGTCAAAAGCAGGCAGAGACGGGCCCGTGAAGCCCTCACCCCGCGCCGCCCGCTCCAACACCCCACGCCGCGCCCGCGCGCCCTCCTGAGGCCCCTCGCCGTCCCTGGCGTCCTCGGCCCCGCCCTCCGCCCGGGCGCTCTGCGGCACCAGCGACGCGTACGTCGCCAGCACCACCACCGGCTCCTCCACCGCCACCAGATGCGCCAGCAGCGCCGGATCGGTGGTGCACCGCACCCCCAGCGCCTCCAGCAGCGGGTCATCCTCCAGCGAGCACACCGCGACCATCCGCCCGCGGTGGCCGGCACGCCGCCACGCCTCCGCGGTCTGCGCCAGCAGATCCAGCGTCGGCACGAGGACGCCGCACCGGCCGTGCGGCACCAACTGGTGCGCGGCGGCGGCAGCCGTGACGGTCTTTCCGGTGCCGGTCGCCATCACCACCGTTCCCCGCACATCTCCGTCACCCACGTCGGAGAGCCCACGCAAGATTGCCGCGACCGCCTCTTTCTGATGCGGTCGGAGGATAAAAGAAGAGGCCGCATGAGTGCCTTTGTTCACCGCGTGAACTCCTTTATGAGTGGAGCGATAGAGCGCTCTTGCTGAATGCCGATCCGCACCCAGGGGTGACGCATGGTTCTTCCAAACTCTACCCATTATGCATCATCTCGCTGGTGACAGACGCTCCAATCTCTCAGAATGCTCACACCACCCCTCACTGTCAACCCGTCAGACAGGGGTGAGTGCACGTTCCCCGGTCTCGGCGTGAGGCACGCACCCCGCCACCCCTTCTCGTAGCCCGCTTACTTGCACCGCAACCCCCCAGCCCCACACAGAGCGTGACACTGCGCCAACATCACCCGGGGGTGCGCGCAGATGAATTGCGTAGCAATTCATCGTAATTCGCGGAGCGAATTACGGAAATCCCGTCGGGATTTCTACACAAATTGCGGAGCAATTTGTGTTAACGCCGCGTAGCGGCGTGCGTCGTTCCTGCGGAGCAGGACGCGCGC
>NZ_AUFD01000051.1:0-5042 GCF_000426325.1 Streptomyces sp. CNS606
GTCCAGGGTGATGCGGCCGAAGTCCATCGCCACCGTGGTCGTGGTCTTGTCCGCGGTGTGGGTCAGATCGTCGATGCCGGCCGACGCGGAGGTCATCACGGCCTCGGTACGCAGCGGATTGATCTCCGAGACCGCGCCGACGAAGGTGGTCTTGCCCACGCCGAAGCCGCCGGCCACCACGATTTTCGCGGAAGTGGTGGAGCGGGCAGCAGCACCGCCGCTAGAGCTTGCGAAGTCCACTGAGCACCCTTTCGAGCAGTGTCACGTCTGGTTGGCCATCGGCGCCGGAGTCGCCGCCACCGGGCTGGTGGATGGCGACGAGGCCGGCCTCCGCCAGATCCGCCACGAGGATCCGTGCGACGCCGAGGGGAATGGAGAGAAGTGCCGAGATCTCGGCGACCGACTTGATCTCGTAACAGAGCCGGCAGATCCGCTGGTGCTCGGGCAGCTGGCCCTGGAGCTGTGCGGAGTCCGCCGTGGTGTGCACCAGGGCCTCTATGGCCAGCTGGTAGCGGGGACGGGTTCGGCCACCCGTCATGGCGTAGGGACGCACCAACGGCTGCTGGTCGCTGCGGCCGTCGTCGATGTCGCCGTCACGGCCCTGCGGACCGCCCGAGCCGGGCTCGATCCGGTGCTGCGGCGGTTGCACCGGCTCGATCCGGTGGGGCGGTGGCGTCGGGGCGTGGTGTTGCGGCTGAGAAGGGAGCGGGCGTTCCGGCGGTTGCGGCTGCTCGTCGTAGTGGGGCGAGTGGTCGTACGGCTGCGGATCCGCCGGCGCTTGCGCGGGGGCGGGCCGCGCGGTCACGCGCTCGCTGGGTGCGGAGGGGAAGTTGAACCGCTTCAGGGGTGAACCCTGCTGCTGTTCCCGGCCGTCGCCGTACGACGGTCCGCCTGGTGACGTTGTCACGTTTCCTCCTCCGGCTACGGACTAGCGGGCCACAACTGCCAGTTGCTACCACGGTTTCCCGGTGGCACCGCGTCCCCGGCACCCTATGGGGCGGAGACGCGATGCGCACTGCCTGATCGCCTTTTCGATGCCTAGTTGAGAAGGGATCCCTGCAATTCAGCACGCAGATCGGGGGTGAGGACGGTGCCCGCGCGGTCCACCAGGAGGGCCATCTCGTACCCGACGAGGCCGATGTCGGCATCGGGATGGGCGAGGACGGCGAGGGAGGAGCCGTCCGAGATGGACATGATGAAGAGGAAGCCGCGCTCCATCTCCACCACGGTCTGGTTGACGCTGCCGCCCTCGAAGATGCGGGAGGCCCCGGCGGTCAGCGAGGTCAGCCCGGACGCGACCGCCGCCAGCTGGTCGGCACGATCGCGGGGGAAGCCCTCGGACATCGCGAGGAGCAGTCCGTCGGCGGAGACCACCACCGTGTGGGACACCCCGGGGGTGTTGTCCACGAAGTTGGTGATCAACCAGTTCAGGTTCTGCGCCGCCTGGCTCATCGGGCTCACACTAACGCTCCTGATCGTAGGTGCTGCCGGGGCCGAAGCCCTGTCGGTCGTTCTGGTGGGCATCGCTCGCGTTGCGTCCCCTCCGGACGCCGCGGTGCAGGTTGCTGAGCCTGCCGCGTACGTCCTCGGGGGCGCGGGAGACCTGAGGGCCGCCCTGCGGGCTCTGCGCCGCGGTGCCCTCGACCAGGTTGGCCCTGGGCACCCGTCGCGGGAGGCCGGAGTGCGTGACACCGCCGGCCTGCGGGTTACGCAGCTTCTCGGCCCGGCCCCAGCGGTCGTCGTTGGCCGAACTCCACTGGTCGCCGGTGTTCTCCGGGGAGCCCGGCTGCTGCGGCAGGGACTGCTGCGGCTGCTGGGACGGAGATTCCGCTTGGACCTGGTGCTGCGCTGCCGGTCCCTCTTCGTGCGGCCGTCGCCCCGGGTCCCGCCGCGGGAGTCCCGCGCCGGTCGTGGAGTGGTAGCTGCTCGGTGAGGGGCCCGGTCGTTCGAAGCCTACGCGCTCACCGGTGCCCTCGTGAACGCCGGGAGCGGATTCCGCTTCCGGCCAGCCCGAGGTCCGGTGATCATAACCGGGCTGGTCACCGGCCGGGAACTCCGGGCCGGGGTCGTATCCGCTCTGCCCGTATCCGGACCGGTCTGCGGCGCCCGCGGCATAGCCGCCACTCGGGGGCCCGCCGTCCGTTTCGTACCCGGGACGGGCTCCGTAGCCGTCGCCGTACCCGGTGCCGTACGGGTCGCCGGTCTCGTTCCAGACGCCCTCCGGCTCGTCGGGCCGACGGCCCTCCAGCGCGGCGCGGCGCCCCTCACGCAGGAGGGAGCGGCCGAGGGCGTCGTACTGCGCCCCGTCCGGGACCGGCTCGCCCTCGGAGGCGAAACGGGAGTCGTCGAAGCCCAGGTCGGCGGCCGAGCGCAGGTGCTGGTCGAAGACCGGCTGCGCCGCGACCGGCTGCTCGGGCATGATCCTCGAGACGGTGAAGTCCTGCTCGACCTCCTCCGCGCCGCCACCGTGCGTGATGGCCTCCGGAAGCATGACCAGCGAGGTGGTGCCGGCCTGCTCGCCCGAGGGCCGCAGCTGCACGCGGATGCCGTGCCGGTCGGACAGGCGACCGACCACGAACAGGCCCATCCGGCGGGAGACGGCGGCGTCCACGGTCGGCGGGTTGGCCAGCTTGTGGTTGATGTCCGCGAAGTCCTCCGCGGTCAGGCCGATGCCCTTGTCGTGGATCTCGATCATCACCCGGCCGTCCGGCAGGCGCGTGGCGGCGACCTCGACCCGGGTCTGCGGCGAGGAGAAGGAGGTGGCGTTCTCCAGCAGCTCGGCCAGCAGGTGCACGAGGTCCGTCACGGCCGCGCCGTGGATCTCGCTGTCCGGGACGGAGGACATCCCGACCCGCTCGTAATGCTCCACCTCCGAGGATGCGGCGCGCAGGATGTCCACCAGCGGCACCGGCCGGCTCCAACTGCGGCCGGGCTCCTCGCCCGCCAGGACCAGCAGGTTCTCGCCGTTGCGGCGCATGCGGGTGGCCAGGTGGTCCAGCCGGAAGAGGTTCTCCAGCTGGTCGGGGTCGGCCTCGTTGTTCTCCAGTTCGGTGATCAGGGCGAGCTGGCGCTCGATGAGGCCCTGGTTGCGACTGGAGAGGTTGGTGAAGATCGCGTTGACGTTGCCCCGCAGCAGCGCCTGCTCCGCGGCGAGCCGGACGGCTTCGCGGTGCACCTGGTCGAAGGCGCGGGCGACCTCGCCGATCTCGTCGGTGCTGGTGAGGGGGATGGGCTCGACGCGGGTGTCGACCCGGCCGGGCTCGGTCCGGGAGAGCTGGTCGACGAGCATCGGCAGGCGCTGCTCGGCGACGTCGAACGCGGCCGTCCGCAGCGAGAGCATGCTGCGGCTCATGGAGCGGGCCATCAGCGCGGCGAGCGCGAAGGCGATCAGCAGCGCGGTGAGCACGATGGCGCCGGTGACGAAGGTGTCGGTCCGGGACTCGGCGGCGATCTGCTCGGTCTCGGCCACGGCGCTGTCGACCAGCTCGGTCTCCACGGCCCGGTAGGCGTCGAACTTGGCCGTGGCGGCGGCGGACCAGGTCTGCGGGGTGACGCCCTGCCGGCGCAGCTCGCTCGCCTCGGCACCGCCGGCGATCGCCCGGATCATGTCCTCCATCGGGGGCGGGGCGACGAACGGCTTGTCCTGGGCCTCGGCCGCCTGCCGGGCGGCGGCGACCTTCTCCTTGCCTTCCTGCTGCGCCTGCCGCAACTCCTTCTCGAAGAGCGCGATGTCCTGGGGGCGCCCACCGCCGACGAACTCCTCCACGGCGATCCGCTCGAGGTAGGCGTACGAGGAGAAGGCCGTGAGCTGGCGCTTCAGCTCGGCGGGATCCTCGGCGGGCTTCAGCAGCAGGTGCATGCCGATGGAGCGCTGGAGCGACTCCGCACCCTTGGCGAGAGCGACGGCGTAGACCGACCGGCCGTAGGAGGTGACGTTGCCGGAGCCGAGACCCAGTTCGTTCGCGAACTGCATCAGGAAGTGCTGGACCTCGGTGTAGCCCTCCTCGGTCTTCACCCCGTCGAGCCTGCCCGTGTAGGCGACCTGGCGCAGCTTCTCCAGCTGCGGCTCGGCCTCGCGGAACTGCTCCAGGCGGCGCTCGAGACCCGGCTTGGCCGGCATGTTCTCGGCCTCGGCGTCGAACGCCTCCTTGGCGCGGTCCGTGGCCGCGCGCAGCTTGAGGACCGTCGGATCGTTCCTGCGGCCGTCGAGGAGGGGTTCGGCGGAGCGATCACGCTCGTTGAGCAGGGCGTTGCTGTAGTCGTACGCGGCCTCGACGAGGCGGGCGATGTCGTGCGCCTCCTCGGCCTCGTTCCAGCCGTCGACCGAGCTCTGCACCCGGAATCCACCGAAGACGAGCGCGACCAGCACGGGAATCAGCAGGATCGCGTTCAGTCTGGTGGGCACGCGCCAGTTGCGCACGGACAGCCGGCTGCCGCTCGGCGGGGCCGGCTCGGACGGCCGTCCACGCTCCGCCGACACGCGGGCGGGCGGGGTGAAATTGCCCCGTGACCCGTCCGTGTCCTGCGGAGCGGAGTCCTTGTTCCTACGCCTCACTCGACTTCTCACCTCTCGGCGCGTGGCCCCTCGAATTGGATGAAGCCGTACCTACTGCTGAGTTCAGCGAATTCCAGCACGTGGGGGCGCCGCTTTCCAAACACTTGACGGAGCCCTCGATTCATGGCAGCACGCAAGGTTCGAATCACCATAAAAAGGACAATAGGGGCGAAAACTCAAGTATTTGTGTGCAGAACGAAACGTTCTGCTCGCCCGGCGTGTCGACGGCCCGTCAATCAGCTGCGGAAACGTTATGAAACGTGTCTCAACCATGGCGAAGAACACACCCGGGACCGGAACGGCCGAGTGGATCAACTCGCCCCGCTGCGGAACGAGTTGATCGCGAGGAGAGTCACTTGAGGCGGGCCAGCAGCGCGTGCTCGACCAGGGTGATCAGCGCACTCTTCGCGTCGGCGCGGTGCCGGGCGTCGGTGGTGATGATCGGCGCGTCCGGGCCGATCTGCAGCGCCTCCCGCACCTCCTCCGG
>NZ_AUFD01000052.1:0-4434 GCF_000426325.1 Streptomyces sp. CNS606
CTGGAACAGCTCCCACAACTCATCCGGCACCAGACGCTCAACGATCACCACGGCAGCAGGCTACCGACCGTCAGGCCAAATGAGACGAGCTCTAAGGTGCACGTCGCTTCTGGGCAGCCTGGGAACACGGTGGCGGCGGCTGACCGCCGGACGCTGATGGTGCTCGCTCATCTGCAATGCGGGCACACCGACGCTCAGCTTGCCGCCGGGAACGTACGACCAGCAGCCCACTCCTGGAGGCGTGGAAACCGGCGCCCACCGACGCGGCAGCCGGGCGGTCAGCCTCACCTACCGCCGAAACCGGACCGGAACACACGAGAAGCACATTGCCCTGAGTGGTCATATTCATCAATTAGTTGTTGATCCAGTACATCAAGAGAATCCCGGCCGCACAGTACCCGTAAACCAGCAGAAGCACCCAAATCGAGGGCTTGCGGTCTCCCATAGACCTTCCTTTCGAGGCTGCTCCGCAGCTCAATATCGATCTTGGCTGGCAGTGTCGTGTCACGGTAGAGAATGACTTGAGGCCTGGGGGAGGGGGATGCTGGGATGAACTGCACGAACTGCGGGGCGACCGTGATACAGGGTCCGGGCGGGGGATGGTCGTGCAACAACTGTGGAGCGAGTGGATGACGAACCAGGCGGCCCAGCACGGGATGAGTGTGAACTGTGCCCACTGCGGGTGGGGCAGCGTGCCGGTGGGGCCCGACGGCGGCTACGTGTGCCCGCAGTGCTTCCACACCGAGCAACCACCCCCGACCCTGCGCCGCCGGGAGAAGCCGACTCCCGGGCCACAGACGGCCGCCAAGGGCGAGCAGGGCACCCCGGAGCCCTCCTGACACCAGCCGCCCCTGCCGAGGCCGTAACTGAGCTGTCGCCGGACTCGTTGACCGGGCAGCACACCATTCACCCCCTGATGTGCACCGGGCCCCGGCGAGGCTGTCAGCGCCGGGGCCCGCAGCCGTTGCTGGGGAGTGCTGGCACGCGCTCCCTCAGGCAGACGCGTCCCTGGAAGGCGAGCTGGGAGCCTGGGGCGTCCCAGCCTCCGCGCGCATTCTGGAAGCGACTCACCGCGTCACCCGCCTCGAGGGGAGGGTGACGCGGTGGCCTTGGCGAGGGCCGACACCTGCGTTCTGAGATCCCACAATCGATTCAGGCGTTCCATCCGATGGAGGAGACGTAGGAGTAGGAGTCGTAGTCACTACCGAGGTCGGTGATGACTTCGTCCCAGACCGCGTCGAGGGCTTCGTCGTCGTCGGCGAGCCAGGCGTGGACGGCCGCTTCCCAGTGGCGTGGTCGGACGGTCAGCCGCCGCACCGAAAGGTCGCGACGGTGCCGGCGGTCCACGCCGGTCTGGTCGACGGGGTCGATCTCGATGCGGGTACCGCCCCGTGAGCCCAGGCGGCGTTTGAGGTCGGCGGCGACGTTGTGGCGTCGCAGGTCCCAGTAAGCGGCATCCAACCGGGCACGGTTGGCCGGGCTGGGGGAGCGCTCCTCCGCCAGCCACGCGAAAAGGGTCCGCGGCGTGACGCTGATCCCGGCGCGTTCCATCGCCGCGTACCCGGCTGCGGAGTGGGTGAGGTAGCGCAGCCGGGCGGCGACACCGCGGTCGGTGTCGGCGCCGGAGTGGATGCCGGTGACCATGTTCTCGATGCCGGCGCCGAGTGCGTCCGCGCCGGGCACGCCGTGGGCGTTGTACTGGCCGAGGTTCATCCAGCGGCCGGCCATCACCGCCCCCCGGCGGTTGTGGCGTAGGTGACCGGGTGGCCGTCGCGGTCGGTCTTGACCTTCATCTCACCCAGGCCCCGGCCCTCACTCCAGGTCTGGCGCCAGTCCCCGCCGGCGAGGTGGAGTTCGTCGGTGCCCAGTGCGCTGATGACGGTGAGCCCGGCCTGGTGCGCCTTGTACGCACGCCCCCACAGGTTCGCGAATGCCTGGGAGCGGATGAGGTGCATCCAGTCCGGTCGGGCGATCTCCCGGTTGTGCGAGGACTCACCCAGGGTGGAGACGAACTTCGAGTACATCGCTTTGACGTACGCCAAGGCGACGCCGTCGCCAGCATGAAGGGCGTCGGCGCGGGCGGCGGCCAGGAGCTGCCGGAGGCTGTCGAGGAAGGTCTCCGTCGCGCTGGAGGTCCAGGACTCGTGGATGGCGGGGGCCTCGATGAGACGGTGCTTCGGCCCCGAGAGTCGCAGCAGGAGGCGGAGCGTCGGCTCGGTCACCCACACGGGGCCCGCTTCCTCGCGGTCTCCCATGGGTGAGGGGAGGTGCGGGTGTTCCCAGGCGGGCGGGGTGATCAGGTGGACCCCGGCGCGCTTGCGGTCGTGCTCCCCACCCGAGGTGTGGGTGAGTTTCCCGATCGGCAGCCAGGTCTTCATCGCGGACAGGTAGGCGGCGTTCACATCCAGGGCGGTCACGGGGAGTTCCCCGTCGGGGTGGCGCTGGAAGTGCGGGTGGCGCCAGGAGGGGCGGGCCTCCCAGATCAGGTCCGGGTCGGTCTTCGAGGGCTTGCGCAGGATGTCCGGCAGGGCGGGGTAGGCGGTGTACTCATACCGTGCCCCGGCGCGGGTGCGGGCGAACAGGGCCATCACATCCGGGATCGCCCGCTTCACCAGCGCCCCGGCCGCGGCGTCCGCGTCCCCGCCCGCCCTGGTCAGCTCCTGCTCCACGGCCCCGGCGATCGTCTCCCGCAATTCGCCGCGCACCTGGTCCGCAGAAGTGGTCCGGCGCCGCGCCTGCTGCCGTGCGTGCCCGGCCCGCGCCTGACGCGCGGCCGGGCTCTCCACCGGCCGCGCCTCCGCCACGTCGGGATCGGCCTGTTGCGGGACCGGCGGCTGAACGGAGACGTCGGGCTGCTGTGCCGGGGACACGGGTTGGGTGGGGGCGGGGTGGATCTGCGCGAGCCCTTCCAGCAGTCGCAGGTACTTCCCCCGCGAGGTGGAGGCGGGCATGCCGCCGGCCTCCCAGTTCGCCACGGTCTGCCGGCCCACGCCCACGGCCCGCGCGACCTGGTCCAGCGACAGCCCGGCCGCTTTCCGCAACCGTACCCGCTCCGCCGGGTCCTCGAACGCCGCTGCCAGCTGCACCTCCGCCAGCAGCGCCGCGACGCCATCCCCTTCGAGTCCACTGCTCATGTCGCCATCGTACACCTGAGTAGACGTCAAATAGCTCAGGAATAGCTTCTAGGTGGCTTTCATTTCGGGTGAGTGACGCGGCCTCGCCCGAGGCGGAACGGCGGGTCGCAGGTGACTGTTTCGAGGCTGGAGCAGGTGGCGGTGGTCTGACTTTCCACCGCTCTGGGGGACCCGGCCGGGTCGGTCGCTTCCGGCGCTCCCTGCGGTGCCGCTACGAAGATCACGAACCATCGGATCTTCGAAAGGGAACCTCGTGCGTCTGCTCGCCTCTCTCGCGGCAGCCTCGGCCGCGCTCGCGGCTCTGGCTCTCCCCGCCCATGCCGGTCCGGGCTCGCTCGGCGAACCGGGCAGCACTGTCGCTCTGCCGCTGCGGGACGCGGTGGAGGCCCTGCCCGCTGCCGAGGAGACCCGTACCGGGTACAAGCGCACCTTGTTCAGGCACTGGACGGACGCGGACAAGGACTCGTGCAGCACTCGCAACGAAGTCCTGCTGGGGGAGGCGTTCGTCGCGCCGGAGCAGGGGGCGCGCTGCAAGCTGACCGGCGGCCAGTGGTACAGCCCGTACGACGACGTCTACGTCGCCGCTCCGGGCGGGCTGGACATCGACCACATGGTCCCGCTCGCGGAGGCCTGGGACTCCGGGGCCGGGATGTGGTCGGCCAAGGAGCGGGAGGCGTACGCCAACGACCTCGGGGACGAGCGCGCGCTGATCGCGGTCACCGCCCGCTCGAACCGATCGAAGGCCGATCAGGACCCGGCGACGTGGCTCCCGCCGCACCAGGCCTACCGGTGCGAGTACCTCACCGACTGGGTGGCGGTGAAGACTCGGTGGCAGCTCACCGTGGACGGCGCCGAGCGCCAGGCGCTCACCGATGGTCTGGCCGGCTGCCCGAACAAGCCGGTACGGGTGACACTTGCCCGCTAACCCGGTCGCCCGTGGCTGGACTGGTACAACTACCACCGACCCCACACCGGCATCAGCGGCAACGGCCCGCCGGCCGCGTCGCCAACCTCCGTGGACAGAACACCTAGCGCGGGCGGCGACGTGTGATAGCTCGTGTAAGTCCGGTTCCGGATAGAGCGAGGCGGAGGGCGGCTTCGAAGAAGGCGCCCATCCCCCGGGGGTTGCCGGGCGGTGCCCGTTGTCCATCAGCGCCGTGTTGTGCCGCGCCTGGGAGTGAGGCGCGGCACAACACGGAGGCGGCCGGTCAGTGCTGGTTGAGCGGCAGCGCCACGTCGGCGATCTGGCGGCGCTCGGGGAACGCGCCCACCTTGTGCGCCTCGCCGGTGAGGACGTTGA
>NZ_AUFD01000053.1:0-3956 GCF_000426325.1 Streptomyces sp. CNS606
TATTGGTGCCGGAATCTGCGGCAGCCGGTGCGTTTCGACAGGGCTTTGGAGCGGCTTCTTGATGATGGTCATGGGGTGTTTGTGGAGGTGTCGGCGCATCCGGTGTTGTCGATGCCGTTGACGGATGCGTGTGCTGGGCGTGGCGGTGTGGTGGTGGGTTCGCTGGCTCGTGGTGAGGGTGGCCGGGGGCGGTTGCTGCGGAATCTGGGTCTGCTGCATGTGAGTGGTGTGGAGGTGGATTGGGGCCGGGTTCTGCCTGCGGGCGGTGGTTTGGTCGGGCTTCCCACGTATGCGTTTCAGCGGGAGCGGTTCTGGCTGGAGTCCTCGGGTGCGCGGACGGGTGATGTGCGGTCGGTGGGGTTGGAGGTGTCGGGGCATCCGTGGCTGGGTGCGGTGACGACGTTGGCCGATGGTGAAGGGGTTCTGTTCACGGGCCGGCTGTCGTTGGCGCAGCAGCCGTGGCTGGCGGAACACGCCGCGTTCGGGACGGTGCTGGTTCCCGGGACCGGACTCCTCGAACTGGCCCTCACTGCTGCACAGGAGGTCGGGGCGGCCGGCGTCGCGGAACTGACCCTCACGGAGCCGCTGCTGATCGACCCGCCCGTGCGGCTCCAGATCATGGTCGGGGCGCCGCAGGCCGACGGTCGCCGGTCGCTCGCCATCCACAGCTCCCCCGAGACGCTGGACGCCCCCGGGCCCTGGACGCAGCACGCGACCGGCGAACTGTCGCCGCAGGCAGCCCCGCCCGAGCCGTCCGGGGAGTTCGCGGACCTCCGGCGGTGGCCCGTGCAGGGAGCCGAGTCCGTGACGCTCGACGGCTTCTACGCGCGCTTCTCCGCTCAGGGCATCGACTACGGTCCGGGTTTCCAGGGATTGACGGAGCTGTGGCGCAAGGGTGACACCGCCTACGGCCTGGTCCGGCTCCCCCAGCCCCTGTCCGCCGACGGCTTCGGTATCCAGCCGGCGCTCCTCGACACCGCCCTGCATGTCATGAAGGGCGTCCTCACCTCGGATGGCGCGCCCGAGCCCGAGGGGGCGCTCCTCCCGTTCGAGTGGACGGACGTCGACCTGTACGCGACGGGCAGCCGTGAACTGCGGGTACGCATCGACGTCACGTCGTCCGAACAGGGACAGGAAGTCCGTCTGTGGGCCGTGGACGCGGCCGGGGAGCCGGTGGTCCGCGTGGGCGGCCTCCACCTGCGCCGTGCCACCGCAGACCAGTTGCGCTCCGCGCGGGGGCGGGCGATCGACGGGCTGCACCGTCTGACGTTCCGGCCGGTGGACGTTCCCGACACTCCCGTGAGCCCTGACACGGACGCCGTTCTCACCGTGAGCGGGGAGCTCGCCTCCCTCCTGGAGTCGCCCGGGCTGGCGGGTGTGCCCGCGCTGTCGGCGTGGCTGGATGCCCGCGCGGAGTCGCCGGCCCGCATCGCCGTCGACCTGAGTGGAATCCCCTCGTTCCCAGCGGCGTCGTCCGACGCGGTCGACCACGTCGCCGAGCAGGTCCTTCCGCTGCTTCAGGCCCTGCTGCACGAGGAGCGGCTCGCCACCACGGAGATCGTTCTCGTCACCCGGGGCAGCGTGGCCGCGGCTCCCTGCGACCGCGTCGAGGGCCTGCCGTACGCGCTGCTGTGGGGGCTCGTCCGCTCGGCGCGCGCCGAACACCCCGACCGCATCCTCCGTCTCCTCGATCTCGACCCCGGTTGTAGCGATCCCGGTCCCCCGGCCCGCGCGCTCGCCGTCACCGGAGAGCCGGAACTCGCCGTCCGCGGGGGCGACGTGCTCGCCCCGAGACTGCTCCGCGCCGACGCCGACGCCGACGCCGATGCCGACGTCCCCGTGCTCGACCCCGACGGTGCCGTACTGATCACCGGAGGCACGGGGGAACTGGGCCGGGCCACCGCCCGTCACCTCGTCCGCCACCACGGCGTGCGCCACCTCGTCCTGACGTCGCGTCGCGGCGCCGACTCCCCCGGTGCGCAAGCACTCGTCCGGTCCCTCCAGGACGACGGGGCGGAGCAGGTCCGCGTGGTGCGCTGCGACGTCACCCGTCACGACGACGTGGCTCGCGTCCTCGGCCTCGCCGACGCCGCGCACCCGTGGACCGCGGTCCTGCACCTCGCGGGCGTGCTGGACGACGGCCTGCTGCTGGGCCAGGACGGCGCACGCTTCGTCAGTGTGGCCGCGCCGAAGGTCCTGGGAGCCCTCCACCTCGACGCACTCACCGCCGACCTGGACCTCGCCGCCTTCATGCTCTTCTCCTCCGCAGCGGGCACCGTCGGCACGGCCGGGCAAGGCGTCTACGGCGCGGCGAACGCCTGGCTCGACGCGTACGCCGCCCGCCGACGGGCCGAGGGCCGGCCGGTCACCGCGCTGGCGTGGGGACTGTGGGAACAGGAAGGCGTCGGCATGACCTCGCACCTCGGAGCCGTCGAACTCGACCGCATGCGCCGCCAGGGCATCGCGCCACTGCCCTTCGCCCAAGGACTGTCACTCCTCGACGCGGCTCTCGCCCGTCCCGCAGGCAACCTCGTGCCCGCCAAGCTCGATCTGCGCGCCGCGCAGCACGCCGTGGACGCCGGGGAGGAGAGCCCGGCCCTGTTCCGGGCACTCCTCCGGGCACCCCGGCGCACAGCCGCACCCGCGCAGGCCGGCTCCGCCCCGGACGGCCTGCGCGAGAGGCTGCTGACGGCCCCCGCCGAGGACCGCCCCGACATCGTGCTGAACGTCGTCCTCCGGGAGGTCGCCACCGTGCTCGGCCTCGAGGCAGGCGGCCCCCTCGGTCCCGATCGGGTACTCAAGGAACTCGGCCTCGACTCCCTCATGGCCGTCGAACTGCGCCGCCGCCTCGTCGCGGCCACCGACACGTCGCTGCCGGCGACCCTGGCCTTCGACTACCCGACACCCGAGGAAATCGCAGAGCTCGTGCTGACCCGTCTCGCTCTCCCCGCCGACACCGCCGACACCGCCGACGAAGCGCGGGAACCGGTCGCCGCCGGAGGCAGCGGAGACGCCGACGCCCTCCTCGGCTGGGCCCTCCACCGGCTGACCGCCGACCGGCTGCGCAGCAGCGGCCTGCTCGACCGGATGGTCGAACTCGCCCGCGAGGCGCCCTCGGGCGGACGCACGGCAGACGCGGAGTCGCTCGACGCGTCGGCTGCCCTCGCGGCCGGACTCAGCGGTCTGGAGGCCCTCGGGATCGAGGAACCGGTCGCCGGGCCGGACGGCTCGGAGGGCGTGGGCGTGCTGGACGTCGGGCGGTCGGTCGACGACATCAACGCCGAACTCGACGCACTGCTGGAAGCCTCGGGTCACGACTTCGACTGAGAATCGACGTCGTCCCCCGTCCCCCGTCCCCCGCCCCACGAGCTACGGCTCTCGGCCCTCGGAGCGCCTGGCACCGCCTGTCCGGCTGCCTCGCTCCGGGGGCCGGTCGCGTTCCCGGACGAATCCAGGCGCGAGGACGACTACACCCGGGCTCAAGCGGCCGCCTCTTGGCTGGACGAGTCTCGTGATGTGTATGCCGGGACACTTTTCGCCCGCCGAAGGCCGTGCAGAGAGGCTCAATGGTGTCGATCTCAAACCAGGACCGGATGGAAGCCGCGCTGCCCGCAATTCGTGCGCTGCAGAAGCGTGCAGCGGGCCTGGAGGCGCGTCAGGCCCGGCAGCAGGAGCCCATTGCGGTGGTGTCGATGGCGTGTCGTTTGCCGGGTGGGATCGATTCGCCGGAGAGTTTTTGGGAGTTGTTGGCCGCGGGTGGTGATGCGGTGGGTGGTCTGCCGTCGCGGTGGGACGGGTTGGATGTCTTCGATCCGGATCCCGAAGCGGTGGGGAAGAGCTATGCGCGTGAGGGTGGGTTCCTCTCCGGTGTGGAGGGGTTCGATGCGGGGTTCTTCGGGGTGTCGCCGCGTGAGGCGGTGTCGATGGATCCGCAGCAGCGGCTGGTTCTGGAGACC
>NZ_AUFD01000054.1:0-3839 GCF_000426325.1 Streptomyces sp. CNS606
GGGACCATCCCCGCGGGCGCGGGGAGCAGCAGCCTCAAGGGCCCGATACGCAGCACGAATCGGGGCCATCCCCGCGGGCGCGGGGAGCAGTTGTTGGAGGTGACCAGCACCGGCCCAGGGGCGGGATCATCCCCGCGGGTGCGGGGAGCAGGCGGTCTCGCCCTCGTAGCCGTCGTCCGCGTCGGGACCAATCCCTGCGCGTGCGGGGGCAGTGCATATCGCCGTTGCCGCGCAACACGAGGGGGCCAACCCCCGTTCGCGAAGGACTACCCGCTCAGCCAGCAGCTCGAACACCGCGCGCACGCTACACCCCCGCCTGCAAGGGGAGCGCTCAGGCCCGCCTCCCCCGCTCGACGCTGTTGGCGGATCGCCCCCAGCCTGCGCCGGGAACTCCTCAAAGCCGTCCACGCGGACTTCGGGGGTTATGGAGAGAGCGCCGACGTGGTCATCGATGGCGCGCGGTGGGCTTCTGCCCATTCCGTGCGAGTGTGGGCTACGCCACCAGACTCCCTGCCCTCGTTCGGTGCGGGGCATTACTCAGTTGAGTCGTGACGGTGTCCCAGGCGCGTCACTGTTCGACGTACCATTCAAGATCACTAAGCAACGCTAGTAGGTTGAACCCCTCACACGCTGAAGCCGATGTTCACGGTCAGCGGGCAGACCCCGGTGAGTTGGGGGACCTGCTTAACCACCTGGGGGCTCCACATGACGGACGAGCGACGGACGGTCGAACAGCGCCTAGGGCAGGTCCTGGACTCCCACCGGGGACGCAGTGATCCCGCCGAGATGGCTGACGTGCTGCTGTGGAACGCCGTCGAATGGCGGACCGGTACTACAGGCCTGCCTGCACCAGAACTCGAAGATCTCCAGCGTGTCGCGGAGAGTGCACGACGCAGATTCCCTGAGTTCGGCTCATTGCTGGACAGTGAGCTACAAGAGCTGAGCAGCTACACGCCGACCCAGTTGCGCCATTATGCCCGCCTACTGCTCCGCCCCTCCTTGTTCTCGGACCACCGTAGTGAATTCACCACGTCGGATTCGCTGGTTGATGTTGCCAGAACCGCCCTGGCCGCGTACGCGCACGACAGCCGCGCGGAGACGGCACATCTGTATGATCCGGTGTGCGGTTCCGCCACCCTGGCACTGGACGCGGCCCAAGCGCTGGCAGGGCAGACCGGAAGGGCTGTCACCGTCGAAGGACAGGACATCAATGCGGCGGCTGTCCAGCGTGCCCGTGCGCACGCCTTCCTCCTGGGCACCGACGCTAGGTTCAGCCTGGCTGACTCACTCAGCCAGGACGCCTTCCCTGACCGCCGATTCGACTACACGGTGGCCGACATTCCCTACAACCTGTCTTGGCGGAACAGCAACGAGGAATGCACAGCCGAGGCCGACCGACCGGGAGGCCGCTACCCGTCCGGGCTTCCAGCGCCCGGCGACGCCTCACTCCTGTTCGCTCAGATCCTGGTCAGCAAGCTTCGGGATCCTGCGGATGGCGGTGGCCGAGGCGTCATGTTCACCACTGCCGGACCACTGTACGACGCGGGCGGCAACGCTATCCGTACCTGGCTACTCGACCAGGACCTCCTGGACGCCGTGATTGTGCTGCCCGAAGGGCTCAGCGCCAGCCCCGGGTTGAGGTTGTACGGCCTGGTCTTCTCCAACCGGAAGCCCGCGGCCCGTCGGCGCAAGGTGCAGTTCATCGACCTCCGCGGCTTCTACCAGGACGGGGACGCCCGTCGACTCGAACGCCGCACGATCAGTGGGGCAGCTCTCGACGAACTGTCCCGCAGTCTGAAGCATGCGAAGCCGACGGCCTACAGCCGAACGGCCGCAGCAAAGGATCTGTCTTTCCGGCAGGTGGGCGTCGCCCACCACGCCACCGCAGTCACGAGCAGGTACGAGCCGGGCGATGTGCCGCGCCTGACTATGCTCCTGCCGGCGATCTCCACCACCGAAGCCTGGCGCGACAATCGGTACGCCACTGTGCCACCGACCGTGACAGACATAACAAGACCACCACTCACGCGCTTCGACGTGAACCGTGTCTTCACCACAGACCGAACCCCGCGTGCACTGCGAGCCCTCACTCAGATCGGATGGAAGACCGCTCGTCTCACCGAGCTCACTGAGCATCTCTGCTACATCCCGTCGACTAAGGCCGCCGAACGCGCTGCCATGCTGTCGGCCGTCGCCGGGGAGCAGGCTCTCGTTGTCCCCATCGAACCTCATCTGGATGCTGTGACCGGGGACCCCGGCGAAGTCGCTCCCGACAACCGAGCGCTCGTGATCCGGCCCAGGGCCGCTTATACGGAGGCCGAATACCTGGCGGGGTGGCTAAACTCTCCTCTCGGTCGACACTTGCGTTCGACGGCAGTAGGGGCCGGCGGAGACAGCTACGTCAGCCCCCGCACCATCAACCTCAACCAGGCCTGGCGCATGGCAGATGAACTCCTCGTCGCCCTGCCGGACCTCCCCATCCAGAGAGAAATGGCCCGCGCGGAACGAGCGCTTGTCGCAGCCCGTCGGCACCTGGTCGACTCGCACCGGGAACTCTGGAACGACCCCAAAAAGCGGTCCGACATCTTTCGCAAGGCCAGCAGTCTTATTCCATCGGCTGATCTTGCTCAATGGGCCACCACCCTGCCATTCCCCATGGCCAGTTCTCTCTGGACATACGAGTCCAAGGGAAGTCACAACCTGCACGCCCGCCGTGAGCAAATGTTTCACTTCTGGGAAGCCACTATCCAGTTTCACGCAACCGCCATCGTGTCAGCCTTGCTCCAAGATAATTCACGACTTAACCAGGAACTTTCCACACTCGCCAAGCAAATTAGATTGGCAGGGCTCACCCCCGAGCGGGCAACCCTCGGCGTCTGGCACATTATCCTGCAACGACTCAGCAAGAGATTTCGCACTGCACTGATCGGCACCGATATCGACGAGCAGGCACGGGCACGAGCAGCCTTTGCTGACGCACCACCAGAATTCCTGGAAACCCTTCTCAGCCCCGACCTTACAAATCTTTTCGGGGAGGTGATCCAACGGCGCAACGCCTGGAGCGGTCACTCAGGTACCACCACCGCCGAGTCACTCAAGGAGCAGCTCGACATCCTGACCGGCCACGTCCACACTCTGCGCAACCTGATTGGCGCTGGCTGGCAGGATTTTCCTCTCGTGCGCGCAGGCGCTGCAAGGATCAGAAACAGGGTATTCCACCATGATGTGGACCTGGCTATGGGCCCCAACGCTCCTTTCAGACAGGAACAGATTCCCATTAGCGTGGCCATGGAGGAAGACGGGCTGTACCTCCTCTCACGCGAAGCTGGTAGCGCAATCCCTCTCGCTCCGCTGATCGTGATGCACCCGGCAGCTTTCGGATCGAACAGCGGCTGCTACTACTTCAACCGCCTTCAACCTGAAGGTGTTCGTTTCGTTGCCTACCACGAAGCAGCCGAACCGGAACGTATTGAGGATGCCCTACCCACCGTCGCCCTTGCTGCTGCCCTGAGGTTCGACAAGGAGGCTACCAATAAAGAATCGCAAGGATCGAGCGACTAACGAGCCCCTAATTTCACTTACTTGACACTCCATTACCTTCGGGCAAGTCCTGCACCGCCTTTGCGCGGCTGCGGTGGGAATACTCACCCAGCCCGCGCAGGAGCATGAACAGCCGGCGTGTACGAGGGAGAAGCTGACTGCGGACATTGTCGCGACCTGCGAACGGGGGCCATCCCGCGCGTGCGGGGAGCAGCCTGGACGTGACCGAGGAAGGAACCGCCTGATGGGACCATCCCCGCGGGCGCGGGGAGCAGTTGAGCGCCGGGACTGTGCGGGAC
>NZ_AUFD01000055.1:0-3004 GCF_000426325.1 Streptomyces sp. CNS606
TCGGTCTGCTCCCCGCACGCGCGGGGATGGTCCCAGCGTGCTGGACGGCGCCCTCTACACGGATGCCTGCTCCCTGCACGCGCGGGGATGGTCCCGACGGGCCCGCGCTCGCCTCCCAGCTCTCCCGCTGCTCCCCGCACGCGCGGGGATAGCGCCGGCGGTTGGAGCGGTCGCGTAGAACGAGGTAGGCCTCTGCTTGACGCCATCGACGTCCTGGTTGTCCACGGCTCGGGGCTTCCCCTGCGCCGGCCTGGCGTGGGGGAAGCCCCGGATCGTGTGCGTGCAGTGGTAGCCGGCTGTCGCGCTAGTCGATCTTCATGTAGAAGCGGTCGTTGGTCTGGGCGGGGCGGTCCAGGTTCTTGTCCCAGGCCAGCATCCGGTCATCGACGTAGTACTCGCGCAGCATCCCGCCTGCGACGCGGTTGTCCTTCGCCGGTATCGACTTCACCGAGAAGTCCCAGTCGGCGTTGCCGGCCCCTTCCAAGGTCGAGGCGAAGGGGTACTCGTCGCACTGCTCACCGGGGCTGGTGCCGTTGGGCAGGCCCGTGTCCCGGTACAGGTCGCGCTGCGGACCCGTCTTGAAGCAGGCCCCGTCCTTGTGGTCCTTGTTGGCCTTGGTCTCGTCCGAGTGCAGCTTCTTGGTGATGCGATGGAGCCCGGGCGCATCCGGGTTGCCCGGGCTGTACTCGCCGGGGATCTTCTTGTCCCGCGGCCACGGCTGCCCGGGAGGGGCAAGGAGCGGGTAGGTGGAGCGGGGCTGGTTGAAGGCGGTGTAGAGGTGTTCGGCCACGGCGTGGTGGGTGGTGCCCCGGGTGTAGGTCAGGTACGGGGTGACCTCGCTGAAGATGCACGCCTTGGGGTACTTGGCCTTGCCCTTGTTGAAGTAGGTGGCCGAGTCGCAGCGCACCAGCCGGGGCGGGGTTTCCGCCTTGTCCAGCGTGGTGTACTCCTGGTTGTCGGTGAAGGCCTCGACGTACCACTGGTTGTAGGAGAGCTTGTCGCGGCCGACGCTGTTGTCCTCGCGGTTGTAGATGTCCCAGTGGGCCCAGATCGGGTTGTTGTCCCACGTCGCCCAGGGCATCGTGTACGAACCTGGGCCGGCCCCGCAGACCTTCGAGCCCTGCGAGCATTGACCCATCAGGCTGAGTGGCACGCCGGGGGCAACGAAGATGTTGTCGATCGGGCCCCAGTCGTAGTCGACCGAGTCCTCTTCGATCTGCGAGAAGACCCTCACTCGGCGGTCTTTGGCGTCGCCCTGGCCGAAGACCCTCCACGTCGCGGACGTGGTGCCTTCCTTCTCTACCGGGACGCCCTTGCTGTCGATCTCCCAGTACTCGGCCTCCAGGCCCCATCGGGCGCAGTAGGTGAAGCGGTTGTGGATCCGTCCGATGCCGTCGTCGGTACCGTCGCCGGCGAGGCAGGACTCCAGGCGGTCCTCGTCGGGCATTTCGCCGATCGGTACCCATCCGCGGTCGGACTCGGCAGCTGCTCGAGGGCTTGGGGCTGTGTGGGTGGCGTTGGCGGCAGCCGTCTTCTTGGAGGCGCGGTCTGCTTCCAGGATGGTCAGTGGCTTGGCCACCTTCTTCCTGGGGGACTGAGTCGGTGGTGTCTTGTCGGGCCGGGTGTCGGGAGCGGGAACCGGGAGGCTCTTGTGTCCTTGTTCTCTCGCTTCGCGGCCCTTGGCGCGTAGGTCGGCCAGCTCTTGCTGCGAGATGCCGATCTTCAGCTTGATCGTTCGGTCAGGGCCGATAGCCGCGGCTTCTTGGGCTTCGGCATGCGTCGGCACGGGAGTGGGCTGGGCGCTGGCCATCTGGGACGGAAATGCGAATGCACCCGCCACCATGGCCATGGCCAGGGTGTTTAACCGCCAGCTTCTGCTGAGCGACATGTGTGGAGATCCCCCTTTTTTTGGTTCGGCCAGGGGGCGTGGACCGTCAGTGGCCCTGCCGACTCCCCCCGGCGCTCGGCAACGCGGGCATAACGCTGCCAAGGCCCCAAGGGTGGACACAAGGACACTTCAAGCCGAACGTCGTCAGCAGCGGGCCAAGGAACCTTGCACAGCTACGATCACGCACCCACCACGCTCAGACCCCCCAACCAGGGACCCTCGAAGTCCTCCTCCTCCAGTACAACCCCCGTCACCGCGCCCAGCGCTAGCGCCGCGCGCTCGGCAACGTCTGCTGCGGCCGCTTGGCCAGACGGTTCGTCGACCTGGGCGAAGCCCAGGGACAACAGGTCACCGACCGTCCCGTCCCCATCAGCCGTCTCGAAGGACAGCCGGCCGGAAATGAAGTCCACCTCGCACACCACCCGCCCATCGGCCGCCAGGTGAGCCATCATCTGATTGGGGTCCTCGAACGCGGAGACAGCGACCCGGCCGCCCTCGGACAACGCCGCGAGCACCCCCTGATCCATCCCCGACCAGCCCGAAGAACCCTCCAGCTCCAGCACCAACGACCAACCGTTCGTCAACTCACGGCCGAGCAGCAACACCTCCGGCCCCGTGCCGGCCGCCTCCAGTCGCTCGGTCGCCAGATCCAGCCCATCGGCGACCTCCGCCACATTCAGCACACCCATCCGCTGCAGAACCTGAGCAGGCGGAAGGTGCGCCAGCGTCACACACCAGCCCTCACCGAACAGCTCCGAAAGATCCACCACCCGAGGCCTCCTCCCCCAGACCGGGACGCGCCTCCACCCTCTCGGCCCGCGCCCACACCGGCAAGAGCATCTTTGTTCTGGCGTCCGCGCGCCGCATTGGCTACCCAAGCCCTACGGGAGATTTCAGTTTCGCGCTGGCGCCTGGCCCGGAGCGCTCCTCCGTACCCGCGAGGATGGCCCAGGCCCCCAGCTCCACCTTGACCGCGCCGTCCGCGGAGATGACCGGGGAAGGTGCTATGTTCTGGTTGTCGGAATCGGTGAAAGTCGCTGGAAGCGTGTCATCGCGGTAATAGACTTGCAGGTCAGACAGTCTGCTCCCCGCACGCGCGGGGATGGTCCCGCTTCC
>NZ_AUFD01000056.1:0-2750 GCF_000426325.1 Streptomyces sp. CNS606
GAATGCCCGGCCAGATAGTCCGGCTTCACACCCCACGACGTGACCAGGCGGAACAGCGCCACCTCCACCGCGAACAACGCCGGCTGCGCCCACCCGGTCTGCCGCAACACACCGTCGCCGTCCTCGAACATCACCTCACGCAGCCCGTCGAAGTGCGCGCACACCTCGTCCAGCGCCTCCGCGAACACCGGGAACGCCTCGGAGAGTTCACGCCCCATCCCCGCCCGCTGACCACCCTGCCCCGAGAACACGAAGCCCGTCAGACCGTCGGTCACCTGTCCGGTGACGACGTCCGCGGAGTGGTCGCCCGCAGCGAGCGCCTCCAGCCCCGCCCGGAGTGCGGCCGGGTCCGCGGCGAGCACCACGGCGCGGTGGTCCAGGCCCGAGCGGGCCGTCGCCAGCGACAGGCCCACGTCCGCGGGCGAGGCCGCCGCGAGGCCGCCGGCCAGGCGTGCGGCCTGGCCGGCGAGTGCGGCGGGCGTCCTGCCGGAGATGAGCCACGGGGCCGCCGGAAGCGCGGTGGCGGGCCCCTCGGCGGGCTCGTCCGCCGGGGCGTCGGGCGCGTCCGGGGCCTCTTCGAGGATGACGTGCGCGTTGGTCCCGCTGATGCCGAACGAGGACACGCCCGCGCGGCGCGGGCGGTCGGACCGTGGCCAGTCGCGGGCCTCGGCGAGGGGTTCGACGGCTCCGGCGGACCAGTCCACATGGGACGAGGGTGTGCCGACGTGCAGCGACTGCGGCAGCTTCTCGTGCCGCAGCGCGAGGATGACCTTCATCAGCCCGGCGACGCCCGCCGCGGCCTGCGTGTGACCGATGTTGGACTTGATCGACCCCAGCCACAGCGGCCGGTCCGCCTCCCGTCCCCGCCCGTACGTCGCGAGCAGCGCCTGCGCCTCGATCGGGTCGCCGAGCGAGGTGCCGGTGCCGTGCGCCTCGACGGCGTCCACCTCGGACGCGGCGAGGCCGGCTCCGGCCAGCGCCTCGCGGATCACGCGCTGCTGCGACGGCCCGTTCGGCGCGGTCAGGCCGTTGGAGGCGCCGTCCTGGTTGACGGCGGAGCCCTTGACGACGGCGAGGACCCGGTGGCCGTTCTTCCGGGCGTCGGAGAGCCGTTCCAGCACCAGCACGCCGGCGCCCTCGCCCCAGCTCGTGCCGTCGGCGTCGTCGGAGAACGCCTTGCACCGGCCGTCGGCCGCCAGCCCGCCCTGCCGTTCGAACTCGACGAAGGCGCCCGGCGTCGACATCAGCGTCACGCCGCCCGCGAGGGCGAGGGAGCACTCGCCGGACTGGAGGGACTGCGCCGCCAGGTGCAGGGCGACCAGGGACGACGAGCAGGCGGTGTCGACGGTGACCGCGGGCCCTTCCAGGCCCAGCGCGTAGGAGACGCGGCCGGACAGCACGCTGCCCGCCGTGCCCGTACCGCCGTAGCCGTCTGCCTGTTCGCCGGACAGGGCGAGCACGGCGCCGTAGTCCTGGCCGTTGGTGCCCGCGAAAACGCCGACGGGCAGGCCGCGCAGCGACAGCGGCCCGATGCCGGAGCGCTCCAGCGACTCCCAGACGACTTCGAGCAGCATGCGCTGCTGCGGGTCCATGGCCAGGGCCTCGCGCGGGGAGATGCCGAACAGGCCGGCGTCGAAGTCCGCGGCGCCGTCGACGAATCCTCCGACGCCCTGTCCGACGTCCCAGCCGCGGTCGGGCGGGAAGGCGCCCATGGCGTCGACGCCGTCGGCGAGCAGTCGCCACAGCGCCTCGGGCGAGTCGACGCCTCCCGGGAAACGGCACGCCATGCCGACGACGGCCACCGGCTCGCCGCCTGTCGCCTCTGCTTCGCGGAGTCGCTGTTTGGTCTCGTGCAGCTCGAGAGTGACCTTCTTCAGGTACTCGAGCAGCTTGTCCTCGTTGACCATCGGGCTCACCGCGTTCCGATCTCGTTGTCGATCAGGTCGAAGATGTCGTCGGCCGTCGCGGCCTCGATCTTCGCGGAGACGTCGGGCCCGCCGTCAGCGTCCGCGGCTGCGTCCAGGCGTTTCATTAGCTGTTGCAGCCGGGCTGTCACCTTCATCCGGGAGACTTCGGAGGCGGGCAGGGCGAGCAGGGTGGCCTCCAGCCGGTCGAGGTCGCCGTCGGCGTCCCGGCCGCCCCCGGCGGAGTCCGCGCCCAGCTCGCCGAGCAGGAACTCGGCGAGGCCGAGGGTCGTGGGGTAGTCGAAGACGAGGGTCGAGGGCAGTTTCAGGCCGGTCTCAGCGGTCAGGGCGTTGCGCAGTTCGACGGCGGTGAGGGAGTCGAAGCCCAGATCGCGGAAGGCGACGCCGAGTTCGACGGCCGAGGCGTCGGCGAAGCCGAGCACGGCGGCGACCTGACCGCGGACGACGTCGGTGACGATGCCCTTGCGGGCGGTCGGGGCCGCACTCGCGAGGCGTGCGCGCAGTCCGCCCTCGGCGGCGGCAGTGGGACCGGCGTGGGCGCGGGTGTGCGCGGGCGCGATCCGCTCCCACAGGGCGTTCGGGCGCAGCGCGGTCGCGGCGGGCACGAACGCCCCCCAGTCCACGTCGGCCACGGTGACGCAGCCGGACGCCGACTCCAGCACGCCCACGGCGACGTCCGGGTCGAGCGGGGTCACGCCGCCGCGCGCCACGCGGGCCTGTACGACGTCGGCGGCGGCCATGCCGCCCTCCGCCCACGGACCCCACGCCACCGACGCCGCCGGCAGACCCCGGGCCCGGCGGTGGTCGGCCAGCGCGTCCAGCGCC
>NZ_AUFD01000057.1:0-2581 GCF_000426325.1 Streptomyces sp. CNS606
GCCGAAGGTCACGCTGTCGAAGTGGGCGTGGTTGCCGAAGGTCGCCTCGCCGAGGTTGGCGTGGTTGACGAAGGTCGCTCCGTCGAAGTTGGCGTGGTCGCCGAAGGCGGCGCTGTAGAAGTCGGCGCGTTCGCCGAAGGTCGCCCTGTAGAAGTTGGCGTGGTTGCCGAAGGTCGCCCCGCTGAACAGGGCGTAGCTGACGTGAGGCCGTCTGGTGTTGGGGTCGGTGAGGGCGTGGAGTAGGCGCCGCAGCAGGGCTTCGGTGAAGGGGGTGCCGGAGTGGTCGAGGTGGGTGCCGGGTCTCAAGGCGGTGAGGTAGTCGTCCTGGGCGGCCTGGTCTGCGTGGGCGAGGCAGGAGGTGTGGCCGGGGATCTGAATGCCGCGGCAGCCGACCGGGTCGGTCTCCGGGTGGGCGCCGTGACCGCAGTGCGGCCATCGCGGCGGTGTGGTGGACGGCGGCTCGGTGGCTGCGGACGTCATGGGCCCCCCGGTGTGACGGCTCGTCAAGAAAACTCTAGGAAACCAGACACGGACCGGCTGTCTCCCGCCATCGCCTGAGAACGGCGAAGCCGTGACTTCACTCCACCTAGCGGAGCCCGAGTTCGGCCAGGGCCGTTCGCCGTTCCTCGCTGAGTTTCGCCCGCCTGGTTTTCTGGTTGGTGAGCCATACCCCCAGCCTGACCGGCACCGGTGCGCCGTCCTCGATGACGGTGCCGTCCTCGCGGGCGGGGTGGAGCAGTTCTTCGTGTTTGCGGGGGACGGTCACGTGGCCTTCCCTGTGCAGGTATTGGTGGGCGGCGGCCAGGCCGCGCCCGAACGCGTCCAGCTCGTCCAGACCGGACACCCAGGCTGGCGCCCCGCCGCTCTCCGCGCCGGCCCCGTGCCCGGCCGCGAGCTGTGCCCACCCGACCGCCGACCTCTGCCGCGCCAGCCAGGTCCCGACGTCTCTGAAAGCCCTGCGCTGCTCACCCACCGCCCGACCGGGTAGTCCTCATCCCGGTCCTCCAGCTCGATGACGGCGCCGGTAGGCACCTGGGCGTCGCCGTGCCGCGCCACCCACTCCCCGGAGCGCCTCGTGTGACTCCCGAACGCAGGTCGAAACGACATCGAACATCAGACCACCCTACGGGGCGTGCTGGCGTCAACGTGCGGCCCGGCTGGCGCCTACCTCCACCCGGTCGGCGGGAGGGTCCATGAGGCGCCTCCCGTTCTCGTGAACATCGACCCAGGGCCGATCCGGCTGCCTCAATCGGCCGTAATCGCGAGCATTTCAGCCGTACCCGCAGGTAGCGGGCCAGAGGGGTGAACGGCACTGTGACAATGCCCCGGTGAAGACACGATGGATTGCCACCGGCTGCACCCTGCTCCTCCTCGCCTTTCTGCCTGCCTGCGGGAAGGTCTCGACGCAGTCGCCGCCGGAGCACGCCGAGCGTTTGGAGAAGGCAGCCGGCGTCGCTCGGTTCTCCCTGACCTCCGCCAAAGACCTGTGGGAGCACACCCGCGACATCCACCGGTCCGGGGGAAAGGCGTCGAAGGAGGTCCTCGATGACGTGAGGACAAAGCGTGCGCCGGGCGAGGCGGGCGAGCGGGGCCTGGTGACGGTCACGCTCACGGGCACCCAACTCGTGGAGTACCTGCGGCGCCTGGACCACGACGCCCACCCGGGGGACTGGGACCATGATCCCGACCCGATCGCGGTCCGCACCTACGACGCGATCGCCCCCGTGATCGACGCGATCAAGCCCGGCGCCAGAGCGCAGGAGATGCCGTCGGTGGTCCTCGATGACGCCGTACCAGTGCCCGCCGCGTCCCCGACGGACGCGTAGCACCCCAGAGGCTGGGCGCTGGCCGGCACACCCGGCAGCAAACCCCCAACACACACCAACCGAGGAACGCCCCGCAGCCGACCCGCGCGGGTCCGCGAGGGGTTGGTCATGGGCAACCCCTCCCAGTTCTAGGCGCCCTTCACGAAGGCGTTTCCAGAGCCTTTCTCCTATCCTCCCCCGCCCCAATTCGAGAAGCAACAACAGTCGAAAGGGAAAGAAGGTTCACGGGAATCCTGCACGGAATTCATTTCGGACCAAAGTGAATCGTCCGTGACGGCCTTTAAGGGCAATGAGTACCCCCTAGTTTTTCCAAGGTCTACCCGTGATGCATCGCCTCGGAAGAGCCGACATGGATATCCGTCCAACATGCACACGGCCCCATCTGTCAATCCGTCAGTTGGGGCCGTGTGCATGTTCCCTCTCTCGGTCGCCTACGGCAACCGGTGAACCGTCGGGCATCCCTTCGGGTCCGCCTGCTCGTCGCGCACGCCCCGGAATATCTGCTACTTGGCAGCGTCGAGATGCCCCCTGTCTCCCAGACTGCCTGCCCGTGCCGCAACCCCCCAGTCAGAATCAGAGCGTGACACGACGTCAACATCCGCCGGAGGGTGCGCGGTGAATTGCGGAGCAATTCACAAGTAATTCGCGGAGCGAATTACGGGAAATCCCGTCGGGATTTCCCACATGAATTGCTTCGCAATTCATGTTAACGCCGCGTAGCGGCGTGCGTCGTTCCTGCGGAGCAGGACGCGCGC
>NZ_AUFD01000058.1:0-2564 GCF_000426325.1 Streptomyces sp. CNS606
GTCGAAGACCTCAACCCGGCCCGCACCCTCACCCACCACCCCCTCTTCCAGACCATGCTCGTCCTCCAGAACAACGCCACCACCGACATCGACCTCCCAGGACTGGACGCCGACTCCGCACCCGTGCCCGTCTCCACCGCGAAGTTCGACCTGTCCTTCCTGCTCACCGAGACCCGTGGCGAGGACGGTTCGCCGGGCGGGGTCGACGGAGTGCTGGAGTACGCCACCGCCCTGTTCGACGCGGAGACCGTGGACCGCACGGCTCAGCGGTTCGTCCGCCTTCTCACGCAGGTGGTCGCCGACCCGGATCTGCGGGTGGGGTCCGTCGCCGTCCTGGAGGAGGCCGAGCACCGCGCGCTGCTGACCGAGGCTGCGGGGGCGGCGACCCCGTACCCCGCGGACCGCTGCCTGCACGAGCTGTTCGAGGAGCGGGCGGCCGCCGCCCCGGACGCCCCGGCGCTGTTCTTCGCGGACCGTACGGTGACCTTCGGGGACCTGGACGCGTCCGCGAACCGGCTCGCCCGGCTGCTTCTCCGCCGAGGGGTGCGGCGCGGCGACCGCGTCGGGGTGCTGCTGCCGCGAGGCCCGGAGTTCGTCACTGCACTCCTGGCCGCGCTCAAGGCCGGAGCGGCCTACGTGCCGCTCGACCCCGAGCACCCGGCCGAGCGCACCCGCACCGTGCTGTCGGAGGCCGGTGTCCGTGCCGTCGTCTCCGACGAGGCGCTGAGCACACGCATTCCCGAGGGCCCGGACGTGGTCCGCGTCGACCGGGACGTGGAGGCGCTGCACGCGGAGGACGGCCGGAAGCCCGCCGTGACGGTCTCGGCCGACGACGTGGCGTGCGTGCTCTACACCTCGGGGTCGACGGGCCGGCCCAAGGGTGTGGCGACACCCCACCGGGCGACGGTCCGCACCTTCTTCGGGCAGGGCTACGTGGCCTTCGGCCCGGGCGAGGTGTCCCTGCAGTGCGCCCCGGTGTCGTGGGACGGACTCACGCTGGAACTGTGGCCGTCGCTGCTGCACGGCGGGGCGTGCGTGCTCGCACCGGGACAGACGCCGGAACCGCTGTCGATCGCGGACCTCGTGCGGAGGCACGCGGTCACCACGATGTGGTTGTCCGCCGGGCTGTTCGCCGTGATGGCGGACGACCACCCGGAGGTCTTCGACACGCTGCGCCAGGTGATGACCGGCGGCGAGGCCCCCTCGGTCGCCCACGTCCACGCGGTGCAGCGCGGGCATGCCGGGCTGCGGCTGGTGCACGGCTACGGGCCGGTGGAGAGCATGGTGTTCGCCACCACGCACCCGGTGTCGCCCGCCGACGCCGATCGGGCGGTGCTGCCCATCGGACGGCCCCTCGCCAACACCCAGGTCCACCTGCTCGACGAGGCCGGGGCACCCGTGCCGCACGGCGTCGTGGGCGAACTGTACGTGGCGGGCGACGGCCTGGCGCACGGCTACCTGCGGCGCCCTGCGGCGACCGCGGAGCGGTTCGTCGCCTGCCCGTTCGGACCGCCCGGGGCACGGATGTACCGCACCGGGGATCTCGCACGCCGCAGGGCCGACGGCGAACTCGAGTTCGTCGGCCGGGCGGACGACCAGGTCAAGATCCGCGGCTTCCGGGTCGAGCTCGGCGAGGTGGAAGCCACCGTGACGGCTCACCCGGACGTCGAGAAGGCGCTCGTGACCGTACGGGAGGACCAGGCCGGCCAGCGTCACCTCGTCGCCTACCTGGTGGGGTCGCCCGATGTCGCGGAACTGCACGCCCACGCCCGGGCGAAACTTCCGGACTCCATGGTGCCGTCGGTGTTCGTTCCGCTGGAGGCGCTGCCGCTGACCCCGAACGGCAAGGTGGACCGTCGCGCCCTGCCGGAGCCCGAGTTCCGCGGGAGTGCTCCGTACCGGGCACCTCGGACCGCGCACCAGGAGATTCTCTGCGGCGTGTTCGCCGAGCTGCTCGGCCGGGACGTCGTGGGCGTCGACGACGACTTCTTCCGGATCGGCGGCCACTCGCTGCTGGCCGCACGCCTGTCGGCGCGGGTCCGGGGCGTCCTCGGTGTGGAGCTGTCGATCCGCGACGTGTTCCGTTGCCCCACGGTGGCGGGTCTCGCCGGACTGATCGGGTCGGCGGAGGCCGCCCGGCCGGCGTTGCAGCGGGTCGACCGGCCGACGACACTGCCGGCGTCACCCGCTCAGCGACGTCTGTGGTTCCTCGACCTCACCCGGATCACCGGCTCCGCCTATCACGTGGCGCACACGTTGCGGCTGGCGGGAGACCTGGACCGGGTCGCGCTGGCGGCGGCCCTGACCGACCTGGTGGGCCGTCACGAAGCGCTGCGCACGGTGTTCTCCGAGGAGGACGGGCGCGTGCACCAGCACGTGCTGCCTGCTCCCGACGCGGTGGAGCTCCCCTTCGGCACGCCGGACGCCGAGGACGTGGACGGGGCGGTCCGCACGGAGGCGGCGCGTCCGTTCGATCTGTCGTCGGAGGTTCCGTTCCGTGCCCGGCTGTTCCGTTCGGCGCCGGACGAGCATGTGCTGCTGCTGGTGCTGCACCACATCGCCGG
>NZ_AUFD01000059.1:0-2418 GCF_000426325.1 Streptomyces sp. CNS606
GGGACCATCCCCGCGCGTGCGGGGAGCAGTTGAGCACGGAGCGCGGCCCCGTGGCGACGATGGGACCATCCCCGCGGGTGCGGGGAGCAGACTGTCTGACCTGCGACTCTACTCGCGCCTTGCCGTCTCGTGACGTGCGGTCGCCTGCGACTCCAGAACAACTCGCCAGCGGACACAGACACTCATTCGCGGGTTCTTGCGCCGTGTGACGTGCGAGGGCCTGACACAAGTTCGTATGGGTGAGAGGATGCGTACGGCCCGTAAGGAAGACCAGAGTTCTCCTTCGAACAGTTCGGGGTCGTGAGTAGAAGGAAGCGAGCGACTTGTCATGGTCGATATCGGCTTACAGCGGGAGAACCTCCTCGCTTTGTGCGCGCTCCACCACGAGGGTGCGACGGTGGACTGGAACCTAATCGCCAGAGTGGCTCAGTCGCCAGCCGGCTTGGAAGCGCTGCTCGCCGGTGACGTCCCCGAAGACTCCCACGCAGGTCGCAAGAGCCTTCCCGTGCTGCGGGGTGCCCTCACGAGCGGTGGCGTGGAAGCCGCCCGCGCTCGAGTCGAGAGCGAGTTGGCGGCAGCCGACCGTGTCAAGGCGCGGCTAGTGACGGTTCTAGATGAAGAGTATCCGTCGAACCTACGTCAAGTGCCGAACCTACCCCCGTTCCTCTTCTACCGTGGTCAGCTACGAGCAGAGGATGTCCGCTCGGTTGCCGTGGTCGGTACCCGCGACGCGTCCGCTGAGGGTCTGAAGCGGGCTGAACTCATGGCTCGCGGTCTCACCGAGGCTGGTGTGGTTGTGGTCAGCGGGCTCGCCAAGGGCATCGATGCCGCTGCGCACAAGGCCACGCTGGATGCGGGGGGCCGTACGGTCGCTGTGATGGGCACGGGGATTGCTGCTCCGGTCTACCCAGCGCAGAATCGGCCGTTGGCCGATCGGATCCTCACTCAGGATGGTGCGCTGGTCTCCCAGTTCTGGCCCACTAGCTCGCCAGCACGCTGGACTTTCCCTCGTCGCAATGTGGTGACCTCCGGGTATACACAGGGCAGTGTAGTGATCGAGGCGTCCAGCACGTCTGGGGCGAAGATGCAGGCCAGGATCGCCGCCGAACACGGGAAGCACGTGTTCCTCCTCCGTTCGCTGATCGCTGTGCAGCCGTGGGCAGCGAAGATGGCCGAGGACCGGCGAGCGGTAGAGGTCGCCGAGCTCAATGACGTGCTGCGGCGCCTTGAAGAACCGGAGTCGCCGCGTCCGGCGGGGCCTGAGGCGATTCAGTTAGCGCTGGCGGGCGTGTGAGCGAGTCCTCCGCCCCTTTCCAGAGGGCATTCCCCGGCTGCCGGTCCTGCCCGTACTTGGCATCAGGCACGTGGCAGAGATGCGGAGTTTGCGCTACCCGGCAGCTCTTACACATCGGCAGGCGCTCCTGCCCAATATGCAGTCAGGAGCTGGCGGATGGGGAGAAGTGCTTCAACACGCTGTGTCGCTGGAGCGTGGGGACGGGCCGGCGTCAGCGCAGCATCAGCCGCATCCACGCGGTCGCCCGCTGCCCGCGCCGCAGCACCTTCGCAAACTGGCTGCGCTACTACAAAGTCGATGAGTGGCGCGGGTTCATGGTGGATGTCTTCGGTCGGTTGGTGGCCCATTGGCTGCACAGACACCCGCAGGTCACACTTGGCATTGACCTAGTCGCGGCGAATCCGAGTCACCCCGGCCGCGCCCCGATCCAACACATTGAGGAGATACTGTCCGCTGCCCGGTCAGTTGATGTCAGCGGCCGGTTACCGATTCCCGGGCAGCCTGCCCTGGTGAAGACGACGTCCACCACTGCTTCGAAGGATCAAAACGCGGCGGGGAAGGAACAGGCAGCCTGGGAGCATGCACAGGCCATTCGCGTCAGCCGCCGCCACGATGTCAGAGACCAGCGGATTCTCCTCGTCGATGACGTGTGCACCACCGGGTTTCAGCTCAACTACGTCGCCTCGCAGTTGCGCAGACAGGGCGCCGCTGACGTGCAGGGATTAGTCTTAGGTCGCTTCACTTGGGACACCCCGTAGCGCACCCGTTCCGGTGGGCTTCTGCATCGACATCCTGCTCTCCGCAAGCCGCACGCTATCGCCGCCAACCTGGGCCCGGACCAGAATGGTCCCATACCCCGCGGGCGCGGAGAGCAGCTGTTCACGGCGATCGTGACGTCCATTATCGGGGGACCATCCCCGCGCGTGCGGGGAGCAGGGCCATCGCCACGGCATGGGCGGACGGGGTCCGGGACCATCCCCGCGGGTGCGAGGAGCAGAGCACCTCGGGCAGATCCCGGTCGTAGTCGTCGGGACCATCCCCGCGGGTGCGGGGAGCAGTTCGAGAAGTGCTCCGTGGACCGCACGTCGCAGGGACCATCCCCGCGGGTGCGGGGAGCAGTTCAG
>NZ_AUFD01000060.1:0-1922 GCF_000426325.1 Streptomyces sp. CNS606
CTACGAACGCAAAGCCGACCACTTCCTCGCCTTCACCAGCATCGCCTGCACCCTCATCTGCTACCGCAGACTCGCCAAATGAGACGAGCTCTTAGTGCCCTGCACGACGGAAAGCTGTCGGGCACTACTCGCGTTCCGGTGGAGCGCAACGGCAAGCCGACGACGCTGCGGTGTACCTCTTGAGCGTCGCTTTCAGCGTGACTGCGCCACTTGAGGGGAGCGATGGCTCGCAGGTAGGCGGCTATCCCTTGATCGCTCCGGTGGTCAGGGCTCCGACGATGTGCCGCTGGAGGAGCAGGAACAGCAGGACGACCGGTATGACGGCCAATATGCTGCCGGCCGCGAGGTACTGGGTGGTGATCTCGCCGCTGGTGCCCTGGAGGTTGACGATGCCGACCGAGACCGGTGCTAAGTTCGGGCACGTCGACGAGGATGAACGGCAGCACGAACTGGGACCAGGCGGTGACGCCGCCCAGGACGGCAGCGGAGGCGATCCCTGGCCTTGCCGCTGGCAGCACCACGGCGAGCACCGCACGGAGCCGTGTGCAGCCGTCGATGCGGGCGGCCTCGTCCAGTTCGGACGGGACGGTGTCCAGGTAGGTCTTGAGGAACCAGGTCTGGAAGGGCGCGGAGACCGCGACGTACACACGGGGCGGCCCCGGACCCCGCGACGGAACAGAGCGCGTTCAAGGCGCCGCGAGACCCGGGAGATGCAGGATAGACCGCGCGCCCCTGAGGGGTAGAGCGATGGCCGCGTCTCGGCACCCGTTGGCAGCAGGGGACGTCTTCTGCGCTCTCGGCGTCCTGCGCCTACGCACGCATGTGAGCGCAAGCACGTACCGGGGTACAGTGGACGCCACTTGCAACGCATTCTGTTGTGCGCACACAGCAGAATGCGCAAGAGAAATGGCGTCCTGACCTGAGGGTTAGGCGGTCAGAGGACTCGGGCCCCATCTCAACAGATGCCGACAGGGCCCGAGTCCTCTTCATTACGGGAGATCCCGAACAGCGGAGCCTCAGGTGTCGCCCAGGATGCCGAGTGGCGGGCTGGCCGTGAGGTGGGCCGAGAGCAGGTAAGCCGGGCAACGACGGGAGTATCCCGAGAGTGCGCTGTACTGGGTGCCGCCGGGCCCTGGGTCTGTGCAGCGCGTGGGCCCGGCGGCGGGGTGGGTCAAGGGTGACGGTAGGTCCGTCGTGTGGGTGTGACGGGCGGCTGAGGCCTGTTTGTGCTGGCGGTTTTGCCGCTCTCGATCTTCGGAGCCGTGTTCAGTTGAGGCGGACGTTGTAGCGGTTGAGGACCTCGCGGACGGGCTGGAAGAACGAGCTGCCGCCGCCCATGCCGGAGGTGATGCCCAGCGCGGTGCGGCCGGCGAACAGGGCGCCGCCGGAGTCGCCGGAGTTCACCCGGGCGGCGGTCTGGACGAGCTGGCGCACCTGGCCCTGCGGGTAGTTGACGGTGACGCCGGTGCGCTGCACGGTGCCGCAGGTCAGGCCGGTGGTGCTGCCGCTCTTGCAGATGCGCTGGCCCACGCGGGCGGCGCCGGCCCGGTCGATGCGCTGCACGTTGCCGTTGTAGAGGGTGACGACGCCGGGGGCGTTGCTGTGGCGGTTGCGGATCAGGCCGTAGTCGTTGCCGGGGAAGCTGGCTCCGACGGAGGGGCCTATGCCGTTCCAGTTGGCGACGCCCTTGGTGCAGTGGCCGGCGTCGATGATGTAGTTCCGGCCGTTCTTGCGGGTGTTGAAGCCGGCGGAGCAGCGGATGCCGCCGCCGGTGATGGCGGCTCCGCCCCGGATGGCCGGGCTCATGGCGCCGCGGGTCTCCTCGACGCGTACGGCGTCGCCGTGTTCGGCCGCGGCGGCGCGCAGGCGTGCGGCGCCGCGGGCGTCGGTGGCGTCGGTGAGGGTGAGGACGACCTGCTGGG
>NZ_AUFD01000061.1:0-1704 GCF_000426325.1 Streptomyces sp. CNS606
CCAGGTGGTGGCGTTGGCGCGGCGGGCGGGGATCCGTATCACGCCGCGGCAGTTGTTCGAACACCCCACGGTCTCCCGGCTCGCCCCCCACGCCGAACTCCTCGGCTCCGCCGAGCCGGGAACGCCCGACCGCACCCCGCCGACCGCCGTCGAGGCTCTCGGAAGCCTCGCCGCCGATCTCCCCGCGGAACTGCTCGGCCACTGGGAGCGGCGCCACGGTCCGTTGCACGCCGTATGGCCGATGTCCGGGCTCCAGCAGGGCATGCTGTACCACGCCCTCGCCGAACCCGGCACCCACACCTACATCGAGCAGCTCGTCTGCGAACTGCGCGGCGACGCCGAGCCGGAACGGCTGCTGCACGCCTGGCGCTCCGCCATCGCCCGGCACCCGGCACTTCGGGCCCACTGTGCGTGGGAGGAAGGGGACCGGCCGGTCCTGGTCGTCCCCCGGCACATCGACGTCCCCGCCGTCCACCAGGACTGGACGAGCCAGGACCAAGCAGGCCCGGCCGGGCTCGGCGAACAGGCGACGGCTGACCGGCTCGCACGCTTCCTCGACGACGACCGCGAGGCCGGGTTCGACCTCGGCGCCGGACCGTTGGTGCGCCTGACGCTGCTCCACACGGCGCCGGACCGGTGGGTCCTGGTCTGGACGCACCATCACCTGCTGATCGACGGCTGGTCGCTGCCGGTGGTGGCCGGCGAGGCGTTCGAGATCTACCGGGAGGCCGTGGCCGGGCGCGAGGCCGTTCTGCCGCCCGCCCCGGACTACGGTGCCTTCGTCCGCTGGAACTCCGAGCGGGACCGGTCCGCCGACGAGGCCTTCTGGCGGGACCGGCTGGACGGATACACCCAGCCCGCTCTGCTGCGCCCCACGATGCTCGCCGCCCATGGCGGCGCCGGTGGCCGCGACCGGCATGAGCACGGAACGCTGCTCACACCGGAACGAGACGCCGCCGTACGCCGTGGTGCCCGGACCCAGGGCGTCACCGTCGCCGCTCTCGTGCACGCCGCGTGGGCGCTGGTGGTCGCGGGGCGGACCGGTGCCACGGACGTCGCCGTCGGCAGTGTGGTCGCCGGCCGGCCCGCAGAGGTGGGCGTGGAGCGAACGGTCGGCCTCTTCGTGAACACCCTGCCGCTCCGTGCCTCGACCCAGACATGCCGCACCACGGGCGAGTGGGCCCGGTCCGTGCACGCCGCGCTCCAGGACCTGGCGGACCACCAGCACAGTGCTCTGGCCGACGTCTCCGAGTGGGCCGGCGCCCCGGCGGGCGCCTCGCTCTTCGACTCCATCGTGGTGGTGGAGAACTACCCCTTCGCGCGGATCGACACCGGTGGCCTGGTACTGGAGCGGGGACGACTGCTGGAACGCACCAACTACCCGGTAAGCGTCCAGGTGCTGCCCGGCGAGCGCCTGGAGCTGAGGGTCTGCGCCGACGCCGATGCCTACGGGGAGCGGGAGGCGCAGCACCTGCTGGACGACCTCCGCACCGTGCTCACCGCCCTCGCCGCGGACCCTGACCGCCTGCTTGCCGACGTCCTGGACGAACTGTCGGCGGTACCCGCCGAGTGGACCGGCGCGCACGTCGCGACACACGAGCCGGCTCCTCCGGTGCATCTGCGGGTGGTGGAGCGGGCGCGGCGTGATCCGGACGGGGTGGCGCTGGTCGACGGGGCGGGGAGCTGGACGTACGGGGAGCTGGA
>NZ_AUFD01000062.1:0-1610 GCF_000426325.1 Streptomyces sp. CNS606
ACCTGCGTACCGTCCGCGGCACCACCACCCGCCACGTCCACACACTTCCCACCGATCCCCGTAACCGGACCCGACCCCGGACCCGGACCCGGACCCGGACCGTCGAGTTCCTTGACGCGGATGTGGCGGAAGGCGACCTCGTCCGCGTCGCCGTGGTTCTGCAGACCGAGGTGCCCGTCGGCCAGTGACCGGGCGGGGTCGGTGTTGGTGAAGTCGTTGACCAGCACGCCGTTGAGCCAGATCCGCAGCCGTTCGCCCTCGACCCGGATCTCGTAGGTGTTCCACTCCCCCGGCGGGTTCAGCGCGGCGTCGCGGGCGGCCAGGTCGGCGGACTGGAAGCTGTAGACCGAGCCGGTGGTGCGCTCCGGGGCGTCGGTGGCGTCGATCTGGATCTCGTAGCCGTGGTCCACCGCGGACCACGGATCGTCGGAGGCCGGGAAGCCCACGAACACGCCGGAGTTGTCGTCCCCGGACATCCGCCAGTCCAGTTTCAGCGAGTACGAGGAGAACTCCTGCGCCTGGTACCAGAGCAGGCCCATGCCGCCCCGGGAGGTCAGCGTGCCGTCCTCCAGTGCGAAGGAGCCGGGCCCGGCCTGCGACCAGCCGTCCAGGGAGGCGCCGTCGAAGAGCGGCGTGTAGCCGGTCTCCGGACGGCAGTCGGCCTCCGCGGCGCCGGCGGCCCAGCGGATGCCGCCGAGCAGGTGGCGCCGGAAGTCGTCCTCGCTGTACGACCCCTCGGTGTGGCCGCCGCCGGTGTAGAACGCCCGGCCGCCCTCGTAGTTCTTGCACCAGGCGATGGGGTGGTCGCCGTCCATGTTCCCGCCCTGGTAGGAGCCCTCGTCCAGGGACGCCAGCACGTGAGCGGTCTCGCGGGGGTTGGAGCGGTAGTTGTACCACTCGTCGGTGCGCGTCCAGGTGTCACCCAGGTGGGCGGTGGCCGCGTGGGCGCGGTCCTCCACCTCCACGGTCGCCTGCTGGATGTGCGGGTGGGAGTGGAAGAGGGCACCGGCCAGCCCCGCGTAGAAGGGCCAGTCGTACTCGGTGTCGGCGGCCGCGTGGACGCCGGCGTAGCCGCCGCCGGACCGGATGTAGTCCTCGAACGCGGTCTGCTGGGCGTCGTTCAGGACGTCACCGGTGGTGGAGAGGAAGACCACCGCCTCGTACTGCGCGAGGTTGGCGGTGGTGAAGGCGCCGGCGTCCTCCGTGGCGTCGACGGTGAAGCCGTGCGCGGCGCCGAGTTCACCGAGGGCGGTCAGGCCCTCGTCGATGGAGCCGTGCCGGTAGCCGGCGGTCTTGGAGAAGGCGAGCACCTGGTAGGCGGGGTCGGCGGCGCGTGCCGCGGGTGCGGAGGGCGCGGCCGTGGGGGCCGTGCCGGCTCCCACGGCCGCGCCGGGCAGGAAGGCCGCACAGAGCAGCCCGCCGGCCGCGGCCGCGGCGATTCTTCGGATCACGGACACGTCGGATTTCCTCTCGTCAAGGAGGGGAGGGGGAAGGGAGGGGAGGAGTGTGCTGGGCACGGGCCCGTCGGCGGCGCGGGTCAGTCGGGGAGGTTCCACTTCTGGTTGGCGCCGCCGTGACACGACCACAGATGCAGCCGCGTCCCGTCAGCC
>NZ_AUFD01000063.1:0-1535 GCF_000426325.1 Streptomyces sp. CNS606
CTACGAACGCAAAGCCGACCACTTCCTCGCCTTCACCAGCATCGCCTGCACCCTCATCTGCTACCGCAGACTCGCCAAATGAGACGAGCTCTTAGCACCTGTTCAGAGCGGTCACGAACGTCGACGACCTGAAGCTCTCCGAAACCGCTTCGACGGAACCGATCGGTTCGCTTCCCTAGCTCTGTATCCCCCTCCGACCCTCGGCAATTTCGTGTAGCAGGGGTACCTCGAAGGCCAGCAAGTCCGTGCCCGATCCCACTGCGATGGAAGCCGCCCCGTATCGTGCGCGCTGTCTTGATCCGGGTGGCAGTCTTCACCGGAGAGACCGGATGACTGAGAGCGGCGCTGAGCGGAGGCACTCGTGAACAGCCCGGCGACGGCGACCATGACCACATGCCACGGTCAGAACCTTTCGCAGTTCCTCGACCAGCTCAACGACACTGTCAACCCGTTGTGCGGGCAGGGAACGAGCAGACTCGGCAGCACGCCTTGGAGCACACCCCGCAGGCCGGGTCGTCAGAGTTGGGGGCGCCAGGGTCGGACGATGACGCACGGCCGTAGGCCTGCTGCCTCGGCTGCCCGGTTGGCTTCAACTGCCACGCTCTCCAGGAGGTCGACGAGGTCGGGCCAGGCCCAGTAGACGACGCCGTTCACGTTTTCGGCGTAGGCGTACGAGAGCATGATCGTCATCAGTCGGGCGCGGCCTTTGCGGGCGCGTTCCAGCTCGTGGACCCACACTTGCTCGCTGCCGTCGGGGTTGGTGACGACGGATGCAAGATCGGGGAAGGCGCGGCCGCCGGTTCCGCGGCCGGCGCCGATCTCGACGTCGGAGCGCAGCCGGGCGCCGGGGCCGGAGGAGGGGTTCGGTTCGGCGCGTCGGATCTCCTGTTCGGTGATCAGATGGTGGTCGGGCTGGATCTTCGTCAGGTGGTCTGCGAGCTCGATCACCTCAAGGTCGTGTACGAGTTCCGCGACGCCCGGCGACGCCGGGGTGCCGTCGATGCCGGCGGCCGTCATCCCGGCTCGTGAGAGCCAGTGGACGCGGGGCCGGTCGCCCAGCGGCCTGGACTGCCGCAGCAGGCCCAGGGCGTTGAGCGCGCGCAGTCGGCGCTCGTAGACCTCGCGGCGCCGCGTACTTCCTGCGCGCCGGTCGAACTCCCGCGCCACCTGGTCGCAGGTGATGGCCCGCCACCTGCCGACCCATTGCAGGATCTCCAGGTCCCGGCTCGTCATCGCGTGGTTGCGCCGGGCCGTGGTCGTCGGCATCGAGGGCCGCCCTTCTCCCGCCTCTGCCACGGGTGTTCGCCGAGCGTGCGCGGGGTCTGCTTTCAGGTGTGCGTGGACTCTGCGCGCCGGAGAATAGCCCCGCATGGCGTGACCTGCGGAAATGTTTCCCCCGTACGTGTGACCTTCGTGTCTGGTGAGGTTGGTCTGCTGTGCTCCGCGCGCTCTGCTCTCCAGATGCGGGTGACGGGCTGGTCGACGACGGGCTGGTCGACGACGGGCTGGTCGACGACGGGCTGGTCGACGACGGG
>NZ_AUFD01000064.1:0-1513 GCF_000426325.1 Streptomyces sp. CNS606
GAGGCGGCGACGGCGGCCGGGGCCGCCGTGCCGCTGGACGGCTGAAGCAAATCGATGTCCTTTCGGGACCGGCTTGGAAGGCACCGCAACGAGCGCTCCCCTTGTCTCCAACTCGCGCGTCTGCCTGAGGACTTCGGTGTCCTCACGGCATCAAGTCAACCGGTCGGCGGCCCTGTTTGCGGAAGTCGCTCCCGAGAATCTGGGCTTGGCCACGCCACCTGGTGACCGCATATGCCTGATGCAAGATCCACTACTGATTAGTAGACCCAAAGCGACACAGAACACACGGCGCGTGACCAGGCATGACACATGTCACCCCACTCGCGCGGCGAGCAGATTCATGCGCGAGCCATCGATCCAAGCCGTGATGCGGATCACAAACAGTGACGCGTGGGGCAAACCCGCACGATGGCCACCTCACCCCGCTCAGCGGACGATCTTCCCCGAAAGTCGGCACGCCAGGCGCACATCAGCACGACTCCCACCGCAACCGGCCGAGACGCGCACACCCGAACGCCGGCGAACCGGAACCTCCGGGGGCGCACGCTTCCGGGCCGGGCGAGTGCGAACGGCGATCCGATCTTCGGGCTGGAGTACTTCGGTGAGATGAGGGCGTACCGCAGTCGATGCGGCGGGGCGAGTGGAAGGCTGCGGTGCCTACACCGGAGTCGCCCGTTCGTCGCATCGGCTTCGAGGTGTTGGGTGTCGCGGCAGCGGTGCGGTCATGGTGGGGTCGTGTGACCTGCACCGGCCGGGCCTTGTGCGGTGCGGGCGGAGACTGGTGGTTGGGCCGGGTGGCCGATTCTGGTGACGTCTTCCAGGGTGCGGCTGCAGTGGCGGACAGCGGGCGGGACGGTCAGTTTCGAGAGGTGTATGCGGCGGCCCCCGGCACGTGCACGCTTCTTCGCCTGGGGTCGCGTCCGTTTCTCTCAGCTGGAGAACCCTGATGAAGCGAACCGTTCTGGCTGCCGCGGCGGCGCTGGCCGCCACTGCGCCGATGATGGCCCTCGCCCCGGCCGCCACCGCTGGTGGCATGCCCACCCCCGACCACCACAAGCCGCTCTCGCTGCACGCGAAGCTGGACCCGTTCAAGGTCAACAGGGTCACCGGGCGCGGCTGGGCCAAGGTCCACCTCAAGGGCCGGCACGTCAGCGTCAAGATGCACGTCAAGGGCCTGCTGAACGCCCCGCACGCGCAGCACTTCCACATCGCCGCCAAGGGCGTGTGCCCGCCGGAGTCGGCGGCCACGAAGCACAACGGCAAGCTGTCTCTGTCCACGCCTGACGGGGCGCCGTTCTACGGCAGGATCGGCACCTCGCTCACGACACGCGGCGACACCAGCCCGGCCTCCGGTCTGGCGGTGGACCGCTTCCCCACCGGCTCGATGTACACCTACGAGCGCAGCTTCACGGTCAGCGAGGAGGCCGCGAAGTCGCTGCGCGCCGGCACCGCCGTCGTGGTGGTGCACGGCATCGACTACAACGGCAACGGCAAGTACGACTTCAACCTCGGC
>NZ_AUFD01000065.1:0-1497 GCF_000426325.1 Streptomyces sp. CNS606
ATGATTTACGGGCCGCGTTCTCGGCGACGTTAGAGGTTGGACCTCTACTTCGCGGCCCACAAATCACGGGCAAGTGTTTCCGGGCGCATCGACCCGGCCCTCCGCCCACGCCCCCTCACGTCCCGGCGCCCTCGGCCCACCCCCGTGCTCTTGAGGGAGGGAGAACACCCCGTGTGGATCCCGGCACAGATGGGAGGGCCCGTAGGGACCCTGAGGGGAGGAACACCTCCGAGGTGACTGGTGAGATGCGCGCGGATCCGAAGACCGAACGGCCGTGTCGTTCTCACGCGCAGGGCACCCTCCGAGGTCATCGGTCGGGTGGTCAGACGCGCTGGAGGACCTGGGCGAGGAGGGAGCCCATGTGGTTGGCGGAGTCGCGACCGGCCTGGAGGACCTCCTCGTGGTTGAGCGGCTCCCCGGTGATGCCCGCGGCCAGGTTGGTGACCAGCGAGATACCCAGCACCTCGGCGCCCGCCTCGCGGGCGGCGATCGCCTCCAGCACCGTGGACATGCCGACCAGGTCGCCGCCGAGCACCCGGACCATGTTGATCTCGGCCGGCGTCTCGTAGTGCGGCCCGGGGAACTGCACGTACACGCCCTCTTCGAGGGTGGCGTCGATCTCCTGGCACATCGCGCGAAGGCGCGGCGAGTACAGGTCGGTGAGGTCGGTGAAGTTCGCACCGACGATGGGAGAGGCGGCCGTGAGGTTGATGTGGTCGCTGATCAGCACCGGCTGACCGACCCGCATCCCGTCGCGCAGCCCGCCGCAGCCGTTGGTGAGCACGATCGTCTTGCAGCCGGCGGCGACTGCCGTACGGATGCCGTGGACGACCGAGGCGACGCCGCGGCCCTCGTAGTAGTGGGTGCGCCCGAGGAAGACCAGGGCCCGCTTCTCGCCGACCTTGTAGGAACGGATCTTCCCCGCGTGCCCCTCCACCGCAGGTGGGGGGAAGCCCGGCAGGTCGGTGACGGCCAACTCGTGCTCGGGTGCGCCGAGGGCGTCGGCGGCGGGGACCCAGCCGGACCCCATGACCAGCGCGACGTCGTGGGTGTCCACCCCGGTGATCTCGCGCAGCCGCTTCGCGGCTGCCGCTGCGTGGTCGTGCGGGGACTCGTCGATAGGCGCAGATACGTTCACGCGAAGCAGGGTAGCCTGATTCCGCCTACGCGCGTAGAGCCCCCTGGTGATCCCACTCCGATTGGGTGGCAAGCCACACCCCGGTTCGTGTCTTCTGCCAGGACGTACCCCTCCGCGACGGTGGGCCGGATCATCTCCCCCGCACACTGCGACCGACCGTCCCACCCTCTCCAGGGGCACGGGGGCGGCGTGGGACCTGAGAGCAGAGCCGATACCCCCGGAAACACCCGCCCGTGTTCGCCGGGCACCCCTTGCAAGCCCCTTCCCCAGGGGCACGGGGGTGGGCCGGGGGCGGCGGCAGGGACGTGAGGGGGCGTGGGCGGAGGGCAGGGTCGATGCGCCCGGAAACACTTGCCCGT
>NZ_AUFD01000066.1:0-1278 GCF_000426325.1 Streptomyces sp. CNS606
AGGCGGGCCTGGGCGCCGTCGTGCAGGTCGCGTTCGATGCGGCGCAGGTCGGCGGCGGCGGTGTCGACCACCACCCCCCGGTCCGACTCCAGTTCCCGCACACGGGTCGTCAGCCGGGAGGGTCCCAGCAGCCCGTTCACGGCGAGCCGGTCGACCGTCGTCAGCCCCCGGACCAGCCACGGCGTGGCCAGCACCACGAGCAGACCGGCCGTGCAGGCCATCGCCAGATCGGTCGGCGTCTCCAGGTACCAGTTCTCGCCGGGGCGGGCCTCCCACATCTGGAGGCCCGGCTGGTCGGTGAAGGTGGGGAACACCCAGTGCCAGGCCGGATAGAGGAAGGCCGTCCAGCCGGTGGCGAGGAAGCTCACCGTCAGGGAGAAGGTGAACACCGCCCACGGGAAGTGCAGCAGTGCGTACAGCATGCTCCGCCACGACACCCCGCTCCGCAGCACCGCACCCATCAGTGCCACCGCGCCCGGCTTGCGCTGCGCAGCCCGTACGGGTTCCGGCTCGTCGACCCGCATGCCCAGCAGTGCCCGGGCACGGGCCCGCTCCAGCCGCCCCAGCGCCCGGCACCCGGCCAGGCCCGCGGCCAGCACCGGCACACCGAGGAACGTGACCAGCAGCCCCGCGCCGGCGGACAGCATCGCCACGGCGAACGCGAAGGCGAACGGCGCCACGACCATGCCGGTCGCGACGTACCCGTACTCCCGCCATGCGCGGCCGGAGACCGGCGCGAGCAGCAGCCGGGCCGACGGCCCGCGACGGGCCGCGGCGGCGCCGCGGTCCGCGGCCGGCGGAACAGCGGTGTACGTCATGGTCGTCGCCCTCTCCTCGGACTCCTCGGACCGGGTCGTCATCGGCCCGCGCGCTCCCGTGCGCGCCACGGCAGCTCGGCGGTGACGGTGGTCGGTCCGCCCGCGGGGGAGTCGACGACGAGCAGTCCGTCGACGGCGTCCAGCCGTTCCGCCAACCCGTCCAGCCCGGAACCGGGCCGGGTGCCCGCGCCGCCCTTCCCGTCGTCGGTGACCTGAAGCATCAGCCGCCCGGCCGACCGCCACACCTCCACCGCGGCCGTCCGGGCGCCGCTGTGCTTGCTGACGTTCTGGAGCAGCTCGGAGACGGTGAAGTACGCGATGCCCTCGATCGCGGGCGCGGGCCGTTCGCCCAGGTCGGCGGTCACGGTGACGGGGACGGTGCAGCGTCGGGAGAGGGTGGTGAGGGCGGGGCCGAGGCCGCGGTCGGTGAGGATGGCGGGGTGGATGCCGCGGGCGAGGT
>NZ_AUFD01000067.1:0-1157 GCF_000426325.1 Streptomyces sp. CNS606
GCCACCACACGACCCAGACCCCAGACACCGGCCTGAACGGGGTGCGGGACCGCGTCACCGGGGCCGGCCGCGACCGCGCCGGACGTCACCGCCCACAGCGAGGCGTCCAGGTCCGCGTCCGCGAGGGCCTGCACCAGTACGGCCGTGTCCGCGAGACCGGCGGGAAGGCCGGGTTGTTGCGGGTGGGCCGCGTCGTCGAGGGCCAGGAAGGACACCACGCGCGTGCAGTCGGCGAACTCACCGAGCCGTGCGGCCAGCGACGCGCGGTCCACGTCGGAGGCCGCGAGCTGCAGACGGTTCACCGCGGCCCCGCGCGCGGCCAGTTCCCCGGCGAGGGCGTCCGCCCACTGCTCGTCCGTGCCCGCTGCCTCGACCAGCAGCCAGCGGCCGGACACCACGGCGCCGGGCGTCAGGCCGACGGGCGACCACGACACCTGGTGGCGCAGCCGCCCGAGCGAGGCGTTCTCCTCGCGGCGTCGGCGCCACGCCGACAGTGCGGGCAGCGCGTCGGCGAACGAGGTCTCGGCACCGCCCAGGCCCAGCTCGGCGGCGAGCGACTGCGCGTCGCCGCGCTCGATGGCGTCCCACAGTCCGGCGTCCGTACCGGCTTCCGTACCGGTGTCCGCGGGCATTCCGATCTTCCGCGAGGGCCAGAAGCGTTCGTGCTGGAAGGCGTACGTGGGCAGGTCGACGGTCTCGGCGCCGGACGGGGCGAAAAACGCGTCCCAGTCCACGCGGAGGCCGTGTGCCCAGAGGCGGGAGACGGCCGCGACGAGTGCCCGCGGCTCCGGCCGGTCACGGCGCAGCAGCGGCAGGGCGAGCGTGTCGTCCTCGCAGGTCTCCTCGACGGCGCCGACGAGACTGGCATCCGGACCGATCTCGACGAAACGCGAGACGCCCAGGGACTTCACCCGTGCCGTGGCGTCGGCGAAGCGGACCGTGCCGCGCAGCTGGTCCACCCAGTAGTCGGCGGTGAACTCCTCGACGAGCCGTGCGGTGTGGGTGGAGACGATCGGGGTCTGCGCCGGGTGGAAGGAGAGGCCTGCCGCGACGCGGCGGAACTCCTCCAGCATCGGGTCCATCAGCACGGAGTGGAAGGCGTGACTGACCTCCAGCCACCGCGACTGCCGCCCCTCCCCCAGCACGGCCGCCACCTG
>NZ_AUFD01000069.1:0-1031 GCF_000426325.1 Streptomyces sp. CNS606
GAAGAGATCCTCTGCACCCTCTTCGCCGACGTCCTCGGCCTCGACACCGTCGGCGCCGACGACAACTTCTTCCACCTCGGCGGACACAGCCTGCTCGCCGCCCGGCTGATCAGCCGCATCCGCGCGACGCTCGGCGTCGAGGCCGGCATCCGTGACCTCTTCGGTGCTCCGACCGTCGAGGGCCTGGCCGGCCGGTTGTCGGATACGCAGGAGGCGCGGACTCCGTTGCTGCCGACGTGTCGTCCCGAGCGCATTCCGCTGTCGCACGCGCAGCAGCGGCTGTGGTTCCTGGACACGACCGAGGGCGGCGACGCCGCCTACCAGGTGCCGTGGACCGTTCACCTGCGCGGGCCGCTCGACGCGGACCGCTTGCGGCGTGCGGCGAAGGACGTCGTGGCCCGTCACGAGGTGCTGCGGACCGTCTTCCCCGCCCCCGACGGCGAACCCCACCAGCACATCCTGCCGGCGGACGACTTCCACCTGTCGTGGTCCGTCGTGGACTGCGCCGAGGACGAGGTCGCCGCAGCCGTGGAGGCGGAGTCCGCCCGGCTGTTCGACCTCGAGAGGGACGTCCCGCTCCGGGCGCACCTGCTGCGGGTGTCCGCGCAGGAGCACGTGCTGCTGCTGGTGATGCACCACATCGTGAGCGACGGCTGGTCGATGCCCGTACTGCTCCGCGACCTGAGTGCCGCATACAGCGCCCGCAGCAACGGCGAGGAACCCGGGTGGGGCGAACTGCCCGTCCAGTACGCCGACTACACCCTCTGGCAGCGCGAACTCCTCGGCGACCCCCACGACCCCGCCGGCCTCCTCGCCAGCCAGCTCGACCACTGGCGCCACACCCTCGCCGGCCTCCCGGACCGGATAGAGCTGCCGGCGGACCGGACGGCCACCGCGGAGGCGGACCGGACCGGAGGGCTGCACCGGTTCCAGCTGGACGCCGCCACCCACGCCCGTGTGGTGGAACTCGCACGGGAGACCGGCACCACCGTCTTCATGGTCCTCCACGCCGCACTCGCCGCCACCCTCAC